>CALVWC010000019.1 GCA_944364445.1 uncultured Clostridia bacterium | reverse complement strand
TGAATAGTCGGCTGCTCGTCAATGCCGCACTCCTTGAAGCTGCGGCAGTCAACGCGTGCGTCAATGCTGTTCTGCTCGTTACTGCAATTATTGATAATATGATATAAATTTTTTCATTTTATTTTTATCCAATGCTTTTGCTCAAAAGTGGAACATAAAAGCCTGTTTTTGAGGGATTTAATATACTTTCATTACTTTGTTGTTTTTAACCGTCAAAATGCTTGATTTCAAGCCATTTCAGACGGTCAAAATTTCTACTGTTATATCATACAAATATCTCAAATCGCTGTTTTTTTATTCTTATTTCCCTATTCCACCGCAACAAACACATGAAGCACTCTTACAAACTGATTTAGTTAAACTGCTTGAAGAAGTTAAAAATTTGGAATTAGGCATAATTCTTTTTACTGGATATCAATTAAATGAGATTGATGATAATATAAAAAGTCAATGTGATATCATCATTGATGGTTATTTTGATGAGCAGAAAATTGACAACAATAGAGCATTGGTCGGTTCATTAAATCAAAATATCAATTATATCTCTGATAGATATATAAATGAAAAAGATTGGTTTTATAACAAAAAGAACTTGATTGAAGAAATAAATGTTGGAAATGACATTATCTTTAATGGTGATAAACTATAAGATTATCTAAACGTTAGTAGTATAATATAAAAAGGACTCAAGTTTATTTTGAGTTTTTTTTGCTAGTTTCAAAAGGTACTGACCTTCCTCATTTTTTATTTAATCTATCAACAATTAAGTAATAATTTACTCAAAACCATTAAGTTAAATTTTAAGAGTTTTTAAGAATTCTTTTTGGGCTTTGTTTAGGCGGAAACTGTCGTGACATTTTGAAATTGCTTTATTTCGAGTGAACTTGTCGGTGAATTGTTTTAAAGAAGATACTCCTTTTTCAAAGTCTTTGCAAATAAGCGTGCATAGATACCAAGCAAGTGCCATTTTAACATAGTAATTTTCATCATTGATTTTCGTTAATAGATTTGTGTTGTCGCGGTCGATAAAATAGTCCATAAGTCCAACAATTGCAATGCGTTTTTGAAATGGGTCAGGCGATTTAAGTTTGTTAATAAAATATTTATATCCGTTTTCGGTTTTAAGATTTTTAAGCGTCGACACAATCATGTCGCAGGTTGCCCAATTATCAATTTTATTAGAAAATTTTTCAAACTCATCAATGGTTTCTGTATCGCTTAATTTCATATTGGCAAGACAAAAGCCTCGAAGTAAAATTTCCTCATGTGAAGTGCCAAATTCGTTTAATGAAAAATTTTCTTTTGCCAAAGTTTTAGCAAATTTTCTAAGTTTTGGTGTTTCAATGCCATAGATTTTGTGAGAGGTTGTGATTAATTTTTTATGAAATTCAATTAAACTTAGTTTGGAGTTCTCTTCAAAAAATCTTTGAATTTTTTCTTCCACTATTCTCTCCTAAGCGATTCCACAGGGTCAAGGCGAGCAGCCTTACTTGCTGGATAAAGCCCACTTAAAACGCTAATTATGATTGATACGCCAAGTGCGATGAATGGATAATACCATCTAAACGATAATGGTGCAAAACCGACAAGTGTGGTCAAAAGGATATAAACAACAATAAGCAGTATTCCTGCAAAAACAAGTCCGCAAATTCCGCTTAAAAGCCCCACTAAGAAACTTTCAGAGGAGAAAATTCTTTTGATATCCTTTTTCCTTGCGCCGATAGATTTCAAAACGCCAATCTCCTTTGTGCGTTCGGTGACACTCATATACATAACCACCAAAATCATAATGGCAGAAACGAGGAGGGAGATAACAGAAATAACGATGAGTGCAGAGCCTATGGTGTTGGTTAAATTGGTGAACATATTTGCCAGCGATTCTTCAATCGAACCTGAAACACCTTCAAAAATTGGGTTGTCGGTGGTTTTAACATAAGCATTTATAGCATCGGCAATTTCTTCGCTTGGCGTTTGAATGTAAAGGGTGTTAGGTTGAAGTGGCGACAATGAAGCAACTTCGGTTTGGCTATTGTAAATCTCTTCAAAAGCGTCATAATTAATATACATAACTGGGAAGCCTGACATAACAGAAGTGTCAACAATACCAGAAATTTTTGCAAAGCGAGAAATGATAGAACCATTATAAGTTATCTTTAATTCCACAATTTTGCCAACAGGGTTTTCCTCACCAAAAAAATTGTAAATTGCAGGAGTGAGCATAATTTCAGCGTCATAGTCAGCGTCTTCTGGAATATCTGACGAACATAGGTCACCTTCAACTATTGTGGAGTCGCTGTAATAAGGCGGGGTGGTGTATAGATAAATTAGGCTTAAAGTTTCGTTTTCATCATATTCAGCAATTCCAGAGTTGTCAAAATCATAATTTATGGAGGCTGAAAACATAGGTGTTATTGTTGCAACTTGGAAGCCATAGGTTATATCCTCTTGCGATAGTGTGTAGTCAGTTAAATTTGCCTCATTATTAATCGTTTCCACAATTTGCGAGATGTCATCTTCTGTGAAAGACGCTATATCTTGCATTGTTGCCGACTTTGAAAGGGTGACTATGGTTGGGTCGGAATAGGAGGTCATGGTGGTGTTGATGAAATCGACAATTCCAGAACTAAAACACAGCATTAAAATAAGCGAGCCAATTCCAATCGCCACGCCAAAAGCCATAAGAAAATTCTTCACTTTGCTTGCCCACATATTATGAAAAGATAGGCGAACGGCAGACCAGAGTGAAAGGTTTTGCTTTAATTCTTTTTTGTTTTCCTCTTTTTTCTCTTCTTCCACATTAAGATTGAAACTTTCGCCTTTTTCATAGTTTTTGTTTGGCGTGTCGTTTGTTATTCTTCCATCGGAAATCTCCACAACGCGTGAAGAAATGGAAGCGACTTTTTCCGAGTGCGTCACCATGATAACAAGTTTTCCGCTGTCGGCAATTTCTTTTAAGATTTTTAAAATTTGCATACTTGTTGTGGTGTCTAATGCGCCAGTTGGTTCATCGGCAATGATGATGTCTGGGTTGTTGATTAACGCGCGTGCGATTGCCACTCTTTGCTTCTGCCCACCTGAAAGTTGAGTTGGTTTTTTCTTTATTTGTTTTTCCAAGCCCACAAGTTGAAGCATTTTTGTGGCTCGTGCAACTTTTTCTTTTTCGCCAACATTGGAAAGAGTTAGGGCGAGCGTCACATTATCCAAAATAGAGAGGTGAGAGATGAGGTTAAACGACTGAAAAACAAATCCAACTTTATCCTTACGATATTTGTCGAGTTCTTTGTCGGACAATTTTCCAAGGTCCTCGCCGTCTGCGATGATTTGCCCAGTGAAGTCGGAGTCCAAACCGCCAATGAGGTTCATGAGGGTGGATTTTCCGCTTCCGCTTTCGCCGACGATAGAAACAAGTTCACCTTTTTTAAAACTAACGCTTATGTTGTGAAGTGCTTGAAAAGTTTCCTTATTATCCAGTTTATAACTTTTATTTACATTGCGAATAATAAGCGTTTCTTCATTTTCCATATTTTCTCTCCAACTATTGTTTTAAAATGATACCATAATAAAATATACAAGTCAAACAAAAAATTAGTTAAAATTTTAACTAAAAAAATAAAAGTAAATTCTGGACAATTTTATAAAATAATGGTATAATATTGAGGCTATGGAAATTTTTTATCACGCATTAATGCACGCAGTTGAAGATACTTTGAGGGTGGTGCCAATTCTCTTTTTGGCATACCTTCTTGTTTCCTACCTTTCGCATGACCATAACCATAAATTTTCTGGCTTTTTAAGTAAACATAAAAAAACAAGCGTGCTTTATGCTTCAATTTTGGGATGCGTTCCACAATGTGGCTTTTCCAGTGTGACTGCCGACCTTTATTCGCGTCAAAAGGTGACACTTGGAACGCTTGTTGCTGTTTTTGTGGCAACGAGTGATGAGGCAATTCCACTTATGATTGCAAATCCCGACAGCATTTTAAGTATGCTTCTTTTGATTGGTGTTAAACTGGTTTTGGCACTTGTTTGGGGATATTTAATTGACTTTGTGGTTGATTTATTTAAGAAAATGAGAAAGAAAAAAGCGGAAAATTCTCATTATGAAACACTAGATGATAAACATGAAGCCCATGAACATCACGAAATTTTACATCACATTCATGAGTGTGGTCATATTCACAGCGATGAATGTGAGGAAGATTGTCATCATGAAAATGGTTGCTGTGTGGATAACATTTTCTTAGACGCCTTTAAGCATACTTTTGAAATTATGCTTTACCTTTTTATATTTACTTTCATCATGGAAATTGTTTTGCAAGTTTATTCGATTGATGTTTTTCGCACAATATTAACGAGCAATGTTTACATCCAAATTTTAATAGCGTGCGTTGTGGGGCTTATTCCAAATTGTGCTTCATCCGTCTTTTTGGTGGAATTATATATGCTAGAAGGCGTGCTTTCCTTCCCAGCACTTGTTGCAGGCTTATCCACAGGAGCAGGCGTAGGACTTTTTATTTTAATTAGCCGAAATAGGAAACATCCACTTAAAAGTTTAGGGATTGTTGCCTTGCAGTTTGCAATCGGCGTAATATCAGGTATTGTTGTCAATTTGTTCTATATGCTTGCAGTGTAAGCCTAAAAAAGAGCATTACAAATAAAATGCTCTTTTAATTTTATGTCAACTTAAAAGTTTAAATCAACATCTTGTGGTGATATGCAAGCATAACACAATGTATGTTGTTATTTTTTGTTGCTGTCGTTATTATAAAAATCAAACGCTTTCATGATTTCATCTAAGCCCATTTTTGGATTTAATGCTTCTTGCAAATCAAATCCGCTTTCGTTTTTTGGAATGTTAGGAGCAACGGTTATTTGCTCTGCTGGTTTTTGTTCTTTTTCTTTTGGTTTAAAAACAAAACTGTTGCGTTTATAGTAATTATTATAAGTTGTTGGATTTTCCACTTTATTTGTGGTTATTTTAACTTCCTTTGTGGGAGTCTTTTTGTATTCTTGCATTTTGCTTAGAAGTCTACGCATGCTGTCGTTAGGTGAGTTGACTGGGCTTGTTAGAGCGTTAAGGTCGGCAATTCTTTCGTTATATTCTTTGATTACTTCATTAAATTCTTTAAGTATTTTCGCAAACTCTGCATCGTGTTTTAGGTCAGGAAAACGAATATTCAACTCTTTAACTAAAAGTTGCAATTTGTCTATCACAAGAGAATAGAAATTTTTGGCGCCATCCTCTTGAAATTGTTTTGCTTTTTCCAAAACATCAAGGGCGTCAAGTATGCTTTTTTCTTTATGTTCGTTGTTTTTCAAATTTAAAAGACGGCGTTCTGACTCCAGCGTCTTTAATTTTTCGTCCATAATTTTGCTTTCATATCCTGCTTTCAAGCGTTCAATGTAGGCGTCAACTTCTTGCTTATTGTAGCCATTATAGGCTTGAGAAAAATTCATTATTTCCTCCCAAAAACATTAACTGATATTATCAATATTAATAATAGCAAATATGACACCAAAATTGCAATAAAAATTGGCAAAGAAATGTAAGAAAATGTGAATAATAGGGTGAAAACAAGGGCGAAAAAGAGCGAATACACAATAACAAGGTGGAATTTTTGCCCACAAATGAGAAAGGTTAGAAAGGATGCCAACATGAAATCAGTTAAGAGATATTCGCAAACATATTCCGTGGTGTTTGTGAAAAGGAAGATAAATCCGCTTATGCCGATAAGAGTCAGCAAACTTCCAAGATAGAAACCGCTGTCAAGTTTAAACAGGCGACTTTTCATAACCTCATAAGTTCCAACCAAAAATGAAAACGCGAAGAACCAAAAGGCTGGATAGTTTGGAATTAACAGAATATTTATTAAAATTGCTGTTAAAAAAAGAAGAAGATATGTGATAAGCACAAATTTCAGTATCTTTGTTTTCTTAACACCAACAATTCTTCCTCTCATAAATTTAGTTTGTCAAATTTCTTTAAAATTATGTGAATTTATAAATTCATTTCAAATCTTTTTTCAACACGTCCATGATGATGTCAAATGAAGTTCGCTTGCGTTTATTTTGAATTATGCAGTATATGATGTAAGCAAGCCCACAGAGGATGAAAATCACGGAAACCAGTTGTGAAACGCGGAACGGACCAAGGTATAAACTGTCCATTCTAAGTCCTTCCACCCAAAATCTGCCAATGCCATAAAGGATGAGATAAAGGGAGGCGATTATGCCGTTGTTTTTGAAATTCACCTTGCAAATTAAAATTGATAAGATTGTGAAAATGATTAGATTGCTCAAAAACTCATAGAAAAAGGTTGCTAAGTGCCAACCACTTCCACTGCATGCACATCCTGCTTGGTGGCAATGCTCAATATACACGCCAAACGGAAACCATTGAAGTGACGGGTTATCGATATAAAATCCATATGCTTCTTGATTGACAAAGTTTCCCCAGCGACCAATACCTTGCCCTAAAACCAGTCCTAAAACGGCAATATCGGCAAGTTTAAGAAAATTCTTTTTGTGGATGAGGCAATATAAAACAACACCAAGCGCACCGCCGATAAGTCCGCCATAAAAGCCTAAACCGCCCTTCCAAATTTCAAAAACTTCCCAAAAACTGTCAAATTCATCCAGCGAGAAGATGACATAATAAATTCTTGCTCCGATGATTGCGAGGGGAATGACATAACAGGCGAGCAAAATGATGTCGTCGGTGGTGAAACCTCTTTTTTTGGCGAACAAACAAACAACAATAACGCCAGTGAGATAACCAAGGGCGCTTATTATGCCATAGTAATTGATGGTTAAACCAAAAAGTTGAAAACTGTTGTTGATTAAAAATAATGAATTCATAAAGCACCTATGTTAAGTATATGAAAAGAAAAACTAAAAGTCAAATTAATTTTAAAGATAACATATTTAATTAGGCGTTTTTTGTAAAATAAAAAAGCGTCAAAACTGACGCGTTTAAATTTATTGGTATTAAAGAGAAATTTTTGTGGAAATTTTACCAACAGATGTTATGTAAAGAGGGTCAAAGTTGTCGCTGTCTTCATGTGTGACAAACAAGGTTGTGGAACCTCCTCTTGTGGATTTTGCCAACATCATGATGTTTTTGATTATGGTTGCCGTTTCTTCGGTGTGACCAAAATATGATTTGTCAGACAGTTTGAAGTCTGCATCCAAGGTGTGAGCGATTGTGACAAGGTCTTGTGCAAAAACGGCGACACTATAGCCAACTTCTTGCAATCTCTTGATATGCTCAATGAAAACATTGACCTTTTCGTTGTAATCAGAAGGGGAGTCGTTATATTTCAAAAGGAATAAGTCGTCAAAGCCAACAGAGTTTAGTGCAATAATATCTTCAAACAAAACGTTAGGAACAAGAGCAACGCATTTTGTTCCATTCTTTTTGAGACTTGAAACGATTGATTTTAAGGAGGCTAAATCTAAGAATTTTCCGCAATCAACCAAATATCTTCCGCCAATTTTGATGTTAGATTTGCCAAGGTTAATTTCCTTGTTTGGCACGCTTAAATCGAAGTTTACCACTTTAACTTCATATTTATCAACAGGCATATAATTGATTGTTTTAAGTTCAACAAGAAGATAGTCATGGTTGTTATTCATAATAACAGCCGTTCCTGTGATGCGGTCAAATTCTTTAACGCGTCTGTCAAAACCTTCTTTTTTAATTAAAACAGGCACATTGTTTTCTTGATTGATTAAATAAAATTCCTTATCACTGCGGTTCAAAACAATTCCGCTGACATAGATAGGGTCAAGGTGCTTTTCCAAAACTTCTTCTTCGTCTTGTTTAAAGTTAACAACTTTTTTGAAAGAGTTGTTGGCAGAGCCTGCTTGATTTGATTTTAGGGTGTAATCCTTTCCAGTGATAACAGAAAGTTCTTCCAAAATTCCTTGAATGTTGGAAAGTTCCTTATATGGTCTTCCTTGGCGGAGAGGGATAGGTTTAATATCCTCGCCAGAAATAATTTTGTCCATAATCACTTTGATATGGTCATTTCTTTTTGAAGTGGTTGGAGAATTATCGCCAAACACGCGAGCGAGCGCTCTTAATTCATAAATTCCTAAAGTTTGAATTAGGTTATAACAACTTTCTTGAGGTTTTGTTAAATTATCGTAAACAACTTGAACTTTCGTCATACGTATGCTTCCTTTTAATTTTTAATTTATGCTAAAAAACCTTAGCATATGTTCATATTATATCATATTAAAATTATTTTATCAACAATTTTCGCAAACTTTTACAAAAATTTTTAAAATTGTCATTTATTCGACTATTATTATTAAAAATTATGGCATACCACCACAATATATTGTGTGTTATTGTGCGTTAATCGTCAATGGAACAAGTTTTATCGACACTGTAAACACGTCATTTTCAGCATTTTCTTCTTCATTAACTTTTTCAAAATCAAAAGATAGGGTTATAATGCCAGAATTAATTGAAGCTTCTATAGATGTGTCGGTTGTAATTCCGCTTGACAAGGTTGGGTATGTGATTGGAATGGCTTTGTTTATTGAATTTATTCCATCCGCATTTAATGTTAGGCGAACTTGATATGGTGAAGTGGTGGAAAGTTTCATCGTTTGATTGACGCTTTCTGGAGTTAGCAGTGTTCCATTTTGAATTTGCCCATTAAAACTGAACACTTCGCGATAACTCATCGCATTTTCGCCAAATGACAGCGTGATTGAGCCATTATTGAAAAGGTTGGAGTTTATTTCGATTTCTTCATTTTGTGCTGTGACAGAAAGCGAGGAGAAAGTGTAGTAAAGTTGAGTGTCTGCCTCAAAAACAGCGGTATAGTTGTTGCTTGTGGCACTTGTTGCTGTGAAAGATAGAGTGCTTGTCATGTTGTCCTCAGAAGTTGATATTGTGTAAACGCCGTCATTCGACAAGATGATTTCATTTTGATATACCCAAGCCACAAAGCGATAGGAGCGGTTGTTATTCACTTTACCACTAGCAGTTAATGTGACAGTGTCGCCCTCGGTGTAGGTGCCATATCCGCTTGCAATGCCATTTCTGTTGGACCATGTTAGTTCAATATAATAAGTTGCTGGTTCGTCGCAACCAAAAAGCAAGAAAACAGGAACTATAAGCAAAAGTGCCAATAAAAACAAATTTAACCTCTTTGCTTTCATTTTTTCTCCTTTACTTTTAATATATCTTAAAATTCGACTTAAAGTCAAACATTTAACGAAAATTTATTTTTTATAAAATTTTGAGTATTTTTAATTCCCTTGCATAAAATATCTTGGAAGGAGTTTATATGTGGGAGTTTTGTCTATCCTCCACCAAAATGGAAGTTGCAAGATTTATATATCAAAGTTTAAAACGAGAAGCGGAAGAGTTAAATCTTGTTTTAACTTGTTTTGAGCAGTTCGACACTTTTAACATTGTGGTTGCATGTCCTGAGGTGGAGAGGGGAAGATTGAGCATTATTTTAGAGCGATATATCATAAAAATCGTCTGCTCATTTTTCAAAGAAAACTTCCTAGACCAAAACTTACACCTCCCAACGCACGAAAAAATTAGCCAGACGGCATTTAAAAAGGCACTAATTAATTTCGACAAGGAAACCGATTTTTATATAATCAGCAAAAATTTGGAACTTAAAAAGAATTTGCATATAGAGTCGTTTTATAATTTCAAACTTTCTGCCCTTCGTGAAAAGTGGAAGGAACTTGTCACACTTGCAAACGACAACAGCGACTATCTCATCGGTGACGACGCCTTTTTTGACCTCTTAAAATTTTTGATTGATAATTTGGAAGTAAGTGAAAGCGAGATAACCATATTTGAAAAGGAAAACGGCTTTAAGGTTTTAGCCAAAGAAAATGTGGAAGTAAATTCCGATGGTTTGTCGAAAGAAGGGTTAATTTCCACCTTAATCGACCTAAGTCCGAAAAAAATCAATTTATATTGTGAAGAAGAAACGCCACTTGTCAGTTTCCTATCCAAGATATTTGATGACAGAATTAATGTGAATTACAATCGAACTTTGGAAAAAATTGAAAATTTTCCTCATTAAACTTGACAAAGATTTTTCTCTATACTATAATAAGAATGCGTTTAGTGAAAGACAAGTATGTTCAAAAATTTGTGCTTAGAGAAAAGTTGGTTGGTGAAAAACTTAAACAAATTTTGAAAGGAAACCACTTTCATGCTTAAAGATGCATTAAAGAGTGGCACAATTTGTGCAATTAAGGTGGAACCGCGGTTATTAATCGTCCTTAAACAATAAGATGTTTAAAGGATTTTTTTATATTCTTTAAACATAAAAGGAGTTAATATGGAAAAAAATGTTAAAGATGAGAAAATTTTTAAGGCAAGGCACTCGCTTGCACACATTTTGGCAAAGGCGCTTATGTCGCTTTATCCAAAAACAAAACTGACAATTGGACCTGCGATTGACGATGGCTTTTATTACGACATTGACCTTGATAAAAACTTGACGCCAGAAGATTTCCCAGTGATTGAAAAAAAGATGAAAGAAATAATCAATAAGGGAGAGGACTTTAAGCGAGTTGTTGTGTCAAGAGATGAGGCACTTAAACTATTTAAAGGAAATGAGTATAAAGAGGAAATAATCAAAGAACTTCCAAAAGAGGAAGAGGTTTCTTTATACTACACAGGCGACGACTTTTTTGACTTATGCCGAGGACCTCATGTTGAAAGCAGTAAGAACTTGCAAAACTACGCATTTAAACTTCATGCGGTCAATGGTGCGTATTGGAGAGGAAGCGAGAAAAACAAAATGCTTCAACGTGTCTACGCCTATGCTTATCCAGATAAGAAGCAACTTCAAGAGCATATCAATATGATTGAAGAGGCAAAGAAGCGTGACCACAGAAAACTTGGCAAGGAACTCAAACTTTTCATGATGTCGCCAGAGGGACCGGGATTTCCGTTCTATCTTCCAAAGGGGATGATTGTCAGAAACCTTTTGATTGACTATTGGCGTGAACTTCACACGGAAGCGGGTTATAAGGAAATTATGACGCCAATCATGCTCAATCGTCATTTATGGGAAACCTCAGGGCATTGGGACC
This sequence comes from uncultured Clostridia bacterium, assembly GCA_944364445.1. Classification (GTDB taxonomy): domain Bacteria; phylum Bacillota; class Clostridia; order Christensenellales; family UBA1242; genus Caccovivens. The sequence goes on along the minus strand of CALVWC010000019.1, from coordinate 8,778 downwards.
ACTATAAGCAAAATATGTTCACATCAACCATTGATGAAGATACCTATGCCATTAAACCAATGAATTGCCCAGGCGGAGTTTTAGTGTATAAAAGTGAGCCACATTCATATAAGGAACTTCCACTAAGACTAGGCGAACTTGGAATTGTGCATAGATATGAAAAGTCGGGCGAACTTGGTGGGCTTTTAAGAGTTAGGTCGTTTACGCAAGACGACGCACACATCTTTATGACGCCAAGCCAGATTAAAGACGAAATCAAAAATGTGGTTTCTTTGATTGATAAGGTATATAAAGTGTTCAATTTCACATATCATGTCGAACTTTCCACTCGTCCTGAAAACAGCATGGGAAGCGATGAGGATTGGGAACTTGCCACAAATGCCTTAAAAGGCGCGCTTGACGAACTTCACCTTGGCTATATTATAAATGAAGGGGACGGTGCATTTTATGGACCTAAGATTGACTTCCATTTGAAAGATACCATTGGGAGAACATGGCAATGCGGAACAATTCAACTTGATTTCCAACTTCCACAACGCTTTGAACTTGAATATGTGGGTGAGGACGGCGAAAAACATAGACCAATCATGATACACCGCGTAATATACGGCTCAATCGACCGCTTTATTGGGCTTCTTATCGAAAACTTTGCAGGAGCGTTTCCACTTTGGTTATCGCCAGTGCAAGTTAAGGTGCTTTCGCTTACCGATAGAAACGAAAAATATGTCAATGAAATTGTTGAGAGGTTAAGAAAGGAGAAAATCAGAGCGGAAGCGGATAACCGAAACGAAAAGGTCGGCTATAAAATTCGTGAGGCATTAAACGAGAAAACTCCATATCTTATCATTGTTGGCGACGAGGAAGAGAAAAATAAAACCGTTTCCATTCGTGGACGCGGAAATGAAAATAAGAGTGGGCTTAATTTAGACGACTTTATTGCAAGGTTAAAAGAAGAAATCGAAACTAAAAAGATATAAAAATTTGTCGAAAATTGCTGAATTTATCAAAATAGCGGAAATTTATTTAATTTTCTTAGATTTTTGCTTGGAGTTTGGCATAAATATATGATATTATTAAGGGAGTAAATCAACATGGGAATTAATGAACTTGCAATACCACTTTGTGTCATTTTCTTGATTCTTCTTATGGGGTTTTACTTTAAAAAGTAAAAGGAGTTAAAATGGGAGACGTTGTAAATTATATCTTAATCGGAATTGTTGTTTTAATGCTTATTGCACTTCCAATTATGATGAATCAGAAAAACAAAAGAGAAACACAAAAAATTCAAGAACAAACAAATTCGCTTAAAGTTGGCGACAAGGTTTTAACGACCAGCGGGGTTTATGGAACTATCACAGAACTTAAATTTGATGATGCTCAAAAACTTGTTGTGATTGAAACTGGCGGAAAAACCAAAAGTTATATGACCATTGATGCGTATGCAATCTACACTGTTTTTAAAAGCGAAGAAGAGTTAAAACGCGAGGCTGAAGAAAAACTTAGGCTGGAACAAGAGGCTAAGGCAAAAGAAGAGCAGGAAAAACTGGAAAAGAAAAATAAAAAGAAGAAGAAAGAAGAACCTGCAACCACCGATGTTAAAGAAGTGGAAGTTCAAACAGAAGTTGTTGAAGAAAAGAAAGATTAAGCTCTTTCTTTTTTTTGTTTTCGTATGTATATTTTCCAATCGTAGTGCCAAAATAATAGCAACAAGGATATTTCCTTGAAAAATGGGAGGTAAAACTATGTTTGGGAAAAAGAAAGCGAAAAACTGTTCTTCAAATTCTGAAGCAAGCAGAGAAAACGCAAAAAACTGTGAGGCTTCCAAAGAAGCAAAATCAAGCAAGTCAAGCAGTAAGTCAAGCAAATGTGCAAAAAACAGTAAATAACGGAAAGAGGGTGTTTTAATAAACATCCTTTTTTCTCGCTCCGTGCAAGGAAACAAAAAATTTGACTTCGTAAATTTTTTTGGCACTTCGTGCCACTCGCTCCGCTCGCGTTTCCTTGCACTTTTAATTTGAAAGAAAAAGCATTTTCAAATATTATGCGACAAAAAATGTGTAAAAAGTGGATATTTAAAAAAAATTTATAAATATATTGAAATAATTTGACAAATTTTGGCAAATTTAGTTAAACTATAGATATACATAAATATTAACCTATTTAAACAACCTTTTGTGCTTTTTTACGATTAAAATATTTTTGTTCAATAATCACACTTTAAGGAGAGAGTTATGAGAAAATTTTTCCAAACAAAAAAAATGATGTCTTTTGTTTGTGTGTTATTCACGGCAATATTATCTCTTTGTTCAATTAATATAATAAATTATCAAGACCTTCTCACAACCTCTTCTCAAGAGGAAGTTTATACCTCAAATGAAAATGACAACAACACGATTAATAATGAAGAAAATAATTCACAAAACGATAATAACGAAACAAATAACAACGGCACAATAGAAAACACCGACAACACAACCGACACGAGTGAAGATGAAGATAAAGCCCAAGCAAACCTTTCAGGCTCAGGCAAACCTTCTAATCCTTGGAAAATATCTTCAAAGGAAGATTTAAAAAGCATAAATGCATCAGGATATTATGAATTAACAAATAATATAGAAATCAGCAATTGGACTCCATTAGGCAATCAGTCTACTTTGTCATCTGGTTTTAGTGTTGGTGATAAGGAAATTTATTTAGACGGAAATGGTTATACACTTTATAATTATTCTGTCGTTAATTTATCTTTGACCAGTAGTGATTTGGGGTTGTTTGGAGCGGTATCTATTGCTAATGGCAGTCTATCAATTTCTAATTTAATTATCAAAGGTAGTATATCATCAAGCGCTTCTTTATTAAGCGCAAGATATGCTGGCTCATTAATAGGAAGTATTTTTATTACAGGTTCAGGAAGTGTATTAATTGAAAATTGTGTAAATATGGTTGATATAGATATTAATAGTAGTTGGAATAGAACTTGTGTTGGTGGATTTGTTGGATATTCAGAAGTAGAAGATAGTGATGAGAGAAATTTAGAGATAATAAAATGTATGAATTTTGGAACTATTAAAGGTGATACTCAAAATGATGATTCTATTGTTTATGTTGGCGGAATTGTTGGTTCTGCTTATGATAATGTATACATAGCTAATTGCCTCAATACTGGCGAAGTTAGAAATTTGTATAGTAAAGGTTATACTGGTGGAATTATGGGCTATACAAGTGCAGAGGGTTGTACGAGAGATGATCCAGGGAAGACTATGCATATTTATAAGTGTGTAAATACAGGAAATGTAGCTACAGATTCTTACACTCTCACTTCAGGAGGAATTTTAGGAGTGGTTGGAATTAATGATTCTTATCTACGCCCTCCTTTCTTTCCTTTCGACTGGAGCGATGAATATATAGACGATAGTCCTGAATATGGACTTATAGAATATTGTATTACTACTAACACATTCGCAGGAGATGCAATTGTCGGAATAATTTGTGATAATGGACAAGAATGGAGGGCATGTCAAATTAAAAATTGCAGATATACTGGTGGATCTATAGAAGATGGCATTCAAGGAAAGTGGGTAGATGGATATGACTATATCAGGTATCCTTTTAATAAAAAGTCGATGGCATCTGGCTCTCCATTAACTCCGTGGAAAGAAGATTTTACAGGAAGTTATAAAGCCATGAAAAGTAAACCATATCAAAATATTCCTATAGATTATGACGGGGCAATGGAAGAGTTACCTTTTACAATCGGAACTAATCCTGCGACTAGTGTATGGGCAAATATTGCATATAATTCAGCAGATGGCATAAGCGAGCCGTATGTTATTTTAGATTATTTAAAGTTGGTAGATGTTAATGTTTACTGCGAAAAAGAGGACGGCACATATACTAGTGAAAGAGTTGAATTAAATGGATTAGGTCTTGGCTATGAAACATCTTGTGAGAGTTATGATGGTCATGGGTTTCAAACATGGGATGATTATGCTTTTACGAAAAGTGTTAATGAATCGACTTTAATTTCTGGCATAATAAATAATAGCAAGGGTAAATACGAATATGTTGGTATGTATACTAATACTCCTTATTTTAATTGGGGTGATTTTATAACCGACGAAGTGGAATATAAAGCAAACACATATGATATGCCAAATGTTATCTGTATCCGATTCGATTTAGCAGGAGAGGATGAGCCAGAACCAATTCCACCACCTGACCCAGAGCCTGAGCCTGACCCAGAGCCTGAGCCTGAGCCTGAGCCGGAATTACCTATTTATTTTAGGGTTTACTACACAGAGCGAATTGGTTTTAATGGAAATTTGCCAAGCGATTTGCATTTAGATCGCTATAGAACTGGCGGAAGTGTGGTAACAGAAATTGGTGGTGTTAAGCAAACAAGTAATAGCGGATATATTGGGTATAGCAAAGTTAAATATCAAGCATCAGTTGCTATAACTGCTATTCCTGAAGCAGAATTTGAACTTTGTGGAATTTACGCTGGTGATGTGGGAGAAAATCCTAATGAATGTGTTAACCTTGCAGAATTTTTTAACAATACAACATACTCAATGAGTGTGCTTGTTCCTGGTGACTTGAGTTTTAGTGAAGTGTATTATGATTTTTATAATGAAATATACGACGACGATGGAAATTTGGTCACGAACTATAGTATTGTGTTTTCAAAATACCAATATTCAGGAATCACTTTCACAGAAAGTTTTGAAACGGACAGATTTGGAGAACCTTACGAAATAGAAGTGAAGACAGAGTTTATGTATGGCTATCATAACAGATCGCTGGGTGGATTCAATCGTTTTCAAATTTGGAGTCGTGGAAACACAGAACCAAGATTCTATCCAGTTGACGAGGATGGCAATATTAGTGATATATATGAAACAAATTATCAACTAGATTTTCGAGATCGAGACTTAAACTTTTACTTTTTCGACGGTAACGGCTCGCATTATGTTGGAGAACTGTTAACGCCAACTTATTGGATAACCAATCCTACTAGTATGAGCAAACTTGGTTTCTATTGGCTTTGGGGTGCAAATGACACGCAAGAGGAAAATACGTTTTATTTTAGGCGCCACACTGGCGACACTCAGTTTAGCAATAACAGAAAGATAATTAAAGGGCGTGGGCTTACTGCTGTGCCTGCAAACACTAAATCTGGTTATCCACCATATTTTACCATAAATCTTTATAACTACTTTATGATTGGAAATGCTTTCGATGATAATGGCAATTTCTCTCCAACAAGTGCATATTTAAGCGGACTAGGTTTTAACTATATCGACTTCCGCGTATTAGACGGCAACTCGGCATTCATGGCGGGAAGTGTTAGTTTTAAGGAATATTCGGATCCGTCTCAGCAACAAAATTTCAATCTTTACTTTTTAAATATGTATGAAGATATGGCATCTGTTGAAACTTTCTTTGGCGACGAAGGCGGAAAGTTTGAAGTTTCTTCTCTTGGCGGTCTTGACGTGGAAAAAACCAACTTCAAAATTGAAGATGGCAAGATTGTGCCAATGGACAGCGAAACTGGAACGGAAGTTGAGGGATATGCAGTTTTGAACATCGGGCTGAGGTTTACATATAAATTTGTTTACTCAATTGACGAACCTTTTGAAAGTTATTATGACACCGAAGGCGATGATGTCATTCTTAATGAGGAAGACAAAAAACTTATTATGGAAACGCCGATAACAGATTTGTTTAAGTTCATCAAAACACCAAACTATCTTTATCACGACTTTTTTGGCGACAGAAACACTTTGTTTAATGATTTTGGCACTTATGCTGGCATTGATTTAAGCGAATATACCATTTATGACCTTGCCATGTTTATGAAAGACTATCCAGAAGATAGTGCTGTGTATGAAAATATATTAAATGGCAATATCTTGCTGTATAACTATTTTGAGGTGAATAGGTATAGAGGTGAGGTGGTGCTTAATGGAGTGGACGATGTTGACATCAAATCCATCTTGTCTTTCTATGCCAATGGTGTAAAATATCAATATCAATATGGCTTTGAAAGAATTAAAGCATACAGCGATATTAAGATTGTTATTGATGAACCTATGTTTTTCGTGAGTGACGGCATAAATTACTATGGCTATGCCTATAAGAACATCACAATGGATGGTAAGGTAATGACAAATCAAGATAGTTGGCATTTCCAAATTATTCCTGAAAATAACGGAAGAAATGTGATTTTTAACGTGAATTTTGATAAGGTATTTTCTATGTCAATTTCGGATTTCTCCTCTTCAAGCATTGAAAAAGTGGGAAATATGTGGTATATCGATGAGGCACGAGATTTCTATTATCTATATTATCTAAACGCCTTTGCTGGAGAAGATTTTGAGGGGATAAGACTTATTCAAACGGCAAATATCGACTTTGGCGGTGATTTGATTATGCCTCTTGGCTCTCTTTCCACACCATTTAGAGGGGTTTATGACGGGCAATATTACACCATCCAAAATTTTGAAATTAATTTCGGTTCTGGCACTGAGGTTGGCTTCTTTGGATATGTGGATGGCGCTGAAATCAAGAATTTAACTTTGTTAGACGGCACTGTTGAAGGTTTTGATAATGTTGGCGGAGTGGTTGGCTATGCAAACAACTCCACTTTAACAAGACTTGGAAATTACAGCGTGGAAGTTAGTGGTGGAGGAGAAAATGTCGCTAGTAATAACATTTTTGTTATCACAACCACTGGGCAGTTCACACCGCTTTCTTACGCAAATCTTGATATGTATGTTCAAAAGGGCTTGTCGGAAGATTTGCTTTTGAAAAACAGCAGTGGTGGCATTGATTTCACAACCTATCCGACCTATTCGGCAACAAGTATGGGTGGTTTTGCCGGATATTTGAATCTATCCACTTTAAACTCATGTTTCAGCCGTGGTGAAGTGGATAGTGATGCAACATATAGCGGTGGATTTGTTGGTTGTGCAGATAGCAGTTCGTTATCATATTGCTACACAAGATTAAATACTTTTGGTGGCGTTTTAAGGAACACAACAGTATCTCATTGGCACGTCACAAACGGCAAAGATATTGACGACTATGATTGCTCGACCTGTCCGGATAAATTCATTTGGTAAAAGCGGGCAAGTTTATTTGATGAAAAGGGTGTATGGAAACATACATCTTTTTTTAATAACATTTTATTTATGCTTGGTTAAATCTAAAAACTCGTTTGGTAATTCTAAGTCGAAAGCATATTTTTTGCAAGATTTGGTGTTTTCAAAACTAATCTTTTTAAGAAATAGATATGTGTGCGAAAATTCGTCATCTATGCCATAAATTTTATCGCCAATAAGTGCGTGACCGATTGAGGAAGAATGTAGCCTTATTTGATGCGTTCTTCCTTTTTCAATTTCCGCCTTGACAAGCGTTTTGTCTTTTAGTGTTTTAATTGGTGTTAAAGTGGTTTTGGCACTTTGACCTCTTTCATCACACACGCGTTTCATGATGTTTACACCATTTTCCTGCAAAGTTAATATCGGTTTTTCAATGATTTCCTCTTTCTCCAAAATGCCATGGCAGATTGCATAATATTCCTTTTTGATGTTCGCAGTTTTTTGATATGCAATGGCGTCTTTTGCCACCAAAATTATGCCAGAAGCGTCTTTGTCAAGCCTGTTCATAATGCGCAGAGTGAAATTATCATCCTTCTTTTTCATATATGCACAAATCATGCCAGACAAATTGTCGCTGTAATGCGAGCGGGTGGGAGTTGTGGCAAGAAGTGAAGGTTTATTTATCACAAGATAGTCTTCATCCTCATAAACGATGTTTAAGGGCTTTTCAATTAACTCGATTTCTGTGGCTTTATATGGATTTTTTGCAATCTCTAAAACATCGCCATTTTTTAAAACCGTTCTCACATTTGTTGGCTTTCCATTTATTAAAATGTTGTCAAGATTGTTTCTTAAAGCCGAAATATAATGCTCGGAGAAATTATTTTCTCTTAAGAATTTATAGATATTTTTCTTTTGCGTTATGCCGTCAATTTCGATTTTCAAATATTTCATCTCTATATTATGCCATAATTCGCGTAAAAAGTGAAGAAATTTTTCATTTTGCTTGACAATTTTTCTTAAAAAGATTATACTAACCATGAAAAACGATGATGAAAGACCAGTATCTGCATTAAGATTTCTTACAGAGAGCCTTGGTTGCTGGAAAAAGGCAGAAATTTTGCAGTGAATTCACTTTCTAGTTGCACCTTGAAGGATGTTTCTGTGTAGGGGTTGTCGCGTGGCAGGCGTAATTGCTTTAATGAGGCGTTTTAACGCGAAGTTAGGTGGTATCACGATTTTTGTCGTCCTAATATATGGGGCGACTTTTTTTAAAGGAGAAAATTATGAATGAAAAATTAGACGAAATCTTAAAAAATGGCTTGGAAGAAATTGAAAAATGCACCGACTTAAAAGCCTTAGACGAAGTTAGGGTTAGATTTCTTGGTAAGCAGGGCGAACTTACTGCTATTCTTAGAAACATGAAAGAAATTCCTCCTGAGGAAAGAAAAAATGTGGGCATGAGAGCAAACACTATCCGCGAAAATTTGGAAAATGCACTTGGCGAAAAAAATAACAAGATGGAAGAAGAGAAACTTCTTGCTGACATGGCAAAGGAAAAAATTGACATCACCATGCCAAGCAAAGGTGTGAAAAAAGGTGCTTTGCATCCACTCACAAGGTTCAACAACAAGTTTATGGACATTTGTGTGGAAATGGGCTTCACGGTTATTCAAGG
>CALVWC010000018.1 GCA_944364445.1 uncultured Clostridia bacterium | reverse complement strand
TCAAAGTATGTCATAACAACAAAAAATAATGGAATGGTTGGAACAAGGTCTTATCAACGAACATTTGAAAGAATACTAAATAAGCTAGATATCTCATACAAAAATTTTCATGCACTTCGTCATACATTTGCGACTCGTGCTCTTGAATTTGGTATGGATGTTAAAACTGTTTCCGAAATTTTAGGACACAAAAATCCTATGATAACTCTTCAAAGATACACACATTCTCTCATGTCTTACAAAACAGATATGATGAATAAATTTGGAAAACTTTTATGTGCTATATAAACTCTTAAATTTCACTTGCAATAATCAAACGTTTGTTCTATAATAAAAACAGAAGTTAGAGTTTAATGTCAAATTTATAGCGAACCTTAGCGTTCCAACAAAAGATAAAGTCTGAGTGAGCCTTAGTGCACCGAAATCGATACAGAAGTATCATATAGGTGAACTGGGCTTTTTTCGTAAATGAGATGATTGCAAAAAATTTTAATTTAAAAAATTTGAACCCACAAGTTAAGATTTTAGTCTTGATTTGTGGGGTGTTTTTTTGCCATAAAAGAAAAAATCTAGCGAAGTCAAAAATCGCTAGAAGTCCCTTTAGTATTGGGTTTTATGGTGCTCCACGAGGGATTCTAACCCCCAACCCTTGGTTCCGAAGACCAATGCTCTATACAGTTGAGCTAGTGGAGCAAAATGATAATTTTTTTATGGGGATTATCGAACCCCTTGAAATGCGATCCGAAGATCATTGTGTTATCCACTACACCATGGGAGCATAAGCATACTGAAATTGCATTAACAATTATAATTCTTTCAAAATAATTTGTCAACTTTAAAATATGAAATTTTATTTCGCTATTTTAAGCATAAATAAAAACCATGCGGTGTTTAATAAATTCACATCAGCATGGTTTTAAAATTAGTTCGAAAATTATTTAATTCTTGCCGTTTCGTTTTGCAAACCGATATAAGTGGTTTTCCTGTTGCATAGATCAGCGATTCTTTTGAGGTTATCTCTCTCTTTTGTGCTTAAGCCTTTTTCGAGAAGATTGATTTCTTTAACAAGTATGTTCATATTGGTTTTGAAAATGTTAATGTTAGCTCTTAAAGTGTCACATTCCAAATTATTCAACTCTTTTTCCTCTTTGGTGGCACAAAATTCACTTTTTTTCTTAGCTAATTGCCCTTTAACATAGTTCATACCTTCATAAAGTTTGCTTAATGTTGCTTGTTTTGCTTTGATGCTGTTGTTATTGTTGTTAATTTCGCCATAAAGTCTTTCAACTTCTGGACGAATAACTTCAAATTCAGCAAGCGACCTTGGATATTTAATTTGTTCCGACTCTGCTGGAATTTTGCTTTGTGCAATAAGCACGCTTTTTAACGCCTTATATCTATTTCTTGCTTGCATACGCTCGTAGTTTTCTTTTCCTAAAACACTCAAGAAGTTGATTTTTTCACAGTTTTCCTTGTTTTCCACATATTTCTCTAAAGCGTTTTGGAGAGCAAGATATAAATCGTTCGTCTTAGAATTTTTTGCCTTATAGTAATCACCAGAGGCATAAGTTCTATTCAAACTTGTTCCCACATAGTCAATAGCAGAAACAAGTTCTCTTAAATAATTCAAATCGCTTTTATTTTGGCTGTCGTTTCTTTCGTTGATTTTGTAAGATTTGTCGAACGCTCGGATGCTGATATCGGCGTCCTCCATATATCTTTCCACAATCATCTCCGAATTTTTTCCAGTGGCGATGTGTGCTTTATAGCCTATGTCTGGATATTTGTCTTGTGTGTCTTCGCGAAGGTAGTAAAGTTCATAGATGAAAGGATAGACCTTCTCCATGTTTTTAAGTGTTCCCTTAAAATAGCTGTTTAGGTTTTCCTCATCTTCGCACATAAGAGTCCAGTCCTCTTGTAAGTATGCAAGTGTGTTATAGTGATAATTCATAATATAATCCTCCTTATAATGATTATATCAAAATTAAAAGTCATGTCAAAGTAATTAAAAAAAATTTTATTAATAAATAATTATTATTTTAGTTGATTTTTTTTGTTATAATAGTTAAAATAATATATATTGGAGTGGATATGGCAGAAAAAAAGAAAAGTGGATTTGGCAAAAAGGTGCTTTTGCTTTTAGTTATGGCAGTTCTTGGCTATGTGGCTGGAGTTTGCATTTGTTATTTCACTGGTGCAACTGGCGAGTTTGTGGATGCACTTACAACCGACTATGCTTTTATTGGGCTGGGTGCAGGTGCGGTTTTAGGTTTAGTTTTTGCTTTTATGGGGAAAAGCAAGAAATCAGGGAATGTCAGTGGCAAAACAACTGGTAAAACGGCAGAAGGAATTGAGATGGATTTGTCGTTCAACGCTAAACTTCTCACAAAGCAAGATGATATCAGGTCGCAGTTCGGCGTGATAAGCACCACTTGGTCGCAACTTCCGTCGGTCAAGAAGACTGGTATCGTTTTTCAAAATTCGCTTATTAATGGAAAATATGTTGTCAACATGAAAGACGAGTTTCACGCCATGGTCATTGGTGCAACGGCGTCTGGTAAGTCGCACTTAAGCATCATTCCAACAATTCGCGTTTTGGGGCATTCGGGTGAAAAACCAGATATGGTCATTTCTGACCCTAAAGGCGAACTTTTCCAACTCACTTCAAACATATTGAAAGAAGAGGGGTATCGCGTATATAAATATGACTTAAGAGACCCTTTTACATCATCAAGATGGAACCCAATGGGGCATGCGTATGAGGTGTATCAAGAGGCGTTAAATCTTAAAAACAACATCAAAAAATGCACAAATGGTGCCACGCCAGAGCGTTCTGGATATAAGCGTATTCCGGGTGAAAAGTATGGCAAAGAATGGTATGGCTTCAAAGGCATGGCTTATCCAGACCTTGAGCAACTCAAAAAAGCAGTTTCAAGCACAGAGGATATCTTGAAAGACCAAGCCTTTGGTGAACTTAAAGAAATCGCTTCCACTCTTTGCCCACAAAGTAAAGCCCAAGATCCAACTTGGGAAGAGGGTGCAAAAGACTTCATGTATGGCTGTATGGTGGCGATGCTGGAAGATAGTGCCAATCCTGACCTTGGCATGACGCTTGAAAAATTCAATTTCTATAATTTGTATAGAATTATCAACTATCGTGACTTTGACCCAGATAATCCTTTCGAAACCTTAAAAAAATACCTCTTGCAAGGAAGAGATGAAAGAAAAAGCGAAGTGCCACAACTAACTTCAAACGTTGTCAACACATCGGCAAACACGGCGAAGTCATATTTCTCAGTGCTGAGCGGTAAGATTTCCTTTATGCAGGACGGAGGTATTTCCTATTTAACTTCGCTAAGCGACATAAACTTTTCAGGTTTTACTGACAAGCCTACCGTGTTCTACATCGTCATTCCTGACGATAAGGAAGAAAGATATGTGCTTGCCAACCTTTGCATTTCGCAATTGTATAAGCGTTTGGTGGATAAAACTAACACCTATCCAAGCAAGAAACTTCCTCGTCACTGCTATTTCATTTTGGACGAGTTTGGAAACTTGCCACCAATTCCAAAATTCGATTCCATGATAACCGTTTCGCGTTCCAGAAACATTTTGTATGAACTTGCCATTCAGTCTTACACGCAACTTGAATCAAAATATGGCAAAGAGGCGGCGGAAACCATTAAAGGAAACTGCAACGCACAAATTTTCATTGGAACGGATGACCAGAACACGCGTGAGGATTTCTCAAAGCGTTGCGGTGATGTGCAACTTCTTTATGAAGAAGAAAACAAAACCAAAGGTGATAAGCCAGAGCAAACCACAAAAAGCACTTCTGTTCAAAGAACAACAAGGGCGCTTATCACACCTTATGAACTTGGACAACTTCCATTTGGAACGGTCATCGTTAAACTTTATCGCAGTCAACCAATGAAAATCAAACTAACTGGCGACTTTGACACTCCATTTTTCCATAGAAATGATGCGATTGTTGACACTGGTGTTGTTAGAACAATCGATAAGGACAAAGTTTATTACGACATCAAAGAACGCAACAAAAAACTTCTTAAAAGTTCAAATCCATTTGATTTCTAAAACAATTAGTTATTTAAAAATAATTTTAATTAAAAATAAAAATATGCCATATCGGCATATTTTTTTAAAATCTTTTGGTGGTGAGTTTGTCCATTTCTTCTTGGCGTTTTAGAGAAACTTCGCTTTGAAGAACGTCATAGGTCATATTGTTGTATGACAGCGACAAAACATAGTTTTTTTGTTTCACTTGCTCTTTGATGTTGAGGTCGTTTTTGTCGGCATTTTCTGGGAGGTGATGCTCGGTTTCTTCAAGGTTGTAAGTTCCGTCAAAATCTACCCACTCTTCATCTTTCAGCCAAACTTTGATGTTAATTTTGTCATATTCCACAATTTCCGAAGCGAAGATGTTTTCCTTGTCAATCATAAGCAAGTTTTTTGGCAGGAACATGAAAACTTCGCCAAATTGATAGCAGGGTGTGGCACTTAAAATTTTTTTAAAGTCATCATCAATGTAAACTTCATGCAAGTGTTGTTTAAATTCGGTTATTGCGCGATATTTTGGATGTTTAGGTGAACAGACAAAATCGCTTAGGTCATAAATTTTAATTGGTCGTTTTAATAAATTGATTTTATCTTCCACATGACCTTTATGCTTAAATTCCTTTTGCACGCGTTTTAGAAGTTCATAATTATCTTCCAAGTTGTCTATCATTTTGATGTTTTCAAAAATGAGTTGTTCGTTTGCCGTTTCTGTGTCAATGTTGAGTTTACATTCGTCTAAAATTTTATCTAATTTTTCATTCTTAAAAAGCGATTTCACTTTTTCAATTTTTTTATTGTAGTTTTTAAAAATTATATTCGTGGTGTATTTAACAAAGCCCTTGGTTTTATAATCCTTATACACAAACCAAGCCAATATTGCAAGAAAAAACAAAACAATTAAAATGGTTAAAATGGTCATCCAAGTTTCCATAAATTCCTCCACACTTATTTTACCAAAAAAATATTAAAAAACAAAATTTTTATTTGTTTTTATAAATATTTTTTTCGGTTTAAAATAAAGCGAAATGATAAAAAAGTTAAATAAATAAAAAAATAGCAAAAAAATATAAAAAAACGCATTTTTTTGCGTTTTTTAATTATTTATCTATTTTATTTTCATGATTTTTTTCATTTTCATATAAATAGGCGTTGTCCAATTTTTCTTTGTGTTGCTTGGCAATTTTAATTTCTTCGTTTAAATCTATAAGAAGCAAACTTCCACTAGTCAAAATTAAAAGACAACTTAAAACGCAAAAGATGATGTAAAATATTTCCGCGTTTGCAAAAGCACTAACAAAAAACAGAAAAGCCAAAATGAAATCAAAAGATATTGTGGAAATCAAAATTCGTTTGTTTTCTTCGTTTAACTCGAAATTTTTGGAAAAGCGCATACAAACTGCTGACAACGCCAAAGCAACCGAAACAATCACAAGTTGCACGGCGAAAAATGCAATTTCCAAATAACCAATATCTTCGCTTATGCCTTTGCTGGTGATTTGAATTGACATGGAGATGATGTAATAAACCAAAGTAATTACATGCAAACTTGAAACTATAATTCCTATTAGCGATGCGAAAAACTTGTTATCTCTTTTCATTCATCCTCCAAAAAGATTATAACTTTATGGAAAATGTTTGTCAAACAAATCACACAGATTGCAGAGGAATATTGAAATAATTTAATTGTTGCTTTTTAATTGAACTTAAAAATTTAATTTTGAAGCACAAAACCTTCTAAAGAAAAACTGTTGGCGTAAACATGGGCGCGAGCGGTTATGATTTCATGGCAAAATTCAAGTTCGCCACTTTTGACGGATAAAATCATAAGTTTAAGTGTCAAAGTGTTTTCCAGCGAAATTAAAGTTAAAAAAGCAGAGGTGGCGTTTTGAACAAAGTTGAAACAAGCAGAAGTTTTATGATGAAACTTCTCGTTGAAAGCAGAAATTTGCTTTTCAGTCAAGTTTTTTGCTACTTTGCAGTTAATAAAAGAGGATAATTTTTCAAATGTCGCCAAAATTTTGGCAAAGATGATGTTTATTTCATCAATAAGCATGGAAAATTCTTCATCCTCAAGTTTGATGAAAACAAAACCTTTGTTTTTTAACGATTTTGAATAGGCACGAGCCATTTCCTCATAGTTTTCCAGAAGTTTCTCGTCCTCATATTTTTCCATGGCATTACTTATGCAAGGCGTGTTAATATTGTTAATTTTTAATAAATCAAAAATTTTTCCCACTTCAAAAATGTGGAAATGTGGATAACTGAGGTTGACAAAATTTAATAAGGAAAAACTTTTTTAAACCATAATTTTACTACCTTGAATAATTTTTAAAATTGTTTCTAAATAGAAGGAAAAATACCATAACATGAGGTCGATTTATACCCTCGATTTGACTAAACTTTTGACTAAACTTTTGAAACATATTGAGTCACAAGCCAAATTTAACAAAAGAAAAAAACACAACATATTGTTATGCTGTGTTTCCAAAAATACTACTGGTGGAGATGATCGGATTCGAACCGATGACCCTCTGCTTGCAAGGCAGATGCTCTAGCCAACTGAGCCACACCCCCAAATGCTTTATGATGATAACATATTTATTTTTCTTTGTCAAGAAAAATCAGCAAAAAAAATAAAAAATTTGGATTGATTAAAAAATCCAAATTTTTGGTTTGTTTAAGTGATTTATTGTGAAAATTTTATAAAACAAATTATCCTTGAATTTCTGCCACTTGAACATCTTTAGCTTTTCGTTCTTCTTCAATAAGTTGAGAGAACATATCTCTGACTTGGAAAGGGCGTTTAATGTTTTTTAATATGAGTTTAGGTTGACGCTCGTCATTACTATATAATGTGACTGTGCCAGTGCCGAAAATTTTATCTGCAAAAGACTGATAAAGAGAAATATCATACATCCTATATAAATTCACTTCTTCAATATGTGTGGAAAAGAAACCAACATCGCGGAAGGTTTTAAACCAAATATCTCCATTTTTAATGAGATAGTATCTTGTGAAAGAAAGAGGCATACCGCAAAACCTTTTTCTATCTTTCCAAACCAGCACAGCATTTTCGCCAAATTTCTTTTTTACATTCATATTTTTCTCCTATATCTCCATTTTACATATTTTTGATAAAAAAGTAAACTGTTTTTCAAAGATTTTTTTATTTACTAATAAAGTTTATTCACAATATTAAAAGAACATATTAGTTTCCTAATATGCTCTTTGTCTTGTTTTACTTTTCCTAAAGGATATGGGGTTTATTATTTGCAACCACAGTTGGAAAGAAGAAGTAAGAATAAGATTGTGCCACAATCAACATTAATCCCTTTCATATTGCAACCGCCACAGCATTGCAATAATAAGATTAAGAAGATAAGGGAGCAGCAATCATTTCCGCAGTTTCCAAAGTTTGTGCAATTACCGCAATCTCTTCCCATGTCGCCACAATTAGAGCCTCCAAAAAAGTTCATTTGTGCCTCCTAAAAATTTTTCTTATGTAAACGACTTTTATTGTGATTTCTCACATTATCATCATATTTAAAACGCCGAAAAGTGTGCATAGAAATTGACAGATAATTTTGTGAGAGATACATAAAATTTTAAATTATGAAGAAAATAAGATAAAGGTATTGGAAAGACAAAATCTTTTCGTGCTTAATTTTAAAGGAGGTAAAAGATGAACTTGACTTTGAAAAGAGGAGTGACGGCAGTTGTATGTCTTGTCATGGCGCTTATGATTTGCTTAACACTAAGTGCTTGCTGTGGGCAGGATGTGAACGGCAACCTTTTTGCCACAAAACAAGACACACAAGTTTCTTTTGGTGGCAGAAATGACTGGAAGAACTCGGACGACTTCACAATTACATATGAAGGAAACGACCACTTTGTTGCATCTGGCTCGGCAAGCACAATGAGCGCGGAACAAGGCGCCGCTTGGGGAAATGTTGATGAAGGCTCTAAGTATGTTATTGTGACCATCAAAATGGAACCAAAATCCACTATCATAAGTGGTTGGAGAAGTGCTGACGAACAAAACAAAGCATTTGTTGAAAGCGAAATTGATGGCACCAACATCAAAGAAACTTCTTACAATGGCGTTGTTGGCGAAAAAGAATACGTTCTTGGCTTAACCAATGGCGAAATCGCTCTTCATGCTGACGCTCCAATTTGGAGAGCTGAAGTGACAAGCCCAGCAGTTGAAGGCGAAGAACAAACCGTGGCTATTTACACAGTTGATTTTTCAAGTTTCTTTGCAGAATAAAACCACATTTTAGTTTTGTTGAAGTTTAATGCAAAAAGCAAAATCATGGAAAAAGGTGCAATTTTAAGGCATCTTTTTCTTTTTATGTATTTTGTTTGCCTTTTTCTTTTTTGTTTTGATATAATTAAATTGGATAAAAGGAAGATATGGAAGTTTACAAGTTTAATGGAACCAACGAAAAATTGTTCACAAGAAGCGTCATTCAAGATGCTTCTCCAAAAACCACTCTTCTCGTTCCTGAAACGCACAGTGCCATAATTTTGAAAGACGGCGAAATGCTTCAAACTTTGCCGAAAGGTAAATATTTGCTTGGCGACCTTTTTGATGTTGAAAAGGATGCCACGCTGGAAGTTATTTTTGTCAGTCGCACGGCGAAACTGAAACTTTTGTGGGGAACGCCAAACAAGATAAAGATATTTGACCCAATTTTTAAAGGCGGATATTCTCTTGGTATGAGTGGCGACTTTGAAGTTCAAGTGGGCGACCCAAGAAAGTGCTTTTTATATCTTGTTGGCGCAGATGAGGTTTTAACCAGCGACGCTTTACAAGACAGGCTTATGAGCAAAGTGGTTTCGGTGGTGGAAGAAAGTGTTGTGAGGTTTATTAAAGAAAACAAAATTTCCTATCAAGATATCTATCTTCACAAGCAAGAAATTTCCAATCTCATCAAGCCAAAACTTTCCAATTTGTTTTCGCAAGACTATGGCATTAATGTTGTTTCATTCAATATTGCTAACATCGTTTTTGATGAAGAGGAGATTGCCAAACTTGGAAGCGAAAAGAAAACCAAACTCTGCTCTAAGTGTGGTGCGGAACTTGATGAAAATGCCAGATTTTGCACTGCGTGCGGATTTAAATTTGAAAGTAAAAAAGAGTGCTTAAATTGCCATGCACAAAATCCGCCAGAAGCGCGTTTTTGCTTTATGTGCGGGCAAAAATTGGAATAATAAAAACAAATTTAAAAAAAATAATGTTGAGGTGAAAGTTAGTGGGAATGACAATATTTTACATCATTTTGGCGGTGGTTATTGTTGGCTTGTCGGTTTTCTTCCTTGTGAGAGAGGTGAAATCGCCAACCAAGAAAGAGCCTTACACAGTTATCACAAACAAGCGACAAATTGAAAAGAATGTGCAGAACATTGAAAGCATGATTAAACTTGCTGACGGCAACGATACACTTTGCAATAAACTTGTGGAACTTAAAGATGAGATACGATTTTTAAATCCAACAAAAAATCCAAAGGTTAAGGTGATTGACGAGAAAATTTCCAGCCGTCTTGATGATATGAAAATTGAAATAACAAAGGATGTTAACGCAGAAACAATTTGGCGGATGATGGAAGAAGTGGAAGGGTTTATTGCTCAGCGAATAAAGGAACTTGAAGGATGACACGAGAACTTAAAGTAAGCAAAATTTGCATGGACAAGGAAAGCACATTAAAGGAATTAAAACTTGGATATTTAAACCTTGCGGACGGCTTGTTTGACCTTGCACAAACAAATTTCGACATGGTGATATTGTCCGACCCAGAAAATGCGGACGCTTTTTGGGGATTAATCTTATGCAAGTGCCACATAAGGAACGAACAGGCGCTTAAACACAATGCCACATTGTATAAGAACATCGTCTATTTAAAGGAATACGAAAACGCTTTGAACTATGCCGATGAAACACAAAAAGCAATCTTTGAAAACTTGACAAGCGAAATAAAAAAGATTAACGAAGGGGATAACTATTAAAAGGAGAGAATATGTGGTGGCCATTTAGAAGAAACAAATTTAAAAAGATAAATCGCGAGGACCTTGTCAATTCCATTTGCGAACTGGAACGGCAAGAACGCACGGTGGAAGCGGAAATCTTTCAGATGCAAAAGGAAATCGACATGCTTATGGATAAGGGCAAGAAGGAAAAAACGGAAGATTTAAAACTTTTCTATGCCAAAAAAATAAGCCATTTGAAAGAGCAAAAGGAAAGCACCATGCAAAGAGGCATGTATTTACTTTACAACATTCGCCTCATGAACAAACTTAAAGACGCCTACGACAGCAACACCTTTTTTAAAACCAAAACCAAAGTGCCACTAAGCGAACTTCTTGCCGACCAAAAGGGCTTAGCAAAGTTTTTAAACAGGGCGCTTGAAACCAGAATTGCCAGTGAGGATGTTTTAACTTCAGCAGACGACCTTTTCAACGAAATTCAAGGTGCATATGACAAGAATGAAAGCATCTATGGTATGCAAAAGAGCGAGGAAAACATCTTGACCGCTTTTGAAAAGGAAGAGGGGCAGAAAGACGAAGAAATTATTGGCGCAGAGGAAAATAAGACCAAAAAGAAAAAAATGAAAATGGAGGAGTAAAAAATGGGATTATTTAAAAGTAAACAAAGAAAGGAAATTGAAAAAAAGATGCTTGTTAAAAGAACAATCAACTCAATGAACAAGCAAATCAACCGCTTGGAAGAGCAAAAGCAGGTGTTTATTGACGCTGCAAAACGCGCAAAAGAAAAAAATTTAGAGCCACAATTTAATCTTGCACTTTCTGGCTATCGCATGACTGTGCAACAACAAAAACGCGCTCAAGAGATGCTACTCAATTTTGAAATCACCGCTCAAATGCGTGATGTCACCATGATGACCACCGAATTTTTGCGTAGTATGAGTGTTATCAGCAAGGAAATGAGTAAACTTGCCGACGCCAAAGAGTTTGAAAAAATTCAAGCACAGTTTGAAGAAGCAATCACGGCAGTGGAAACTCAAACCGAACAAATCGACTCTTTCATGGAACTTAGCCAAGAGTCGTTTAATCAAGCGGGCAAAGCAAAGGACGGAAAAGATATAACAGCAGACGACTTTGAAAAATACATAAACGAGCAAGCATCTAAGGACAATTTGTCTAGTGAAGATATCGACAAGGAAATTGAAGCATTAAAGAAAAAGATTGACAGCGAAAGTTAGGAGGAAATGTGGAAGATATTGAACTTCTTCAAAACACCTTTGACCTATACATGAAAAAGGGAAAAGAGGCGAAAGAAAAGGGGAACTTCACGCTTGCAAAACGCAACTTTATGCTTGCTGGCGAAACCATGATGAAAATGGCGAAACTAAGCCAAGGAAGTTTGAAAGAAGCGCGAATGACAAGGGCAAGAAGAATTGTGGAGTTATCTGAAAACATCGACCAAGTCAAAGAAAAGAAAAAATCGGAAGCGGAAGATGATGAAGTTAAAAAATGGAAGGAAGCAGAAATTCCAAATGTGCATTTTTCGGATGTTGCAGGCTTAGAAGATGTTAAAAAAGCGATAAAAATTAGGATGATAAATCCCGTTCTTTATCCAGATAAGTATAAACTCTACAACAAAAAAACAGGCGGTGGGGTGCTTTTGTATGGACCTCCCGGCACTGGAAAAACTTTGATTGCCAAAGCCATCGCTTGCGAAGTTGGTGCTAAGTTTTATGCCGTCAAAGGCTCTGACATTGTCAGCAAATGGGTGGGTGAAAGCGAAAAGAACATAAACTCGCTTTTTGAAGAGGCGAATAAGCAAGACCGAGCCATAATTTTTATAGATGAAATGGACTCGCTTCTTGGCAAGCGCGGAAACGACACACATAACGATAAGCGTGTTAACGAATTTTTGCAACAGATAGACGGCTTTGCAGGAAGAAATCCAAATCTTCTTCTTTTGGGCGCAACCAACAGGCCTTGGGATGTGGACAGTGCTGCCACAAGAAGTGGTCGTTTTTCACAGAAGATATACATTCCTCTTCCAGACAAAAAAGCAAGAAAATTCATGATTGAAAAGAACATGAAAAATGTGCCAGTGGATAAGAATTTTGATGTAGATAAAATTGTGGAACAAACAAAGTTTTACAGCGGTGCTGACATCGAGGAACTTTGCGACCGCGCAAAAGATGAACCACTTTTAAAAGCGATTGCAGAGGACAGGGTGGTGGAGGTCACAAACAAGGACTTCGACAACATCTTAAAAATTTTTCCACCAAGCGTTTCAGAAAGCGAGTTAAAAGAATTTGAAAAATATAACGCTGATGTGGAAGGGTTGATTAAAAAAATTAAAAAGAAAAAGTAGAAGAAGAAAAAATTGAGAGAAAGAGTTTGCAATAATTGTGGCGGAAAAAAGTATGTGGAAATTGGGCAGAACATGGTCAAATGCCTTTTTTGTGGCACGATTTATGTTGACGATTATGCCAGCAAGGAAGAAGAAATTTTGGTTGTTAATGCCTATGAAAAACTTAGGAACTACGATTTTTCTTCCGCGCAAAAAGCCTTTGAAAAAATTTTACTTCTTTATCCAAAGTCATATGAGGCATATTTTGGTTTGTTGCAAGCAAAACATAAAGTGGTGTTTTTTGCCGATAACAACAGTAAAACTCCCGCTTTCTTCGGGAAGGAAATTCCTTCTTTTTTAGAGGATAAAGATTTTTTAAAAGCGGTGGAACTGGCACCAAAAGAGGTGGGCGAAAGTTTCAAAGAGCAAGCAAATTTTGTGGAAAAGATTAAAAAAGAATATGAAGAAAACGCCCAAAATTTGCCACCTTTTGAAATTCTTTTAAATGGTGATGAAACAATAAAAAACTTTCAAGATGTTTTAAAGAAATTGGAAAATTTTCGCATTTTTCTTCCAAGTTCAGTGCAAAAAATTGACGCAGAAGAGGCGTATCTATATCAAGCGGTGAAAACCAGCAAAGTTGAAGTTTTTGTGGTGGAAAAAGCGGAAGATTTAACCAATTCCTCTTTCAAAAATTTAACGGACAGGTTTATTTACAGAATAAAAACCAAAGAGCGTTTTCCTTCCAGCTTTATTGTGGTTATTAATGATAAGAATGTTTCAATTGATGAGATAAAAAAGGCATTTCCAAACGTTCAACGGCTATATTTAGCAAGCGATATGGCATATTTAGAAAATCTCAGCGTTTTTGTGAAAACTGCAGTGGAAAGAAACTATAACGAAAGCGTGAGTTTAGAGAAAAAGACGGTTGAGAAAATTGAACCAATTAACAATGTCAACATTCAAGTTGTCGAGCCAACGGAACTTGGGCAATACAAAATTGAAAATATGCCGTTATCCGACAAAAACAAGACTAAATGGATTTTTTATAGCATCAAAAATGGCGACTTTCAAACAGCAGAGAAACTTCTTTCGGAAGAGGAGAATAAAACAGGCGAACTTTACTATGCCTCACTTTTATGCGAACTTAAAATTAAGGACGATGAGGAGTTTTTCAAAGACCTTGACCACTTTAAAAACAAAGAGGTCTTAGAAAATATCATCAAACTTTCCTCCTCCGATTTTGCCGACCAATTTGTTAATAATTGGGAAGAGTTAATCATAAAAACAAACGATGTCGATGTCTATTTAAAATATTTTGATTTTCTTTCTGCCTACAACAACTCTTCAAGGCAAAAATTCATTGACAGTGCCATAGATCTTGCGCTTGAAACAAACAACAGCGAACTTATTGAGAAAATTGAAAAAAGTTTTTCCGACACCGAAACATTAATAAACTTCTATTTTCAACTTGCGCAAAAAACGGGCGACGACAAATACTATAACAAAATCTTGTCGTTTAACGCAGGTCACGCAGGTAGCCTTTTTGCACTTTTTTTAAAAAAATTTTCCACCACTGAAAACAAGTTGACCTATCGAAATTCAAAAGACCTTGAAAATATTTTAAAATATTGCGACAAAAAGCAAAGGTCGGCGTTTTTAATTAACATTTGCGACCTTGTTTTAAATGTGGCGTTTTACGACATAAAGGCAACAGAAGAGCAACTGGATTTTTATCTTTCATATATTGATGAAGAGTTTTTGCAAAATGCACTTATCAAAATTGCCACATTTTTGCAAAGCGAGGGCTTCTTTTCGCTTGCAGAAAAATATCTTGTGCTTGCCATTAAAAACGATAAGCAAAACGCTTCACTTTATTGGCAACTTATTCAAATTAAAACACATTCAAAAAATGAAAGCGAACTAATAACTTCCAGCGTGAAAATTTCCGAAATGGAAGATTGGGCAACAGTTTTAAGTTATGCGTCAGACGAGCAAACTGAAAAATATGCCAAAATTGTTTCCAGTGCCAATTTAACAACCGCACAAAAGAAATTTCGACCTGAAACCTTGGATAAACTTATTTTAACAGAAAAACTAAACGAATTTTTAATTAGGAACAGAAAAATTTTAAGAGACTCGTCGGAACTTGTTGCGAACTACTATCTAAAACAACTCACTGCATTTGACGGCTATTTTGAAAAGATTGATGACGCCAACACCTTCGAGCAGTTTTTTGAAGTGGAAGAAAGAATTTTTGAGCGTCTTGAAGTTATGGATTTAACGCTTGACACCTCTGTAAACCTTGCGCGTCTTGCACGAAAAAAGGAAAACTTAGAGCAAATAGATAAAGAGGCGGACAGGCGAGAAAAGAAATATCTTTCCACAATTGAGGTTGCAGAACGCGAAAGAAAAACAAAACTCATTCTATTTTTAACGCTGAATGTTTTGCCATTTTTCATAGTTTCTCTTCTTTTACTTTTAACGGTTATCTTTCCAAGCGATATGCTTCTTGCCATAAACCAAACGGCACTTATGGTGACAGTTGTTTTAATCTTTTTGGTTGGTGCGGGAAACTTTGTTTTTAACTATATAAAAAAAGAGGGTAAAAAAAGTTATCGTATTTCGCGTGTCGTGCTTTTTGTGGTTGGCGCAGTGGACTTACTTTTAATGCTTTTCGCTTTTTATGCTTTTCCACCAAACATCTCAATTTCTTCTGTAAATGAGTTTAACAAAATTTTGCATAACACAACAAATATCACAATTAATTTAGAAAATGATATAGACTTAAAAAATATTGAGTGGACAGAATTAAACTCCAATGCTAAAATTTTGGGGAATGGGCACTCTTTAAACAATCTTCACTTTAAAGCTGACGAGAATGTGGCACTATTTGGTAATTTTGGAGGAGAAATCAACGACTTAATAATTAATATAAGCGGTGAATATGGTGATGTTTCGCGTTTCGCAGGAGTGGCTTTAAGTTTGAATGGCAAACTAAACAATGTTTCTGTCAATGGCGAAATTTCTCTTTCCACAAACGAAAATGCCGTGGTTGGCGGAATGGTGGCTGAAGCAAACGGCGGAAGTATAACGGCAAGCGAAGTTAATCTTCAACTCAATTTAACTTCTTCCTCAAACGAGAAAATAGGTGGTTTTGTTGGAAGCACAGGCGAGGGTTTTGAAAGAATAAGTGAAAGCAGAACCTCTTTCCAAATTTCCACAAACTTAATGAAGAATGCTTGCTTAGGTGGGCTAATTGGAGAAAATATAAACACTAACATTAATGAATGCTATTCGGATGTTAATTTCAACATAGAAGCTTCAATTTCTTCCACTATTGGCGGGCTTGTTGGCTTAAATCGCGCACAAATTGAAAACGCTTATTCTGTTGGCTCTTTGACAATTCAAGAAAATGAAGAGAGTGAGGTTGGTGGAATTGTTGGAAGAAATTTTAGACGCTATGAAGGCATTAACAAAACATACTCATCCATAAATATCTCAGCAGACGGCGAAAGTGTTGGCTATCTTGTTGGAAATCTTGAAGAGGGAATTGTTTCCGACTCTTTTGCAGTGGGTGAAAATTTACCACTTGTTGCTCAAAAGCACGGACATTCTGGACTTGCTCAACAAAACAACTGTGACCTTTTAAATTCGCCAAATAATTTTAGAAACATTTATAATTTTTCTGAAGATATATGGTATATAAATAATGGAGCACTTCCAACGCTTAGATGTTTTGCAAACTAATAAGTGGAAAAAAGCTGTGATAAATCGTATATAGGTTTGTTGCAGTTTTTTTATAAAGGCAAAAATTTTGGCGATAAACGAGCGTTTTTTCATAAAAGTTTTTCAAAAAAAATAGTTTCATTTTCTTGCTAAAAATTTTTCAAAGTGCTAAAATCTTCTTACTGCAAAAGGGGAAATTATGTTTAAGTTATTTAGATATTTAAAAAGCATAGATTATCTTTTTCTCTTCATAATTATGGGATTGATTGTTTTGCAAACCTTCTTAGATTTGGAACTTCCAGAATATATGGCAACAATCATTAAATATCTTCAAGAAGAAAATATGCCAAATAAGGTGAACCAAATTCTCATCAATGGCGGGTGGATGCTTGCTTGTGCTGTGGGCAGTTTGGGTTCGGCGGTTTTGGTTAATTTTTTTGTTTCCAAAATTTCTGGCAGACTTTCCGCAAACATAAGAAGTGCCTTATACGGCAAAATTGAAAGTTTCTCACTCACTGAAATCAACAAATTTTCCACTGCAAGTTTAATGACAAGAACAACCAACGACATTTCCAACGTTCAAATGCTTATCGCCATGGGCACGCAGTCATTTTTGAAGGCTCCTGTCATGGCAATTTGGGCAATAACCAAAATCGCAGGGCTGGGCTGGGAATGGTCGGTTGCCGTTGCAGGTGCAGTTGTGGCGCTTATAGTCATCTCTTTGGTTGTGGTTTTCTTTGCTCTTCCAAAATTCAAGAAAATTCAAACCTTAACAGACAACATCAACCGTGTGACACGAGAAAATTTAACTGGAATAAGGGTTATTCGTGCAAGCAATGCGGAAACATATCAAACGGAAAAATTTGAAGATTGCAATGCAAAACTCACCAAAAACAATCTCTTTGCCAATCGAGTTATGGCAATCATGCATCCGGGAATGACATTAATAAGTTCTGGTCTTACATTGGCAATCTATTGGATAGGTGCATACATCGTTGGAAACGAAGTGGATGTTGCAAACATGATGGTGTTCACATCATATGGCATGCAAGTTGTTATGGCGTTTATGCTTTTAATTGTCATTTTCATTTTGCTTCCGCGTTCGCTTGTTTCGGCAAGGAGAATAAACGAAGTTTTGGACACTCATAATTCCATTATTTCAGGCTCGTTTAAAGACGAAAAGGCAAAAACAGAGGAAGTTGGAACAGAAAACTATGTTGTTTTCAACCATGTTTCGTTTAAATATGCTGACGGAAGTGACTATGTTTTGAAAAACATTTCATTTAGTGTCAAAAAAGGCGAAACCGTGGCGTTTATCGGTTCAACGGGAAGCGGAAAATCAACATTAATAAACCTCATACCAAGATTGTATGACGCAACTGAGGGCGAAGTGTTAATCGACGGCGTGAATGTTAAAGAATATGACACAAAGGCATTGAACAAAAAAATTGGCTACACTCCTCAACGCGGTGTGTTATTTAGTGGAACAGTGAAATCAAATGTTAACTTTGGAGATAACAACGCTGACGAAGAAACTGTGAAAAAGTCGATAAGCATTGCGCAAGCCACAAACTTTGTTTCCAAAATGGGCTTGGATGGAAGAATTGCAGAAGGTGGAACAAATGTGTCTGGCGGACAAAAACAAAGGCTTTCCATTGCAAGAGCGGTGGCAAGAAAACCAGACATTTTCATTTTTGACGACTCTTTTTCCGCATTAGACTATAAGACGGACAGAAAGTTAAGAACGGCGCTTAAAAAGCACACCAAAGGCACAACCACATTCATTGTGGCTCAGCGTATTGGAACAATTAAGGATGCTGATAAAATCATTGTGCTTGACAGTGGCGACATGGTGGGCATGGGCACGCATGAGGAACTTCTCAAAAACTGTTCTGTCTATAAGGAGATTGCCTTGTCGCAACTATCTGAGGAGGAATTATCATGAGAGGGCGTATGGTCGCTGGCGAAAAACCAGCAAAAGGTGTTTTTAAAAAGTCCATGATAAAACTTCTTAAATATTGCAAGAAGTATTACTGGCTTATTGGAATTGCGCTGTTTTTAGGCGTTATTGCTGTGGTTTGCCAAATTATAACTCCAAACCTCATTTCCGATTTGACGGAACTCATTGCTGGAGCAATTAAAATAGGTGTGCAAATCGATCTGCATTCTGTCACAACAACAGCGTTAACAATTTTAATTTTGGCGTTAATTTCGGCACTTCTTGGCTACTTTCAACATTTTATCATGGCAACAGCAACACAAAAAATTGTGTTTAAATTCAGAAAGGATATTGCTGGAAAAATAAACCGCTTGCCACTTAAATATTTCGACACGCACCTATATGGCGACACTTTGAGCCGAATAACCAACGATGTTGACACGATTGGTCAATCTTTAAATCAATCGGTTGCCAGTTTATTTTCCAACATCATCCTCTTTGTTGGCGTTGTGATTGCCATGTTTGTGACGCAGTGGATAATGGCGTTCACAGTTATTGTTGCCACACTTTTAGGCTTCTCGATTATGCTTATTTTCTTGACCAAATCGCAAAAATATTTTAATTTGCAACAAAAATCTCTTGCCGACATGAATGCACATATTGAGGAAGTATATTCTGGGCATAATGTTGTGAAACTCTTTAATGCAGAAAAAGAGAAAGGCGGAGAGTTTACGGCAATCAACAAAAAACTTTATTCAAGCGCTTGGAAATCACAATTCTTGTCTGGTGCAATGATGCCAATCATGAACTTTGTGGGCAATTTTGCCTTTGTTGCGGTGTGCGTGGTTGGTGCAGTGCTTGTTTCCACTGGCATGATAGGCTTAGGTCCAATTGCAGCATTCATGATTTATGCCAGAATGTTTGCTAATCCTCTATCTCAAATTGCACAATCGCTGACAAGTTTGCAATCAACCTCGGCAGCAAGCAATCGTGTGTTTGAATTTTTAGAGGAAGAGGAACTTGAGAACGAGAGCGAAAAGACCAAAGTTTTAACCAATGTGAAAGGCGACATTGAATTTGACCATGTGAAGTTTGGCTATAATAAAGACAGAATAATCATTCACGATTTCTCGGTTAAAGTTAAAGCGGGGCAAAAGGTGGCAATCGTGGGACCTACTGGTGCTGGAAAGACCACTCTTGTCAACCTTCTTATGCGTTTTTACGAAATTAATTCTGGTGACATCAAAATTGACGGAGTTTCCACAAAAGATTTAACACGCGAAAATATTCACGACTTATTCGGCATGGTGCTTCAAGACACGTGGCTTTTCCAAGGCACTATCAAAGAGAATTTGCGATATAATAAAGACCATGTGACAGACGGCGAGATTGTGGATGCGTGCAAGAGTGTCGGCGTCGACCACTTTATTCAAACTCTTCCTCAGCGCTACGACACAGTGATAGACGATTCTGTTAATTTGTCGGCAGGGCAAAAACAACTCTTAACCATTGCAAGAACGATGATAGCGAATAACCCAATGCTCATTTTGGACGAAGCGACCTCGTCAGTCGACACAAGAACAGAGGAACTCATCCAAAAAGCCATGGATAAACTTATGGAAGGAAGGACCTCTTTCATCATCGCGCACCGCCTTTCCACAATCAAAAATGCAGACATAATGTTGGTGCTTAAAGACGGCGATGTCATTGAAAAAGGCAATCATGAAGAACTTATGGCAAAAGGCGGTTTCTATGCTGACCTATACAACAGTCAATTTGCCGAAAGTTGATGTATAAGAAAAAAATTTTAACTCAAAATACCTCTTAGGAGGTATTTTTTATGAGTAAAATTTTATTTTCCCTTTTCAGTGTTCCCTTGATGTTTTCATCAATTTTCACAATCGCAGACCTATTTCCTTATGGCGAAATGAATTTGATTTCTAACGGCGAAATTGTTGAAATCTCAGACAGCGAAAAGGCGGAAATTCAAGAAGAACTTTTGTCCTTTCTTGAAAATGCTTACGACTCGCCAGCACTTGCCGTCACATTTCCAGAACTTTACACCGAAATGATTAAAGAAGGATATTATCTCAATTTTAAATTTGATTCGCATTTTGAAATCAACGGCTTGCCTTTCGATGAACTGACATTTAAGGTGGAAGAGGACGGCTATGGTTTCAACATCTATCGTGGCGTGGACGGCGAGTTTAGGGGAAGATGTTTCTATTTAAACTGCGAAAACTCTTCTCAAAACCTCTATGAAACGATAAAAAACATTGTGGGAAAAGAAATTACCACAGATTATAACTAAAAAATTGTGAGTTTTTCACAATTTTTTTTCTTGTTTTGTTTGACTAATAGATTATTTTGTTATACAATATATTTGCACATAAATAAACTATATAATGTGTTTAACAACAATTTAAAACACAATATATTGATAAAAGGAGAAAATATGAGAGAGGAATTTACAGAAGAATGGAAAAGTTTTAAAGGCGGAAATTGGGAGGAGAACATCGACGTTGCTGACTTTATCAAAACCAACTATAAAGAATATAAAGGAGA
>CALVWC010000017.1 GCA_944364445.1 uncultured Clostridia bacterium | reverse complement strand
ACCTTTTTTCGCTTTCTATAAACTCTATTTTTTCTTTAACGCCAATCTTTTCAAATTCTCGCTTAATTATCTCTGTTTTTATCTCTTTTTCTCTTTCATAAGTTAGGTGTTGAAAATCACAACCTCCGCACTTTTCAAAATATGGGCATTGTGGTTCAATTCTGTTTGAAGAGGTTTTAAGTAGTATTAAAACTTTGCCCTCGTCAAAGGTTTTGTTTGTTTTTGAAACTTCAACTTCCACTTCCTCGCCGACATCCACTTTTGGCACAAATATCGTTTTTCCGCCTTCCTCTTTCCCAACACCACTGCCGTTGTAGGAAATATCTAAAATTTTAATTTTCACTTTCAACCTCTTTTTTTATCCATGCCATGATAAGATTAACAATAAATTCCTGCTCTTCACAAGATAGCGTTTTTCCTTTTTCAATTTTATACCATTTTTCCAAACATCCTCGGCAACAAGTGGCTGTCGCATGCTGTGCGATAAAAACAGGATGCCCACGCATTGGAGTTTGTTTTCCGTCATTTAAAATTCTGCTTGGTGCAAGGCGTGTTTTCACAAAATCACTTGCGTGTTCTCTGATTTTTTCTTCACCTTTTTCAAAATAGTATTTTTTATCCGCTTCCTTTAAGTGAAACTTGCTTCGAAATTTTGATTTTTTTAGGCGAGATAAATAATATTCAAAACTCATAGGTTTTCCTTAAATATGTAGCGATATTTTTTTAAGTCGACCACGCCATTTTCAACCTCGACGCCCTCCGCTTTCAAAAGTTCTTCCTGCTTGTTTATTCCGCCAAAAGCAAAGGCGGAAGAAAGTTGACCAAATCGGTTAACAACTCTGTGGCAAGGAATGATTATTGGCTCAGGATTAACGTGCAAAGCAAAACCAACTTGACGCGACATCCTCTTGTTTCCAAGCGCCTTGGCAATATCTCCATAAGTGACCACCTTGCCTTTTGGCACGGTTTTCAATAGTTCATACACACTTTCAAAAAAATTTAAATCACGAATTTCTATCATAACTCAATTATACTTTCAAATGAAATAAAAGTCAAATTACTCTGATAAAAATTAAGAAAGAAAAGTTGCGGGTGTTATTTAATGAAGTATTTATTTTGTTTAGGCAGTCTTAAAATTGATTTTTAATCTCCTTGACAATATCTTAAAAAAAATATATAATACATCTGCAACACGCGGGGGTGGCGGAATGGCAGACGCGCTAGATTCAGGTTCTAGTGAACGCTAAGTTCATGTGGGTTCAACTCCCATCCTCCGCACCAGACAAAAATAATCCGAACCGATAGGTGAGGATTATTTTTGTTTACTCTTATTTTTTACTTTTTCGTTTTTCACTCTTCTTTTAAGATTATTTTTGAAATAAGAAATAAAAAAGAAGAAAGAAAAGTTATGGAATATTTATAAATATTTTACCTTCACCTTTTAGCTTGTTTTTTCTCTTTTTGCGACCAAACGAAAATCGCACTCCGCACTAAAAAAGGTTTTCAAGAATGTGTTTACATTTTTGGAGAAAGGAGAAAACAATGGAACGTCAAAACTTTTGCAATACAAAAGTATAGATTACACTTAATAAAATCCACATAATCCAATTTTAACCAATTTTCAACATAAAATCAAACAAATTGACAATTATATTTGCCATAAATTTTTCTTTTTGTTATAATAACATCATGGAATACAAAATTGTCTATAAAGCAACAGATAAACTTTTGAAAGAAGCCTTAAATCTCGACAAACAAGTTTTCAGCAAAAATGATGTTGGAGATTTTAACACTTGCAAAAAATGGCTTAAAATTGAAAAGAATATCTACACCTTTTTGGTGCATGAAAATCATTGCATAGGCTATATAAATTTCGCCAGAATAACCGATGACTGCTTCAACAAATTTTATGACGGAAAAATGAAAGATTATTCTTTGACAGAAAATGATATTCTTCCCTTTTCAAAAACTGAAAACAACAGATGTCACTTAATTTCAATTGTTATTGCAAAAGAATATCGTGATTCTGATGCCATTTCAGCTCTAAAAGAAGGCTTCTCAAGAAAGATAGAAAAAATGAAGCAAGCTGGCATCATTATTGATGATGTCATAGTTGACTGCGTTTCTATTGACGGCGTGAAGTTTGTTATCGAACAATTCAATGCAAAATTTGTCACAAATTCCTTTAATGGCAAAATTTATTACTCTTCAAGTATATACCAAGAAAAAAGAATTTTTCCAACAATATCTCTTGAACTTTTGTCCAGAAAGAATTTGCGTAAAGCTTCTCTTATTCAATATCAAATATCCAAAAACAACTGGTGTGGCTATTGCGACCTTTTGCAAGAAGTGGAAGACAGAGAAAAAGGTCTTCTTCAAAAACAAGACTTGCCACAGACTTATGTTATCAAATGGAAAAACAGATGTGTGGGAATTATTGGTCTTCACCTCTTGCCAAAACACAAAAACACCATTTGGCTCAACTGGTTTGGCGTTTTGCCAAAATATCGCAGACAAGGCATAGGAACTCACGCTCTTTTCAAAATAATTTCCTTAGCAAGAAATTTGAAATTTAAAGAGTTTAGGCTTGTGACTTATGAACTTTGGAACAGCCAAGCACAACATATCTATAAAAAAACCATGCAGACTTCTGAATTTTACACCAACAAACAAGATTGGCAATATGCAATCAAACGAGGCAGAGCCATGATTTTCTCATCTTCTCTTGTCGATAAGAGAATATCAAAATGGAATAACAAATTTGTTGACCTTTTGTCTGGCGAAATATTGCATAAAAACAGCATAAAAAAACTAAAAGAAAATGGACTTATTTAGATTTTTTCAACATTAAGTTTTCTTTTCAAAAAAAAGAATTAGCGGTTTGCTAATTCTTTTTGGTTTTTTATCGAAAGTTAAAAGAGTTGATTTAAGTGAGACCACATAGTTTTTATTACTTAGTTCGTTCTGGATTTGTTTTATTAACAGAATTTTGATTATTATCAGCCTTGTTATTTTCATGCTTAAGATATACACCCACTTTATTCGTATCATCATAAGGATCATAATATGACATTTTGTAGGCTACAACTTTATTAGGGTTTTGTTGAGCAAGGTTAGCATCTTGGAACGCCTTTAGGCAAGTGTTTTCAAGAGTGGAAGTGGTCACATCGTTATAAACCTTATATCCTGAAACTGGATCAGCACCATAAATAGTGAGTGCTGCATTGTATGCTTCTGTTAATGTGACAATCTTACCATCTGTTTTTGCAACTCTAACAACAACATTTTCCATATCTCCGTTATCGCCAATAACCAACATTTCAACATTGTAAGAACCGTCAGCATTTTGGCTTAATTGGTTATGTGTTTCAGGGTCTGGAATGTATGCACCATAAACATTTGTGCCAAGTTTTTCAGCCATGTTGTTATAAATTCTCTTCCAATCATTTTCTGTTCTTATACCTTGAAGAACATCGCTATATTTAACATAGCCATTAATTTCCATTCTTCCGTTTTCATAAGCATTATTCATTTCAAGGATAAGCCCAGTGGTGTTTGTTGTGTTTTCAGAAGAGTTATAACTAATTTCATACAACTTATCACCTGCAATAGCGAAAACTGTTCTGTTGCTTGAGCCGTTTGTGCTTGGGAATTTTTCAGAAATGGAGACGATATCAGCACTATCCACTCCAACCAAGCCTCCAACAAATTGTTTCAACTCATCGTTGATTTCAAAGTTTTCTTTGTCTTCAACATTTGTTCCTGGATTGGTTTGGTCATGAGTGGCACTTAATTCGTTATATTTTTCAACAAAAGCTTCTTCATATGCAGTTGCCACCGCTTCAGGGTCGTGCGCACCAAGTTCTTCAAGATATAATTTAAATGCTTCGTGTGCAGTTGGATTGCCATAATCGGCAATAATTACTTGATCTTTCATTGGATAAGCAATTTTACCATTAAGATCAACACCTTCTTTATAGGCTTCCTCAGCAATTCGCATTGCAACACCATACCAAGTTCCTTCTTGGATTGGATCTCTGTATGCTGGTTGACCTGTTACAGCATCAATCACGGAATAATCAGCAACTTTAGCAAACCCTTTAACAATTTCATCACGATTACCTCCTAAAGTCACACCTTTATTAAGTGCGGATTGCAGTATGTCTGATGTTCCAGTTATAGTTTTCACACCATTAACAACAGAATAGGTCAAATAATTTGTGGATAATTTTGGAGACCTTGATGCTAGAGCTGGATTTATTTCTGCAAGTTCATCATCGGAAAGCGTTTGAGTATATCTACTTGCCTCATCAAACACTTTTTGCCCATATATCTTCTCAATAGTTTCAACCGCTGCAGTCTCTAACACGCCTGCAACAGCAGAAGCGCCAAGTGCTACCCCCATAACAAATGCTAAAAGTTCTTTTCCTCTTCTTTTAAGCATGGAGTTTTTTTCTAACTTGTCACCTTTTTGGCGTGCTTCATCAAGGGTTTTTGCCATTCTTTGAATGCCTGAATCACTTTTCCATAGTTTGAAAGCGCTAACAAAACTTCTACCTTTTTCTCTTGCATCAAAGAACGCAGTGAGTGTTCCTGCAACATCTTTAACTGTAATTGCTTCTTTTGGATCGCCCATAGTGTTATAACAATTGATGTTATAATAAAGCTCATTCCCTTTGCCTTTTCTTCTTTCAATGAAATCCTTTTGAACTTTGGCAAAATATGGGCAATCTTCAAGATGTTCACGAGTCAATTTTCCAATATTTTCATCTTCAGTTAAACTTGGATCATAAGGTGGTAAACCATAAGTGCCAAATATTTTGGATATTGGCTCTGTTATGCTATTTGGATATCTATACACCCAAGCATCCACCTTTCCGTTTACGCCTGGAGTAAAAAGGATTTTCATGTTTCTATCTTCAACAAGTTTTCCTTCATCGTCTTTAAGTGCTTTGGAATCCTTTGGCAGTTTACCTTTCTTATCTCCCGCTTCAACCCTAAGTTTGTCAATTTCTTTTTTATTTATTGGATATCCATGACTCGTGGATTTTCCTCTAACAATGGAGCGTATAACTGTTATTGGAAGAGCGCAGGTTGCAAAATTAAATTCTGGCTTTGGAACTGGTTTTGGTGGAACTGGAACCGGTTTTGGTGGAACCGGATCTTTTGTTTTTCCCTTGAGTCCTAAATCTTTAATTGCTGGAGCAATAAATTGGTCATAAAAATACCCAAGAAAATCCATATTCGTGCCATCTGAAGCTGTTTTATTAATAGAGAACATATTACTAACTGCAGAAGATTTTATTTTTTCAGAACCATCTTCGGCTTTGTCTAAATAAAAATAATGTGCCGAAAGAGAAGATGCAGATCCAGTGTTTTTACCTTCCGCAGTGCTGACAAGACCAATTCTACCTTTATTGTAATCATAAACAAATGCCAAACCACTTAACCCATCTAAACTTTTTTCATCAATTAATTTAAGTGCTTCATCTTTGCTTTTTCTATCTTTTGATTTGTCTGAGCGAATTATTGATCGTAATAAACCTAAAAAAGCATTGTTGGCATAATATAACACTCTACTTTCACCTGGAAGATATGTTGTTTCAACACTCACCACGCGTGATTGGGCTCTTCCATCAGAATCAGGGTTGTTTACATAATCAACAACTTTTTGCACCGCAAATTTCTTCTTTTCTGTCTTTGATATACGCTTTGAACTCTCGTCTTTTTCCTTTAATCTAGGCACAAATTCATCCATAAGGCTGACACTTGTTGTTAAATTAGAAGAATATCTTTCAAGTATGCGTAATATCTTCTCTACTTTCTTCTTAGAAATATCATCAAGTCCATTATAAGATTTACTACTCAACGCCATAAAATTAAACCTCCTCGTTTATTTGTTTATATTATAATATAAAACGCGTTTGTTGTCAAGACTCTTTTTGTAAAAAGTTGTGTATTTTGAATTTTTATGTGTGGCATATTCAATTCATTTTTTCATCAAGATATGTTGCCATATTGTCGGCAATATGGAAGATGAATGCGATTGGATAACGATAGTAAACATCGGTAAGCCTCACACTTCCTTCGCGTATTCTTGGATCAAAGCCACCCATGTGCCAATTTATTGCCATTGCCTCCTCTCGCGTTAGACGCATAAATCCTGAAATCATATACACTGATTTCTCGCCATGCCCATAAGGAAGACTGTCTTCAATTCGATAAAATGGCTCTTGCACCCACTGCCCATCTCTCTTCACATTTTTGGTGTCCATGGCATAAAAATTTACTTTGCATAGGTCATGAAGAAGAGCGATTATCGCCACACTTTCCTCTGAAATAACCTCTGCGTAATTTTCGCCATACTCCATTTGAAGAAGTTTTACAAAGCGATGATAAACATTGATGCTATGCTGGCAGAGTCCGCCTTTATATGCCGAATGATTTTTGGTGCTTGCTGGCGCTTCAAAAAAGTCGGAACGCTCCAAAAAATTCAACAATTCTTCCGCACCGTCACGCTCGATTTTATCATAAAAAATCTCGCAAAACTGTTGTTTAATTTCTTCTATATCTTCCATAATTTCTCCTTTGTCTTTTTAATATATTAACAATAAAGTATGCCAAAAATCAAATAATATAGTGCATTTTCAATTTGCATTTGCCCATTTTTTATGTAAAAATCAACATCATCAAGAAGCGAATAGATGTTTTTAAGTTGAATTTTTGAAAAGTTCCTTGAAAGTTCCTTCGCTTTGACGATGGCGTATTCTTTCACATTCAAAAGTTTTGGTAAGTCCTCATCTTTGGAAATTGCCACAAAAAACAGACGCCTAAAATGATTGAGAATAAGGCTAAAAGTTTTGGTGTCTTTATCCATGAGGGAAAGAAGTTCCACCGCTCTGTTTGCATCTTTTTTAGACAGTGCTTCCGTCAGTTCAAAAACAGAATATTCCGTTTCCTTTGTCACCATGTTTGCAATATCTTTTTCTGTGATAACATCATTTGGCGCGTTTGTTAGTTTTTCAAGTTCGTTTTTAATTAAGGAATAGTAGTCACAGCAATAGGAAAGAAGAAGAGAAAGCGCCTCCTTTTTAATTGCTTTGTGGCTTTTTGACAATTCCTCCTCCACAATATTTTTTAAACTTTCTTCATCCAAGCGTTTTGCACTTATCTTTTCACTTATCAAAAAATCAAACTTATTTGCAAAATCGAAAATGACAAGGCAAGTGGAAGAAAGAGGAGATTTAAGATAAGCCACCAATTTTTTCTTGAAATCTTCGCTGAATTTTGTGATGTTTTTGAGTAATACCACCTTTTTTTCGCTGGCGAAAGGCAAAGTTTCCAGTGCATCTAAAACAATGTCTGCCGAAAAGGTGTCATCATCAAATTTTTGAAAGTTAAATTCCTCAAAACTTAAATTACAAGCATTTTTAATGAGTTTCAACGCCTCGTCGTATAGAAGAATATCCTCGCCTTGAACAAGGTAGCATGGCTCTATCTTTTTTTGCAATCGCTTTTTGAGTGTTTTCATTTAATCAATCCTTTTAAGAATGTTTGTGTTAAGATTCAAGTTAAAACTGCCGGAGGTGGAGTAGGAATAGTCGGAAGTGAGAGTGGGGTAAAGGGAAAGAGTAAGTGCGGTGGAGAAAACCTCGGCTTGTGTTGAAATCACGATGTCATAGTTTTCTAGCGTGATTGATGTGATTTCTTCTCTTAATATTATACATCTTTTTTCATCAAATGCAACTTCTAAACCGATAAGTTCTTCATTTTCGCTTAAAAATTTAATGGTGAAGTCGCCTATGGTGTAAGTTTCATTGTTTTCAAGCGTTGTGGTTGGATACTGGCTGGATAAATTCTCGTGAGTGATGTTTTCTTTAACGCCACATAGTTCTCGCTCGCTTTCGCCAAGTTTGGCATCCAGTTGAATGTTGGCAAGAATGGCTTTGGTTTCGGTTAGATACATGGCTGAATTTAACGAAGTGCCACTGCCGTTAATTGAAATTGTTTCATTGGAAGAATTGGTAATCAAAATTAAAGGTGTGTTGAAATAACTTGTCAATGTGATTGATGAAGTGTTCATCGGCACAAAGGCAAAAACCAAATATGCTAAAATGATTAGTGCAATATTGCAAAAGGCATATATCTTCTTTTTGCCCATGAAATATCTACTCAAAAGAAATGCCAAGGTCATGAAAAGCATTACCAAAACAACATTTAATGGTTTTAAAGAAATTAAAAGGTTTGTTTGTGAAAAGAAAGTGGCAATTTCCACAATCAAGGAAAAAACATATCCACAAAGCGTGAGAAGAAAACTTAAAAACGGCATGCCGAAACAGAGCAAAACGCACACGCATAGAACGGGATAGATAAAGGAAAACATTGGCACCAAAATTAAGTTGGCGAAAAGAGAGAGAATGTTAATCTGTGAATACATGAGTGCTAAGAATGGCAAGATTAGAACTTGAGCTGATATGGAAATGGAAAAGGAGTCTGCCACAAACTTTGGAAAGATTTTTCTTAAAATTGTGCTTAAAAATGGATGAATTAAAAATAGACCTAAAACACAAAAATAGCTCATCAAGAAGCCTAAATCTAGTGCTGACAGTGGAGAAAAGATTAAGGTTAAAATACCTGCAAAACCAAGCGTGTTTAAGCCGTCGTAGCATTTTCCAGATAACTGCGCCCAAAGAAAAATGATGCCCATAATCCCCGCTCTAACAATCGACGGAGCAAAACCACACAGTGCACAATATATCATGAGCACAAAAAAGCAGGTTAAAAAGTTGGTAAAGCGTGACACTTTAAGTAATTTTAATATGTAGCCTATTAAAGAAATTAAAAATGTCACATTTAGGCCAGAAACTGCAAGTAGGTGCAAAACTCCAGCGTCGGTGTAGGCATTGTAGATATCCTCGTCAATCTCAATCGTTTCACCAAACAAAACAGCATATGCGGTTGCTCCGTTCCGCTCACCCATAGAACTATAGAGCATATCCTTCACTTTCAACCTAAAACTTTCATCAAAACTCAAATGAAAGCCTGTCACATTAATTTCTGAAATATCCACACTGACAGAATATGGTGCGTTGTCACGATAGAACGACAGGTTGAATGAACCAAGGTTAAAAAGGGCATTGTTTTCAATGACACCTGTAAATTCAATGATGTCGCCAGCCTCTAAATTTTCTCCAATTCCAGAAACAGATAAGCGAATGTTCTTCTCATTCTCGCCATTTATCTTAACATCTTTAAGTAGTATCGAAGTTATGCCGTCAGTGTATTCAACATTGTCGCTCACCCTGCCCTCAATCGTCTGCTCGCCTAAAAACACCTTTCCCTCAAACAGACTAATGCCAACAAAAAACCAACCTATGCCAAACAACAGTACGGTTAAGATAACTAAAAGCAACGCAAACTTTTTGTATATGCAAAGAAAAACCACAAGCCCAACAACTGCCACCGCCACCAAAACCCAAAAGGATATGTTTAGATTAAAGAGAAATCTAGCACTATATATCCCAAGAAGTAGCGCTAAAAACGAGTAGAATATCGGCCTATGGTTTATCTTTCGTTCCACTTATTTAAAATATCATAAATGCCATATTAAAAGCAAACGAGAAACTAAAAAAGTCTAACTTTTTCCTTATCCTCGCTAAAAAACTTTTCCATTTCATGAATGTTTGTGATATATCCTTCATACGACATGATAAAGCGTTTAAGTTCGACATTAATCTCCTTTGATGCTTGCATACTCAGAGAAATATCCTTTTGCATCAAAGTTCGCTTAACCTCCACAAAATTGGTGTCCTTAAGTTCGAAGATATATAACCTTGCATCGTCATGTTTTTTCTTTTCGCGGTCTAAAACAGAAAATTGATAAGGATAAACCGCATATCCCAACTTTGTTCCTTTAATTCTAACAGGTTCAGTCACAATAAATGCCATAATAGCCTCCTAAATTTGTGTGATTTAATCATTATACAACAAACAAATTTATTTGCTTTCATAGTTTTTGTCGAATGATTTCCTTTTTCTGTCGAATTTAAAAATTAAATAGGTATAAAACTTTAACCGCTGAAAGAATAAAAAGATTATCTGGGAAGTGGTTGCCGGAATATTAAACGAAATTCTGCCCCAATTTTTGCCCCAACTTTTGTATGCAATAATTATAATAATAAAAAAATGAAATCAACATATTGATTTCACTTTCTAAGATACCACAACATATTTTATCTTTGGTGGCCCACCCGGGGCTCGAACCCGGGACCCCAAGATTAAAAGTCTTGTGCTCTACCAACTGAGCTAGTGGACCAAACATTTTAAATATACTCATTTTTTTTGTTTTTGTCAAGACAAATTTAAAATTTCTTGACTTTTTCGCATTTTTTAATGACAAAAAATGCAATTATCGAAAGTTTTCTGGTCGAGCCTACGAAGAGTAGGTTCAGTGAAATGGAATTTCACAAGAAAACTTTTGTTTTCTTAATCCTGCCAAAAAATAGTTTTTAGCAAGATATTGGCAGGGGTGGCAGGATTTGCATCAGGTCAATTTTCGGGGAAAGTTGACCGCCGACCATATTCGCCCTCGCGCCTTTCGGTCGAGCCTACGAATAAGTAGGTTCAGTGAAATGGAATTTCACAAGAAAACTTTTGTTTTCTTAATCCTGCCAAAAAATTGATTTTTAGCAAGATATTGGCAGGGGTGGCAGGATTTGAACCTACGAATGCAAGAGTCAAAGTCTTGTGCCTTACCGCTTGGCGACACCCCTACGATGTCGATTTATGTGGCTGGGGTGGTAGGATTCGAACCTACGGATGTTGGAGTCAGAGTCCAATGCCTTACCGCTTGGCGACACCCCACCGCAAAAGCGGAAAATTTTATGGGGTGATCGAAGGGAATCGAACCCTTGACCTCCAGAGCCACAATCTGGCGTTCTACCAATTGAACTACGACCACCACATGGTGCTCCCAGAAGGATTCGAACCTTCGACCTCTGCCTTAGAAGGGCATTGCTCTATCCAGCTGAGCTATGGAAGCAAGTGGAGCAGGTGAAGGGAATCGGACCCTCGCAACCAGCTTGGAAGGCTAGTGTTCTACCACTGAACTACACCTGCATATTGCCATTTTAGTTTAGCACAATGAAAAAAGAATGTCAAGAAAATTACATAAAATTTTCAAATTTTTACTATAAAGTTTTTAAATCTTATATTAAAAAATAAAGCATTCTAAACATACTTTATTTTAAAAATCATCCCTTTCCAAAAGTTGTTCATATTGTTCTATGGTGTTAAACGAAAAATCTTTATATGCTTCAACTTCTTTTAAATTTGCCTTAATGTTAGTTTCATTAAAAACATCTAAAAATTCCATTTCATTGTTATGTTTGTGCTTATATTTTGCATCTTTATCCAAGATTTTACTTCTAAACTCTCTTAAATTATTTAAAAGATCATAGGCATTGCAATAAAAAACACTTAAATCGTGATACCCCTTCGTTATTGGTTCGTTAAATTTTGAAAATTTAACAGAAATCCTATCCTCTTTGTTTTGAATTATCTGCACATATGGTTTTTCTTCCAACAAACAAGGAATTATTGTTTTTCCCCTATAATTACTTTTTAAGAATTTGTAGATTGATGCGTTTTGTAGAGAATCTCCCCAAAGCACAAAGCAAGAATCTCCTTTTTCAATATTCAATTTTTCAAGTGACTGCCAAACTGCATCCCCACTTCCTTTACCAGAACTTATAACTATTTTATTTTCAACTTTAAAAAAATGTTGATTCTCTATTGAACAAACAACATAAACCTTATCGCAGAATGGTTCCATAGCCTCTATATTTCGCTGTAAAAGAGTTTTGTCTTTTAAATTTACCAAAGCTTTTGGTGTTTCACTTTTAAAACGTGATTGTTTTCCAGCGCAAATAATTAATCCATAAATCATAACCCCTCTCCAATAAGCAATTTCAAAATCAAGTTTGTTTCAAACACATTTTTAACTTCCAGCGTCTTGGAACATCGTTTTGAAATTTCCACATCATTGCCAAATTTCAGTTCATCGCCAATGAATAAAGTTTTTTGTCCGTTTAAATTGCAATGGTCAAATATTACACTTTTATCATTCTTGCAACTTAATATATCAACAGTAGTTGTCCCTGTAATATTTGCTTTAAAAAGATTCTTACTTTTAATGTTTAAAAGTTCCACTGCCATTTCTCTCTCTAATTTGGAAAGTGGTTTTATCTTATAATTTACTGGTTTTAAGCCCACAACCTTAACATTAAGTTTAAACTTATTGGCAAATTTATCTATGATAGGTTTTGCTTTTTCACTAATAACAAAATCTTCAATAAAATCCGCAATTTTGCCGTTTTTAAATAAAGTGGAATTTGCATCCGCCCAAATATCAACCTTAATCTTATCTATCCGATCATAAACTTTTTCAAGTTTTTCTTTAATGCTGTCAAAGGAATTTCCACTTATGATAATTGCTTTGTCATAAAGTTCATCATTAATCAATTTTATGTTTTCCATGGAAATATTTTCTAATTTTTCAACTTTTTTTCTCGCCCAAATAGTGTCATCAAAATCGAATATGATTTTATCATAATTCTCCTTATCCTCAAGGTCATAATAAACTTGAAGTAAAGCACGAGCATATTTATCCCCGTTATGTTTACCCTTAATATTTCCCATGGATTTCTCTACAAATCTATATTTTTCATTTTTCTTCTTTAAAGTTTCTTTGGCATCTTTATTAAGTAAAATCGTAAACTTTGATAAATCTAACCCAGTTTGCTCCATAAATTTAATGAAATCCAAACTTGAAACGCCAAAAGAATCGCCATCCTCTTCATTATTTATGACCCAAACCTTCTTTGCTTTTGAAGAATTTATAAACTTATAAAAATTTAAATATTCTATGGTAGGTTGAATAGAACTCCAAAATGTTCCTGTTGAAATTACAATTAAATCGGCGTCCTCCACAAGTTTAACTGCTCGCTGATTTAAACCATAATGAGTTTTTACATCGTAAATAGTTTTAACAATCTTATCCTTAGGATTGTTCCAAAAAACAGTTTCTCCCTCATCTTCAATAACATGTCCAGATTCAGTAAGTGCTTTAATAAAAAGATTATCAAAAGAATTCAAAACAACAAAATCATCAATACCAATTTTATCACAAAAATGTTTATTTGTTTTTTCATAGCCAATTTCTTTATACATTTCAGCATAAACGATATTTGAAACACTAAAGTCGTTAAATTTAAAGTTTTTCGCTTTTTGATTTTCAAAAAACCTTTCAACATAGCCTTTATACTCTGCTATTTGCCATTTATCTAACAAATCAAAGATTTGACTTTTAACATCTTTGCCTGAATCGCTGAAGTTATATCTCTTATTATAAAACTCTAAAATATTTTGGTCTAAATTATCTTTATGCTTAGCCTCATACATTCTTGAATGATTTTTTCTTATATCAGAAACACCAAGAGTGTCAGTTATTGCCCTGCAAACTCCTGTGGATTTACCATTATCATAAGCATTAACAATAACTTTAACCTCTAAATCTGCATCATCATTAACATATTTTTCCAACCCTTTTATTAAAGCATCATTGCCAGAACCACCAGATAATATAACAATTTTCATTTTACCTCTCCTCTCTCTATTCCTTCCTTTGTCTCAAGTTCAACACCTTCACTTGTCAAAACATTTTCCATTAAAACCTCTTTTGAAGTTTCATTAAAAGTTTCAAAATTTGCCGTGTCTTTGTGTTCAATTTGTTTCCAAACAAATTTTCTTGTAAATGCAGAAAACAATTGCAATAAAACCAATAGACTTGCAAAAACAGGATAAATTAACATAGAGGTTATCTTTAGTTTAGTTGAAACATTTTTAATTCTTTTTCTTTCTTTATAATAGCAAATGCCGGCAACACAAACCAGCCCTAAATATGCTAATATAGAACTAAATCCAAAACCAATTGCCCACCAAACGAAAGCAGAACCGACATCCCCACCAAACAATGGAGTTAAAGCCAGCAAAAGCAAATGAAGAAGCATGATTATAAGACCAATTAAGCCTATTGGCAAAACAACACAAAGCATATCGAACGCAGAAAACCTTTGCACTTTTTCAGTGTCATCCTTGCGTTTTCTTTTAAATATTGTTTTGAAAAGATCTTTAAATCTTTTACTACAAACAATATGCGTTCCCTTTGCCCATCTGAAACGCTGTCGCCACATTGCTTTAAATTTTGTTGGATGTTCATCATAATACATTGCGTCATTGCAATAAATAACCTTATTACCACCAATAATTTGTTCCGCAGTAAAATCGGTATCGTCAGATAATATAGTTATATTCCATCCGTCTTTTACCATTTCAGAACTTACTAAAAAGCCAGAACCTAAAATCCTAGCCGAGCAATTCATTGCCATTCTACCACATGACTCAAGTGT
Source organism: uncultured Clostridia bacterium (assembly GCA_944364445.1). Classification (GTDB taxonomy): domain Bacteria; phylum Bacillota; class Clostridia; order Christensenellales; family UBA1242; genus Caccovivens. The sequence continues at coordinate 6,343 of CALVWC010000017.1, read as the reverse complement.
GCAATTTGCAATGTATAATAAACCATAGCACGCCGTTATGTTATTCGTTCCAAAATTTTTTGAGTTGCGGAAAGAAGTTATTGCACACTTTCTTTCGTTTGCAATAAATGCATCATTTATTTTATTAAAAAACTCACTGTCTAATATGTTGTCAGCATCAAAAACTATGAATCCATCATAGTTCATTATGCCGAAATCTTCATCTATTTTTTTAAATATGTATTTTAATGCGTAGCCTTTAGTCCTTTCAGAAGGGTTGTTGTATTCATACACTTGTGAATTCCCCCCCCCGCTTTCTCGGGCTACATTCGCAGTGTTGTCAGTGCAATTATGTGCCACAACAAACACATCAATTTTATCCTGTGGATAATTGCATTTTTTTATACTTTCAATAAGATTACCGATTACTTTCTCTTCATTTCTACCTGCAATAACCACACCATATTTCAATTTTTCTTTTGCTTCAGGAAAAGTTTTTTGTTTTGCAAAAATACCCGCAATAAATATTATTGCATATTCAATTGGGAAAATTGCAACAACGACACCTATAACCGCCATGATTATGGAAACTATTTCTAAGTAGTTCACGATTTTTTCTCCTGTATAGACATTTAAGGATAGTATAATATTTTTAATATAAAAAATCAAGCATTTTTACATTAAATATAAAAAATATATTAAAAATTTTTAATTAAATTAAATTTCAAGTTTGTTTTCTTTGTTTAAAATGAATTCGCTTAAGAGTTTGATGCCTATATAGGTGGAAAAGTTGATTAATTTGCCGTCGTGCATCAAAACAAGAGAATGCGTTTTGACTTCGCGGCCATATTTTAAAGCAAGATAGTCTAAATACATATTTGCATATATATCTGAAACAGAAAGGTTAAGCCCATCCGCTTCCACACCAACTTTTTTACATTCCATAGGATATTTATTATAAAGCGTTTTATGAGGAGTGGAAATTTCTTTTGGATGAGTGTGAAAAAGAGCAATATCCGTTAAACTTTCATTTGTTGCAATTTCATTTTCTATCCAATCCCAATCATATGCACACGACTCGCTTTCGCCCACTTCCATTTTATACATTTTAGACAGAACATCACCATTTTCCCCCAAAAAAGCATATGGATATTCTAGATTTGTTCCGTCGGTACTTAGAAGAGGTAAAAGGCTTTTAATTTCATTCTCAATTTCCTTGGAAAATTTTATATCACTTTCGCCTTTTGGAAGAGAAGAAATAGGAAGAGGAACATTAACAATTTCAAAATCAGCATCCGCATTTAATTCCTGAAACGCTTTTGCAGGAAGGACCTCCATAACGCGTGCAATCAAATCCACAGAGTCAAGGTCAAGTGTGTGAAAAAGGTATCGATTTGGCATATTCTCGCCAGTTTTCAAATTCTTTGGTGCTTCCATGATGTCAGCAATTTGTTCAATAGTCATACAAAATCTCTCTTTTAATCCAGTAAGTCTACACCTATTATACAACCAACCGCCACTAAATTCAAAACAAATTTGAATATTTTATTTGTCTATTTAAAAAACCGAAGTCGCTTGTTTTAGGAATTCAAAAATTTTTTAAAACAAGAAAAAGACTAAATCAACGTTGGAGTGCCTCCAAAATAATCCTCAACGAAAAGTTTCAAATAATTGGATAAATTAGATAATAAATTAATAAAAATATCCACAACTTTTCTTTCTTATTTCAAAAATAATCCGAAATTAAAGAAAAGTACAGACAAAAATAATCCTCGCCTATCGGTTCGGATTATCGGATAAATTCGACAATAAAATAATAAAAAAAATATCCACAACTTTTATTTCTTCTTTCTTATTTCTTATTTCAAAAATAATCCGAATTTAAAGAAAAGTGAAAAACGAAAAAATAAAAAATAAGAGTACAGACAAAAATAATCCTTGCCTATCGGTTCGGATTATCGGATAAATTCGACAATAAAATAATAAAAAAATATCCACAACTTTTATTTCTTCTTTCTTATTTCTTATTTCAAAAATAATCCGAATTTAAAGAAAAGTGAAAAACGAAAAAATAAAAAATAAGAGTACAGACAAAAATAATCCTTGCCTATCGGTTCGGATTATTTTTGTCTGGTGCGGATAACAGGAGTTGAACCTGCACTCTTTCGAACTGGAACCTAAATCAGAATCAAAAATCGCTATTCGCTATTTAAACACGAATAAATAGCCATTTTTGACACAGTTTTTGACTCATTGAATATTTATAAATTTTTATGATGTGTTCTTTATTTAGTTGATTTTATAGACTTCGTGTGTATTATAAACTCTCTTTCTTGTTAAGCCTGCGACCTATGGTCGCACCAAGCGACGCGGTGCCGTCGCTTTATAAATATACCTCTTTTACAGGTATAATATTAAATAAATATATATAATAAATATCGCACGCATACGCACGCCCATGCGCGCTGTTTATTATTTTCTCTCAGTTTATATTTTTATATTTTTTATTTAAAGTAATATAGCTAATACTTTTTCTTTTTGCTTCTTTTTCTTTTTGTCAACTGACAATTTTGTCAGTGACCACCTGACAAATTTGTCATGTGCTCTTAGTTAAAATAAAAACCACCTATGGTTAGGTGATTGTTTAAATAGATTTTTGTAATTTATAGTTGCCATATAATAAATTAATTTAATCTTTTTTACTTGTAGCAATTAATTTGTTATAAATTTCAATTTGAGGATAATTTTCAATTAAAATTATTTTCCTATAGCCATATGAATTTTCGATAATATAACCTAATTTTTTTAATTCTCTTCTATATTCTCGAATAGTTCTTGTTGAAACATTATATAAATTGGCATAAAATTCATCATCGACTAAAACAAAACCTTTAGCATCAATTGCAGATTTTATCTCTGCATAAAACAAAATAGCGCCTCCAGATAATCTACGATCATGCCTAATAGCGTCTAAGTTTATATCATCTAATAATTTTTGTGGCATGTTTTAACTCCTTTGACAAAATTATAAGCTAAATAGTTATTTTTTTAATAGGTTTAAATCTCTTACAATACCCATTCCCATCATTACACCATCAAACATAGTTTTATCAACTTTTTTCTTTAAAGTGCTTAATAATGAATTAAATTTAGATAAAAACTCTAAAAAGTCATTTTTGGGTAAAATAAGTTTAAAAATTATTATTAAAGAAAAAATATCATTAACTCCATATTTATATTTACCAGACTTCTCATCTTTTTCAATCTTGAACATTTTATAAATATGTTCAATATCTTTTTGACTCAACGATTTAAATGTTCTAAAATTATACACTACCTCATTATGTGCACATACATTTCTAAAAAGTTGAATTATAATTAACATGCTTTCAAAAGTTTTTGACTTTTGACCAAAAGTCTTTGAGATAAGATATTGGTCTGGTTGTTTCATTTTACTATACAACAAGCTTATTGTTCCAAAACTTAATACATTACAAACTATCCAAAATGGAAAAAATCCATAATTATCTGCATACCATTTTATAGATTTATGCTTTGATGACTGCTCCCTTATAGTATTTAAAATATCCACCTGTATTTCTAAAAACTTTTTTTCTTTTGAATCGCGAGAACGTTTATCGGGTGCAAAATTATCAGCCACTAAATATTCGCTTTCCTTAATTCCATACTTTGATGATATCAAATCAGACATCCTTGCTTTTACCATAATTTCAATTTGTGAAATATATTTTAATAATAAGCTTTTTAAATTTTGATCAAAAGTGTAAAGGTGGTATAACTCATCAATAGTTGTATTTTCTATAAATTTTTTAATAGTCTCTTGCCCATTTTCGTTTTTTGTATATTTAAATGGCGTCTTATATCCATTAATAAGTTTATAATACCCAATTTCGTTTAAATATTTTCTTGCAACCTTTTCACTGTTTATTTTTAAGCCTTTACTCTTTAATAAATCTAATTGTTCATCAATTGTTAAATATTTTAATTCCTTCAAAATATTCTCCTTAAAATATATTATCTTATTGAAAATATATTATCATATTCAAAAAAATTTTGCAAGGAAATAATAAAAAAATTGACCTCAGGCCCGCAGGTTGCTGAGGTATGATCAATTTTTAGTTAAGAAAACAATCTTAACTTGTTTGGATTATAGCATATAAAAAATACAAAGTCAACATTTTTTTAAAAAAATAAAAAATTTTCTAATTTGATTATATCACACATATATTTCAATTGATAATACCTCAGGCCCACAGGTTGCTGAGGTATGATCAATATTAATTATATTCAATTTACATATTTTTATTACATTTTACCATTTTTATAGCATTAAGTATAAAAAAAGCATGGCACTTGGTGCTCTTTTCGGCAAATTATTCAATTTTCTATATGTTAACAAGGGCTTTCACCTTGGATGACTTCAAATTTGAGCGTTTTTGTATATACAAAAAATCGATTTTTTGTATATACGATTTACCAGGTAATTTGTATACACATTTAGGTCGGATGTTATAGGTTATTTTCCCTTATATATCTTGTCATCATATCATCAACTAGCACACCAAAAGATAGCATATCATGGTACCTATCTTTATTATGTTCTTTAATATGCCTTAAAATCTTATTATACTTTTCTTCGTCAACTCGAACTGAAATGTTTTTTCTAGTTTTTGTGTTGAAATAATAACTTGATGATTTTGAATAACTAATAGCCATATCACACCACCTTTTCTTTTTTTGTTGTGTCATTCTTTATTCCAGAGAGAATGTTGTAGAATTTAACATATGTTTCATTCTTTGGTTGCTGACCGTTGAGCCAGCGTGTCACTTGGCTTGGCTGGATTTTATAGTGGTCGGAAAACTCGATATTGCTTTCCCAGCCGTTATACGCCATTATCTCTTGAATGATTTGTTTAAACGGAATTAAGTCCACATGCCTCACCTCCTTTTAAGTTTGATAGGATATTTCTGTGTCCTCTTGAAAAGCATAGTTTTCCCAGAGGATATCCATAAGCCTTTCTTCCACTTCCTCTATAGGTTTCGCGTCGTATTTTTCCATGAGAAAATCTGCAAGTGGATGGCGGTCGCCCGTCACCACAATAAAGATATCTGAATCGGGTTCGGGTTTCTTTCTTGGATTGTAATAGTAGCCTATAAGGCTGACGAAAAACAGAAGGTTATTTTCCTCAATGTCTTTCTTTATACTTTCAAAATTTTTAAACTTAGTTTTAATCATCGTCTCTTGATATCCCATTTTCTTCCTCCAATTCATATAATTTATTTTCGAGTTCCATAATTTTTTCTTGGGCTTCTTCCAGAGTTTGCATAAGGTTATCTTTTTCACTTTTTAAGTTTTCTATTTCTACCTTATGCCACATATCTTCAGCACTTACTTCTTCTATTTCTAAAGGTTTTTTTAAATAAAACTCTCTTGCTTCTCTAAAACCAAGTTTGTATTCCTTTGTTTTCCTCATCCGCGCTTTCTTACGCTCTTGTCTTTCTTCATAATTGTAATCATCAACATTTATCCAAATGATGATGTTAACTATAATTAACCAGATTGCTATAACAACACTAAGACAAATAATATCAACTGCATCCATTTATTTTTCCTCCTAACATCCGCCTAGAATGCGCTGAGATAGACGGATTTTATTTTTTTCTATAAATTCCCAGCAATTTTTTCGTCTACAAAATCTTCATAGCGGTAGATTTTTGTTAGCCTGCGCTTGCGGTCGTCAGAGTTTGAGCCAGTTAGTATTTGCTTAAACGCTGGACGCTTCCTTGCAATTTCTCGGAGTTCGTTCGGTGTTAAAGTTATCCCAAACGCCTTCATACGCTCTGGATTGATTTTCGATATTGAAAAATATATATCCATGTTAACCTGTTCTTCAAGTTTCATTTTTTTGCTCCTCAACTTTTTTCTTTGCCTCGTTATAGTAGGCATTCATACGACACTCATTGCAGTGGTCTTGAAACTCACATCCACCTTCCTGCACCCAATATGGTTCATCTGAGCCATATTCGTCCTGCAAATTAAATCTTTCTGGTGGATTTGGACAACTCCAATATTCATCGTCACACGCCATTCTTGCAACTTCTTTCCATATTTTCAACTCTTTTAATACCTCAAGCTCTTTCATTGGTTCTTCAAGTTCATTAATAGCGTGTCCGATCTGACAAATGGCGACAATATAATTAGTTTTGCCACCATTTGTCTTTAGCACAATTTCTTGATATTTTTTCTGTAATTCTTGTTTTGTCATAAGTCCTCAGAAAATTTTAAAAAATTAAAATTTAAAAAATATAAAAATTTATGATTTCCAGGCTTATTTGCATAAAT
>CALVWC010000016.1 GCA_944364445.1 uncultured Clostridia bacterium | reverse complement strand
CGAAAAAGCGATGCTTTTCGAACTTGTTTCGAAAACGAGCAAAAGCGCAGTTTTTTTGGTGATCTCGAGGGGAATCGAACCCCTGATACCGCCGTGAAGGGGCGGTGTCTTAACCGCTTGACCACGAGACCAAATTTCTTTTGCTAAGTCATTATAGCGTATGAAAAATGGTTTTGTCAAGTGTTTTTCAAGATATTTTTTAAACTTTTTGTTCTTTTGTAGGTTATATCAATATAAAACTTAATCTATTAAATAACTTCACCATTTATATTTAAAAACTTTGTGCCACTTAAGATTATAATCTTATATTCTTGACTTTCAATATCATCCGCCCAATTAATTTTCATTTTCACCTCACGATTTTCCTCGCTGAACGCTGGATATATGTAAAAATAGTTTTGTTTTTGACCTGAAACCACTTGAAATAAATCAGAATAACTTTCTCCACTCATTTCAACCGTCACTTTTCCATAATCCTCAACTTCATTTGGAGCAATCACTTTAAGTCCCACGCGATTTCCTTCTGAAAGTGACAAATCACCCTTATAAAACTCCACAAATTCACCCTCTCCGCCAATATAAACACACCTATCCTTTTGATTGTAAACAAAACTTAAACTTCCTCCCACCTTTGCCTCGTCACGCAATATTTCAGCAGAACTTATTTCTTTTGCAAAACAACCGCTTAAAATAAGTGTGGAAAATATTAAAAGTAAGCACAAAAATTTCTTTCTCATACCATTATTTTGCATAATATTATCAAAAATATTATGTAATTAATCATAAAAAAGCTAAAAACTTAAAAAAAATTGAACAATTTTCCCTTCAAATATGTTATATTATAAGCATGAAAAAAATGACAGATGAAGAACTTGTTAAACTTGCCAAAACGGGCGATGAAAACGCCGAGAACACCTTGCTTGAAAGATATAAAGATTTGGTGGTTAAGATTTCAAGAAGTTATTTTATCATTGGCGGAGAACTTGAAGATATTGTGCAAGAAGGCATGATTGGACTTTACAAGGCAATTAAAAATTTTTCAGAAAACAAAAGCACCTTCAAAACTTTTGCTGTCACCTGCATTAAACATCAAATTCAAAGTGCAATTAAAAAAGCAAACACCAAGAAAAACGCCCCACTTTCCAATTCCGTTTCCTTGCAAAGTTTTTCCGATAATTCCGACGACGAACAATTTTTGCCACTAAATTTAATTATTCAAACCTCACCAGATGAAAAAGTGGTGGAAAGAGAAAACTATCAAACTTTGGTGATGAAAATTAAGGAATGTTTGTCCAAAAAAGAATTTGAAGTTTTAAAATATTATCTTCAAGGCTATTCTTACAAAGAGATAGCCGAGATATTAAAAATTAGCGAAAAAAGCATTGACAACAGTTTAACGCGTATTAAAAGCAAACTTAAAACGTTAAACTCGTTAAGTGATTAATTTAAAAATAGGAGAAAAATATGAAATTAATTGAACCAACAAATTTTATTGAAGAAGAGATAAATAAAGACCTTGAAAGCGGAAAGGCAAAAGAAGTTATCACGCGTTTTCCACCAGAACCAAGTGGTTATTGGCACATTGGACACTGCAAAGCCATTATGATTGACTTTGAAACTGCCAAAAAATATGGTGGCTACACTTATCTTAGAATGGACGACACAAATCCATCTAAAGAGGATGGCGACTTTGCAGATAGTTATCTTGCAGACCTTAAATGGCTTGGCTACACACCAAAAAAACTCATTTACGCCAGCGAAGCCTACTTTGACGGCATTTATGAAATTGCCGAAAATTTAATTAAAAGTGGCGATGCTTACATTGATGAGCAAAGTGCCGAAGAACTTTCTAAATCTCGCGGAACGCTGACAACTCCGGGTAAAGAAAGCCCATACAGAAATCGTCCAATTGAGGAAAGTTTGAAAATCTTTCGCGACATGAAAGCAGGAAAATACCCAGAAGGGAAAGTGGTTTTACGCGCAAAAATTGACATGGCGCACCCTAATATGAATATGCGTGACCCAGTCATCTATCGCGTTCAACATATGAGTCACTACCGCACTGGAAACAAGTGGTGCATATATCCTATGTATGATTTTGCACATCCTCTTGAAGATGCCTTGGAAGGCGTCACTTTCAGTTTGTGTGACATGAGTTTTGAAGACCACCGCCCATTATATAACTGGGTTCTGGAAAAAGGTTGGAAAAAGAAATATGCTCCACGCCAAATTGAATTTGCCAAACTAAACCTTGAAAATGTGCTTTTAGGTAAGCGATATTTAAGAAGGCTTGTGGACTCAAAACTTGTTTTAGGATGGGATGACCCAAGATTTTTAACCATTGTAGGCATGAAAAGGCGTGGCTACACTGCACAAGGAATAAAGGACTTTTTAAAAAGTGCTGGCGTTACGAAAGCCGACAGCGTTATTCCACTTTCCGCGCTTTACTATCACATAAGAAATGACTTAAACAATGTTGCCACACGCGCCATGGTGGTTTTGGACCCACTTAAAGTTGTCATAACAAACTATGACAAAGACAGCGAGGAAATTGAAATTGAAAATAACCCAAATAACGAAAATGCTGGCTCTCACAAGGCACTATTTAGCAAAGAAATCTACATTGAAAAGGAAGATTTCAGTTTGAACCCACCTCCAAAATACAACAGGCTTGTGGAAGGCGGAATTGTTAGGCTTAAAGGTGCGTATATAATAAAATGCAACAAAGTTGTTTTGAAAGATAATGGCGAAATCGACCACCTTGAATGTGAGTATCTTCCAAACACAAAAAGCGGACAAGATAATTCTGGAATTAAATGCAAAGGAACAATTCACTTTGTTTCTGCCAAAAATTGTTTTAAAGTGACCATTCGTGATTTCAAAAATCTTATTAAAGAACAATATGTTGACCCAATGAAAGCCTTGGAAGATGGCGTTTCTCTTGAAGAACTTTTAACACCAAATTCGATGACAGAAAGTGTGGCTTATGCGGAAAACTTTTTGAAAACAGCAAAGGTGGAAGATAAATTCCAATTTATGCGTAAAGGCTATTACTGCCTTGATAAAGACAGCACAAAAGACAGCCTTATTTTCAACTCCACCATTTCGCTTAAAGACTCTTTTAAGGTTAAATAAGGATATGTTAAACTTATAAAAATAAAATTGCGTAAATTGTTTGGCAATTTTATTTTTTTTGTTTATAATATGGATATGTTGTTAGCGTCGCTTATCATTATGTTTGTGGCTTGTGGTGCACTTATGGTTGCCACCTGCTTTGCAAAGAAAAGGGGAATTTTCTTTTATCTTTCCTCTGCCTTGACACTGGCACTTTTAATTTTTGTGAATGTGCTTTCAGCAAACTTTGAAAACGGTTTTAATGGTTTCAGCATAATTTTGATTGTGTCTATCGCGCCACTATTCTTAATTTTGTTTGGCTATAAAATTAAAGACGACCTTGAAGAAGAAAACGAAATAACAGAAGAAGTGCAAGAAGAAGTTAAAGAAGAAGAAAATAAGGAAGTTATTAAACGCGAAACAAAAGTTAGAAAAATTAAACAGAGAAAATCTTTATACGAACTTTTTAACTTAAGTAACGGAAGAATTTTTGAAGCTATCGCCTTTCTGTTGACCTCATTTTTGGTGGCTTTCAGCGGGCTTTATGTTGGCAAAACCTCACCATTTGGCATGCTGCTTGGTGTTCCAATGTGTATAATAGGCATTTGCATCATCTATCTTGGCGACAGAGAGGCAAACATGCTTGATGTTCTCACCTATGCTTTCACCTATCTTTCTGTTGGTATGCTTGTGGGGCAAATTATCTCCGCACTCATCTATGGCTTCACACTTGCCACCCTTTTCTATGTGATTGGCTCGCTTTGCCTTGCTTCTTACATCCTCGCTTGCCAATACACAACTGAAAGACGGATAAACATCATCCTATACTTTTCCTTTATAATGTTCGCCATTGCCATTTTAATGTTTTAAACCTTGCATTTAAAACTCAATTTAAGCATATCAATCGATATGCTTTTTTAATGGAAAATATTAACTACCCAATTATTTTTTAATTAAAAGTGATGTCAAATTTGAAAATTTGCAATTATATTTAAAAAAAATCGCTACTTCTTCTCACCAAACCTTCTAAAATCATATAATCACCAAAATATATTGTATTTTGGTGAAAAAGTAAAAAAACAAACTGAAAGGCGATGCTTTTTGACTTGTCAAAAACGAGCAAAGAGTGCAGTTTTTTTACCGGTTGCGAGGGTAGGGTGAGAGCGATTTAGTAAACAAGCCCGTGCGCTTGTTTACCGCTCGAACGAGTGTTGCCCCTGCAACACTCCGCCGGAACGGGTGAACCGTAGGTTCAAATCCTTAGGAATAGTTAACAAAAAAAGAGTTGAATACCAACCCTTAACTATTTTGGTTGCGAGGGTAGGATTTGAACCTACGACACAAACGAGGTTATATCTTCCAATGCCTTTTAAATTTATTTAACTTATTTTTAGCAACAATTTTTTCTACCGCTTAGTTTTTTCTGTTTCGATATATCCCTTAGGTCGCAACAAAAAATTAGGCTTTCGCCTAATTCCTATGGTTGCGAGGGTAGGATTTGAACCTACGACCTTCGGGTTATGAGCCCGACGAGCTTCCGAGCTGCTCTACCTCGCGTCATTATGCACCATAACTTGCAACAATTTTATTTTACTATATCCTACTCTCCTTTGTCAAGAGTTATGAAAGAAAAAAATATTTTTTTTAAATACATCTTGAATTTTACATTTTTTAATGCTAAAATACACAAAAGGAGTAATTATGGAATTTTCTGAACTTGAAATATCTTGTAAAACCAGTGGCTGGGATTATTCTGGTGGGAGAAGTAATAATGTTTGGGGACAAGTCCCAACAAGCCATCTCCCAATTGACGAAATCAACAGAGCGATAGAACAAGGTCAAAAATCATGCATTTGGACTTGCTATGACAATGCATTTTATTCAAAAACAAAAAATGGAAAGCCGGTAACGTTAGAAGAATTACCAAAAACAATTTCTGCAACTTTTAAGCCAACATATGCTAAATTTAGTGCAGTTGCTGAAAATTTGGGAATGCGTATTGCCATAACTTTGGGTATGCCAACTTCTTACAATTACATTGTGAGTTTTGACCCAAATAAACATAAACATATTGTCAACCACCTTAACGAGAGAGATCTTAAAAATTTGCAAAAATATGGCATTGTTTCTATTGATTTTTTAAGACCAGCCACCCTTCAAAACGAAAACCACTCACAAGCTTATTCTGGAGATAGACTTATTTCCTTTGAAGAAAGCATTAAAATGGCAAGTCTTAACTTTTCAAATGACCCAAATAAACCATTACTTGTTGAAACATGGATAAAAAGTCTTAAAGAATTTGTTTTATCAAAAAAAGACCTTATGTTGCCACATATGTCAGAAGAAAAGTTTTTTGAGCAAATCAAAAAAATTGAAAGCAGAATTGTTCGTTCTTATCTCTTGCGAGAATTTCTTGGAGATTGCGATTTTACTGATATGAATAGTGGTTTGATTTATGATAGCAAAACACATAGCCTTATGTACGCCCCAAATTTTGATTATGGAGAATGTTTTAATAGTTTAATCAAAACCAAATTAGATTTTCTGCCACCACCTGATGAGCTTAAAGTGATATTAGAACATGATAAAAATTATTTAGCCCAAAAATATGAAAAAAGTCAAACTCCAATTCAAATATTAGCAAAAAAATTTTCCACTGCAACAAGCGGAAAAAATATTTTGTTTATTATAAATAATTATCCAAAAGATGCAAAAGAATTTTTTGACAGCCTAAAACTTGCAATGAAGGATGAAAGTTTGACTCCTTTAGTGGATGCATATACAGAAAGCAACACTCCACTTCTAACAAAAGAAGAGTCCGATATGTTTAAAGAATACATTTCTTGCCGAGGAAAATTTTTTATAAATACCTTAGAAAATCAACTTAACCGAAAAGAAAATTTAAGATGAAAGTTATGATTAATCATAACTTTTTCTTTACTTTTTCCCTATTATATGTTATAATATAGTATATTTATATAATATAAGGAAATTGTTATGGAAAATGAAAACGAATTAAATGAGGAAATTACTCTTAGAAGCGAACTTGACGAAAGCAAGGAACTAGCGCAAAGCACAAAATATGACGCAAGTGAAATTCAAGTGCTGGAAGGGCTGGACCCAGTTAGAAAGCGCCCGGGAATGTATATCGGCTCAACCGACGCGCACGGGCTTCATCACCTTGTCACAGAAGTGGTGGATAACTCTATTGACGAGGCTCTTGCTGGCTACTGCACCGAGATTAATGTTATCATCAACGCCGACGGCTCTTTGACCGTTGTTGACAATGGTCGTGGCATTCCAACTGGAATAATTGAAAAAGAGGGAAGAAGCGCGGTGGAAGTTGTTTTAACCAAACTTCACGCTGGTGGTAAATTTGGCGGTCAGGGATACAAAATCTCTGGCGGACTTCACGGCGTTGGTGTTTCCTGCGTTAACGCTCTTTCCACAAAACTCACTGCGGATGTCTATCAAAATGGCAAACATCACTTCATTGAATTTGCTCGCGGAAAAGCCGTTGCACCACTCAAAGTTATTGGCTCCACAGATAAGCGCGGAACAACCATCACCTTTTGGCCAGACCCAGAAATTTTTGAAACTGTGGAATTTAACTATGACACCCTCAAAAACCGCTTCCGCGAAATTGCTTTTTTGAACAAAGGGCTTGTTATCACTTTGGAAGATAGGCGTGAAGGCAGAGAAAAAAGCGACCGTTTTGAATTTAAAGGTGGAATTATTGAGTTTGTGGAATATTTAAACACAAATAAACAAACACTTCTCTCCTGCCCTGTTTATTTCAACAAGTTTAACCATAACGAAAAAGGTGAAGTTGTTAACGAAATTGAGGTATGTTTTCAATATAACGACTCGTATAACGAAATCATCAATTCCTATGCCAACAACATCAACACCGAGGAAGGCGGAACGCATCTTGAAGGGTTTAAAAACGCCTTAACAAAAGTCATAAATGACTACGCTGTTAAAAACAAACTTATAAAAGAAAATGAAAAACTTTCTGGCGAAGATTGCCGAGAGGGTATCACCGCCGTTATTTCCGTTAAACTTCGCGAGCCTCAATTTGAAGGGCAAACAAAAACAAAACTTGGCAACAGCGAAATGCGAAACATCGTTTATAAAGCGATGCAAGAAAGTTTTGGCGATTACTTAGAAGAACACCCAAGCGAGGCACGCGAACTTATCATGAAAAGCGTCACCGCTCAGCGTGCAAGAGATGCCGCAAGAAATGCAAGAGAACTGACAAGGCGTAAGAGCGTTTTGGAAAACACCACCCTTCCAGGTAAACTTGCCGACTGCACGGAAAAAGACAGTAGTGTGTGCGAAATTTACATCGTGGAAGGAGATTCCGCTGGCGGAAGTGCAAAACAAGGCAGAGATAGGCGTTTTCAAGCCATTTTGCCACTTCGCGGTAAGATTTTGAACGTGGAAAAGGCAAGACTTAACAGAATTTTGGAAAACGCTGAAATTCGAGCAATGATAACCGCTTTTGGTGCTGGCACTGGCAACGATTTTGACGAGTCGAAACTCCGCTATAACAAAATCATATGTATGTCCGATGCCGATGTGGACGGCTCACACATAAGAATTCTTCTTCTCACCTTTTTCTTCCGCTTTATGCGCCCACTCATTGAAAACGGCCATGTTTACGCCGCACAGCCACCACTATATAAAGTTGCTCGTGGAAAAGAGGAATATTACTTCTATTCTGACGACGAGTTAAACAAGTGGTTTGAAGAAAACGGAAGAAAAGGCACCACACTTCAAAGATATAAAGGTCTTGGCGAAATGAACCCAGAACAACTTTGGGAAACAACGATGAACCCAGAACACAGAATTCTTCTTAAAATCACTATGGACGACGCGATTGAAGCGGATAAACTTTTTAATCAACTTATGGGCGAAGACCCAGAACTTAGGCGTGAATTTATTGAAGAAAACGCCACCCTTGTTAAAGACCTTGATGTTTAGGAGAATTTATGATTAAAGTGAGAAAAAATCCTTATAAAGTCCTTCTCGACGCTTTTGGCGAAGATGTTCAATTTAGATGCGCCGTGGAAGAAATGGGCGAATTAATTCAAGCAATATGTAAATATAAGCGCGCACAAGAAAGTGGTGACAAAGAAAAACTTAGAATTGCTCTTGAAAACTTGCGCGAAGAAATTGCCGATGTTTCCATCAATATGGAAGAACTTTCATATATGTTCGGTGAAAAGGAAATTGATGAGATAAAAAAATATAAACTTGAACGCGCCTTAAAGCGCGCCGAAAAGAAAAACTTTAAAGAGGAATAATATATGAAAACTTCCTATTATGCAAAATTAAAAAGCATAGACAAAACAAAATATATTCCTGTAGCAATTTCTGGTGACGGCGGAAAAATTGTTAATTTCAATGGAACTTCTCATAAAGAATTATCCCCTTATCCGTTTTTTAGAAAGTGGAAAGATAAAGAAAATAAGATTGATTTTGCATATAAAAAAGGGCTAATTTCTAAAGAAAAATATCTTGCTTTAAAAGAAGAAAATCAAAATTCATATATTGAGAAATTTTACCGAATAGTTTTAAAAAATCTTGACGCCGAAAAAGTTTTTAAGTCACTTGGCGAGAACGCTGTTTTGTTATGTTTTGAAAAGCCAACCGAATTTTGCCATAGGTTTTTGGTGGCAGGCTGGCTGGAAGAAAAACTTGGTGTTAAGGTTGATGAATATGGTTTTGAAAACGATTTGGATGTGATTAAAAACAAAAATCGCTTGAAAGAAAAATTAAAATTTGTTATGAATAAAGATGTTGAAAAGACGGAGGAACGATGACTTTTGAGGAATTTTTGAAAACAAAAAAAATTAAAATCAAAAAGGATAGAACGCCATGCAAGACCTCCATGTTTTCCATGCACGATAATAAAAAGTTTTACGATCACATCACAAATGAAGATATGGAAAGAATAAAGGTGATGCAAAGATATTTGTTTTTAAACCATGATATTACGGAAAATGAATTTTTTGGTGAACTTAAAAAGAAATTTAAGGATTATTATAAACTTATAAAACGGCATCCGTATAAAAAATTGACTTTCATCGATTTGCAAACTAGTAGTGAAGTTATTTTTGCTTCAACTATTGAAGCGTATGAAGATTTACATCCAAAAAAACGATTTATAAATTTATTTGGAAAAAGTAAATAGATATAAAAGGAAACTGTTATGAACAAGAAAGAAGAAGAAAAGAAAAATTTAAAGGACTTACTTGCCAACGAAAAAGTGGAAAATGTGGAAGTTGTGGGAGAACTAAAAAAATCTTTCATCTCTTACGCTATGGCGGTAAATGTCAGCCGTGCCATACCTGATGTTCGCGACGGACTTAAACCAGTGCATAGACGAATACTTTTTTCCATGGGTGAATTAAACAATTTCTATGATAAGCCTCATAAGAAAAGTGCAAGAATTGTCGGCGAAGTTATGGGTAAATACCACCCTCATGGCGACAGTTCCATCTACGACGCCCTTGTCCGCTTGGCACAAGACTTCTCCATTCGATATCCTCTTGTGGACGGGCATGGAAACTTCGGCTCTGTGGACGGCGACCCACCTGCTGCACAGCGTTACACTGAGGCAAGACTCAGCAAAATCGCCTCACTTATGCTTGAGGATATCGACAAGGAAACAGTGGACTTTTATCCTAACTTTGACGACACCCTTATGCAACCAACCGTGCTTCCAGCAAAATTCCCTAACCTACTTGTGAATGGTGCGGACGGCATTGCAGTTGGTATGGCAACAAACATTCCTCCTCACAACTTGAAAGAAGTTATAAACGGCGTGCAAGCACTTATCGACAACCCAGACATCGACATCGACGAACTTATCAAAATCATCCCTGCGCCTGACTATCCAACTGGCGGTATCATCATGGGAAGAACGGCAATTAAGCATGCTTACAAAACAGGTCGTGGCGGGATTTTGGTGAGAGGTCGTGCCGAGATTGAAGAAACTTCATCTGGCAGGCAAAGAATTGTTATCACAGAACTTCCATATCAAGTGAACAAGGCTCGCTTTATCACTCAAATGGCGGATATGGTGAAGAATAAAAAGATTGACGGCATAAGCGACATTAAAGAAGAAAGCGACAGAGATGGGCTTCGCGTTGTTGTGGATGTGAAAAAAGACGCTAATGCACAAGTTGTTTTAAACTCGCTTTATAAACACACCATGCTTCAACAATCAAGCGGAATTATCATGCTTGCCTTGGTTAACGGTGTGCCAAGAGTTTTGAACCTCAAAGAAATGCTTTACTACTATCTTGAACACCAAAAAGAAGTTTTGATAAGAAAAACAAAATTTGACCTTAAACGCGCACAAGAAAGAGAACATATTGTTAAAGGTTTGGTTATCGCACTCGCCTCAATCGACGAAGTTATCCAAGTGATTAAATCGTCAAAAGATAAGCAAGACGCCATGTTGAACCTCACCACAAAATTTGAACTTGACGAAATTCAAGCAAATGCCATTTTGGAAATGAAACTTTCAAAACTGACAAGTTTGGAAGTGGAAAAACTGAAAGAGGAACTTGCCGAACTTGAAAGAACGATTGCCGACCTTAAAAACATTTTGGAAACACCAGCGCGTGTTCTTAAAATTATCAGAGATAACCTTGAAGAAATCAAAAACACCTATGGCGACGAAAGAAAGACGGAAATAAGTTTGGAAATGGGTGGAATTGACATTGAAGATTTGATTGCTGAAGAAGATGTTATCATCTCCATGACACACCTTGGCTACATCAAGCGTATGGCTATGGATGAATATAAGGCGCAACATCGCGGTGGAGTGGGCATTTCTGCACATAAGACCAAAGATGAGGACTTTGTGGAAAAGATTTTCATAACCTCCACGCACGATAACCTATACTTCTTCACAAACCTAGGTAAAGTTTACTCCCTTAAAGCCTATGAAATTCCTGAGGCTCAGCGCCAAGCAAAAGGAAGAGCAATGATTAACCTTTTGCAACTTTCTCTTGGCGAAAAAGTGGCAACAATAATTCCAGTTAAGAAAGACGCCACTGGAAATTTAATTATGGCAACAAAGAATGGGCTTATCAAAAAAACTCCGCTTAAAGAGTATGACAACATAAGAAAAGGCGGAAAAATTGCCATTAAACTTCTTGACGGTGACGAACTTATTGGTGTGGACATCACATCAGGCCGTGACGACATTTTAATTGCCTCTCATGAAGGAAAATGTATCCGCTTTAACGAAACGGATGTTCGCCAAGTGGGAAGAGATAGCCAAGGCGTTAAGAGCATGAAACTTTCCGAGAATGATGCCGTTATTGACATGGCAATCGTTCGAGAAAATGGCAAGATAATCACAATCAGCGAAAACGGATTTGGTAAGCAGACGGATGCAAGCGAATTTAGGCTTCAACAGCGTGGCGGTATGGGTGTGAAGGCTGGCATATTCAACGAAAAAACGGGAAAACTTGTGGCTCTTAAACAAATTGAGGAGGACAGCGACCTTGTTATGATTGCCGATAATGGAGTTATCATAAGAACGCACACTGATGACATAAGCACATATTCAAGGCTCAGCCAAGGTGTGAAGATTATGAAACTTCGTGGAAATTCCAAAATTGTCAGCGTGGCACTCACTAAGCGCGAGGATGAGGAAGAGGTTTCAGATGATGGTGAAACATTAAACGAGCAAGAACAAGTGGAAACAACCACTGAAACGGACGAACCAACAAGCGAAGAATAAAATTTTAAAGAAAGCGTTAAAAATTTTGACGCTTTTTTATTTTTTTTGTTAAATCGTTAAGATTTTTTTATCAATATGTGATATACTTAATACGAAATTTTGTGACCCGCATTTCTTTCAAAAATGTATGCAGGAGAAAATATGGATAAAAAAGTCTTCCAAAATGAGAAAAAATATCTAAAAAATGTGCAAAACACAATTAAAGTTAAACAAAAAGAAACAAACAACACCATCGAAGAAAATAAAGATAAGATTGAAGAATTAAAAAAGTATTTCGCTGAAGATTTTTATGCACTTTATGACCCAGAAGGCAATGATGAAGTTGCAAATGTAAACTTACAAATTGAGAACTTAGAAGTTTTGAATGTAAACTTAAATAAACTTTCTTTGCGCCTTTTGAAGCAAAAGAAAAATCCATATTTTGGAAGATTTGATTTTAAAGTGGAGAATGAGGAAAAAGAAAATTCCTATTACATCGGCATTGGGCATATTCAAGATAAAGACAACAACAACCTTGTGTTTGACTGGCGCGCCGATATATCCTCACTTTATTATGATGATATTTTAGGTCCTTGTTCTTATGAAAGCCCAAGTGGAGAAATCAAAGGCAACCTTTCGCTTAAAAGACAGTTTAAAATTGAAAATGGAGATTTGAAATTTTATCTCGACAGCAATTTGATTATCGACGATAACATCTTAATGGAGGAACTTTCCAAAAACGCCACCGCAAAAATGCACGACATTGTTTCCACCATTCAAAAAGAGCAAAATGTGCTGATTCGTAGCCCTGAAATTAAAAACACCATTGTGCAAGGTGTGGCAGGCTCTGGAAAGACATCGGTTGCCATGCACAGAGTGTCATACCTACTTTATAAATACCGAAACACCTTGAAAAATGAAGATATTTTGGTGCTTTCGCCAAGCGAACTTTTTGCTGACTATATTGAAGAGGTTTTGCCATCGATTGGCGATGATAAGCCATACACAACCACCTTTTCAAACATAGCAAAACGCCTTTTAGGTTTCGACTTTAAAACCAGAGAAGAAACCTTAAATGAACTTATAACAAATGGCAAGCAAAAAGATTTTGAAAACATCGCCATAAAATATAGTTTT
This sequence comes from uncultured Clostridia bacterium, assembly GCA_944364445.1. Lineage (GTDB taxonomy): Bacteria > Bacillota > Clostridia > Christensenellales > UBA1242 > Caccovivens. The sequence continues at coordinate 9,369 of CALVWC010000016.1, read as the reverse complement.
GAATTTTTGGAAGCATTCAAGGAATTTCTGAACAACGACATTTGCAACCTTTTTGTGCCAAAAACCTTGGTGTTCGGCACACTTGTTATCACGGAAGAAGAAATTCGCGATATATACTATAACAAACTCAAAACCCTTCCAATTTATAAGCGAATTGAAGCGATTGCCGAACATATTGTTGACCTATTCAATATTCCTAGAAGTAAAAATCCAGAACTTTTTGAGCGTGCCAAAAAAATTTTATATTCCAAAATGATAACCACCGACGCTTTAAGAATTTACAACATCTTTTTGCGTTCGCAAGAACTTGATGAAATTGAAAATGTGACAGCATATGACATTGCACAAATTCTTCTTATTAAGGAAAATCTTTTTGGTTTCAACCATAACTACACTGCAAAATATGTGATTGTGGACGAAATGCAAGATTACACCCCATGTCACTTCTATCTCTTCGATAAACTGTGGCACTGCCCAAAGATGTATCTTGGCGACATTCATCAAAGCATAGATAAAACCTTATCTAATGATTATCTTCAAATGCTTGCCAAAGAAACCAAATCAAAAATTCAATATTTAACCAAATCCTATCGAAGCACATTGCAAATATCGCGTTTCTCACAAAGGATTTTAGGTAAACGCGTGGCAAATAATGTCAATCGAAATGGCGAAGAAGTTAGGTTTATTACAAGCAGAAACTACATTAAAAAAATTGAAGAGATTATTAAAGAAAAAGAAGAAAAATATCCAGATAGAATTTTGTGCATAATATGTAAGAGTAAGGCAGAAATTGAACTTTTGCAAGAAAAAAGCAAAATGATTGCTAGATTTGAGGAACTTGACGAAAATTCTGAGATGAGTGAAGCAAAAAACATAATAACAACTGTCATCAACAGCAAAGGTGTGGAATTTGATATGGTTATTGTGCCTTTTGCAAATGATGTGAACTATAAAACCGAACTTGACAGAAATCTTCTTTATGTCGCCTCCACTCGCGCCCTTCACAATTTATACTTTGTTGCCGACAAAAAGCCAAGCAGATTTTTGGTAAAACGAAAATAAAATTATTAAAAAACTTGCATAATTATTTATTAAAAATTTTTCAAAACTCAAAGAAAGAAACTTTATGCATAAATACGGATAAATAGTCATATACTAAGGCTCAACTATTTTGCTTGAAAATCGCCTAAAAGCACGAAAAATGTCAATTTTTTCAAAAATCGATGTGGAAATGTGGATAACTCATGTGGATTACTCCACATTTTACCCACTTTACGCCGTTTGAATATTCATAAAAGGATGTGTATAAATATAATTGTGGATAAGTCAAAATCTCTTTGACCTATCATTTTTTGCGTTTATACACTCTTTTTTTATTGACAAAATGCGTAAAAATCGCTATACTAAATAGATTAAGGAGAGCAAATGAAACTTATAACTCCAAGAAAACCTCAAGGCTTTTGGGAACTCATGCCAGAAGAGGAAATCGTGTTTGAAAATATGCTTACAAAAATAAAACAAGTCTTTGAAAACAACTGTTTTATGCCTCTCGACACGCCTGTTGCAGAATACTCGGAAATTCTGCTCGCCAAAAGCGGTGGCGAAGTTGATAAGGAAATTTATCGCTTTCAAAAAGGCAACAATGACCTATGCCTACGCTATGATTTAACCGTTCCTCTTGCAAGATTTGTTGCCATGAACGAAAATGTTTTGGAATTTCCATTTAAACGATATCAAATTGGCAAAGTGTATCGCGGTGAACGCCCTCAAAAAGGTAGATTTCGCGAGTTTTATCAATGTGATGCTGATATTGTTGGCGAGAACTTGTCGATGACCGCCGATGCCGAATGTATTAAACTTTATGAAGATACACTTGGCGCGTTAAACTTGAACTGCCAAGTTAAAATTTCCAACCGAAAAATCCTTGCTGGTTTTTTTGAAGGAATTGGAGCAAAAAACATCTCCGACCTTATGATTATTTACGACAAAATGGCAAAACTTCCTAAGGAAGAAATCACAAATATGTTTGTGGAAAATGGTTTGACCGTTGCGCAAGTTGAACAAATCTTCTTACTTTCTCGTCAAAATGGCGATTTAGAGGCAATAATCGAAAATGTTGAAAAGTTATCCAGCAATTCAACCTTTCTTGAAGGACTGAACGATTTAAAGGCTTTAAATGAGCGTCTTGAATATCTTAATATGGATAAAAATCACTTCTCTTTCGACCTATCCATAGTGCGTGGACATAACTATTACACTGGCACTGTGTTTGAAGCGTTTGTTGAAAATTCCTCTCTTGCCATTGGTGGTGGTGGAAGATATGATAACCTTTGTGGCAACTTCACTGAAAGAAAATTTCAAGGCGTCGGCATGAGCATTGGTATCACAAGGCTTTTTGATGAAATTAAGGATAAATATAAAACTGACGAAAATGTGATGACGCAAGTGGGTATTGTTGCTTTCGACGAAACAGCGCTGTTTGCTCTTTCTCTTATGGCAGATTTAAGAAAAGCGGGAATTCGTGTAGATATAGTTGGCGAAGGAAAAAGTTTTAAGGCAAAAATGAAGGAAGCAAACAGGCGAAATCTTCCATACATCATTGTGCTTGGCGAGGATGAAAGGAAAGAAAAAAAATACACACTTAAAGATATGCGCTCCTCAGCGCAGGAAAAATTGAGTTTTGATGAGATTGTTAAAAAATTAAAATGAGGTAATTTTTATGGATAAAAAAAGAAAAAAAATTTTGGTGACTTCGGCACTGTTATACATTAATGGCTTGCCACACCTTGGTCACGTGGCTGGATGTTGGCTTCCTGGCGATGTGTTTGCGCGTTTTAATAGGACCTATGGCAACGACACCATCTATGTCAGCGGAACGGATGACTATGGCACTGCAAGTTTCATAAGTGCTAAAAACATGAATATGGAAATCAACGAATATATCAAAATGATGAATGGCAAAATGAAAGATATTGCAAAAAGATTGAACATCAACTTTGATATTTTCAGCGGAACAAACACAAAAACACACGAAGAAGTGACCTGTGAGATTTTTAATGACTTAAACAAAAACGGTTATATTTCAGAAAAAGAAAGCAAGATGTGCTATTGCGAACACGATAAGATTGCCCTTGCTGACCGTTTTGTTTATGGTGTTTGCCCATATTGCGGATATGATAAAGCCTATGGCGACCAGTGCGACAACTGCGGAAAAACTTATGACTTAGAGGAACTTAAAAATCCTAAATGTGTTTGGTGCAACCGCGAAGCCGTTTTCAAGAACACTAAACATCTTTACATTCGCCTTGATAAACTTCAAGATAAACTTAAAAATTGGATAGACTCCAAAAAGGATGTCTTCCGCCCTTATGTTTACAATATGGCATACAAATGGATAAATGAGGGCTTGAAGCCGAGATGTATCACCCGCGATATTCCTTGGGGAATTAAAGTGCCACTTAAAAATTTTGAAGATAAGGTTTTCTATGTGTGGTTTGACGCGCCTATTGGCTACATTTCCATCACAAAAGAACTTGGTGGAAATGAAATGGTTAAGGACCGCTGGCAAAATGATGAATGTGAAATCTACAACTTTATCGGCAAAGATAACATCGACTTTCACGCAGTGTTCTTCCCATGCATTGAACTTGGAAGTGGAAAATATAACTTGGCACAAAATGTTGTTGGCTTCAACTTCTTAAATTTTGAAGGCAAGAAATTTTCAAAATCTCATAAAGTGGGAATATTCTGCGAAAGTTTGCTTAATAGCGATGTGGATATTGACGCACTTAGAGCCTATCTCGTTTCCATTTTCCCAGAAAATAAGGACAGCGATTTTTCTTATGAAGGCTTTAAACTTAACACCAACGCCGAACTTGTGGGAAAATATGGCAATTTCTTCAACAGAACGCTTAACATGATTAATAAGAATTTTGGTGGAGAACTTGGCATCTCCTTTGACGACATTAAAAACAACTTAAACGAGTTTGACAAGGAAATGGTGGAGGCAATAAAATCTTGCCCTAAAACGATTGCTGAAATGTTTTCTCAAACCGAATTTAGAAACGCCTACAAAGAAATTATGCGCTTCGCTTCAATTGGAAACACCTATCTTGAAAAAACTGCGCCTTGGTCAATGATTAAAAATGGAGATTTAGATGGCGCTAAGAAAGTTTTATTCCTTTCGCTTAACATGGCAAAGGCGCTCGCCATTGTGGCAAGCCCAATCATTCCGTCTAAAACAAAGGAAATTTGGGAGCAACTTGGTTTTACTGGCTCGCCTGACAGCGAAGATATGTGGGAAGAAGCAAGCATAATTAATATTTCAAAAGCGCATAAGATTTCTTCTCCAAAACCACTTTTTATGCGTATTGATGATGAAATGATTGAAAAATTTAAACAAGAACTTGAAATTAAATAGCGGGCGCAATTCCATGCAATGCATGGGCTTGCCCTGCAAGCAAAAAGATTTTGCCTTTGTTTGTGCTGGTTTGAATAACCTGCCATTTAGGGCAAAATCTTTTTTATTGCGCCCGCCCTCAGCATAAATTATCCTATAAAAAATCCCCTATGTCATTTTCATAGAGGATTTTATTAACTTTTGTGATTTAAATTGAAGAAATTTATTGAGGCCTATAATTGATTTCTGTAATATTCATTAGTGTAAATCACATGACCGCCATTAGTGGTGTAATAATCATCGGTTACGCCATCGCCATTGCTGTCAGGATAATAAGAGTTTAAATTCAAATCAATCAAAACAATACCATCAGCAATATTCAAATTGGCTGTAACGCTTTCAATGAAGCGATATCTATCTTCGTAGGAATTGCTAACTCCTATTCCAACATTCATATCTCCAAAATTATCATCTCCAGTTAATGTGTAGCCATCAAGAACCAAATTATATCCAGTTGTAATTCCCTCTTCTGACGAAAGAACTTCAAAGCCTAAAAGCGTTTCTTCCAAAGAAGGTGCTGGCGACAAATTCTCAATCAACCCTGCAATTCCATCATAAACTTTGTCTGTTAAACCAAGAGTTTGAGCCATGATTAGCATAATATTAGCGCCAATTTCATCCGAATTATAACTCCAATTAAGATTGCTTATCTTTTCACTTGTGAACCAGCCGGCTTCCTTATAGGTGTATTGATTGATGCTTAAAACATTATTTTCAAATCTAATTGTTGATCTTCGATAATCAAAGCGCCAATCCGTTGTGTAGGTATTTCCCATAAGGCCAGAATTATAAGTTGCTATCATAACACAAGGAACATCAATTTCTGCAAAGAAACTTATTTCTCCCTCATCGCTTATGGTTGTTTCTAAATCAATTCCAATATTAAGTTCAATAAGGTCCAAACCCAAAACATTCAATTTAACAGTTGCATTTCCTTTATAGTTAAAATGCTTTGTGTTTAAGGTGTTCACGGCAATATCCAAAAATTCTGGAATATTGGATAGGTCGAAGTGAGGATTTGACATATTGTAATCAAAATTCGCTTCATTATAATCTTGCACTTCAATTTTCGCTGTAATGTTATTATTTTCAGAAGCAATATTTCCTGCATTAATTATGCTTAAATTGTTGTTTTCGTCGAACACCACGCCAATTTCAGCAACATTATCGCCCAAATCAACACCCACTGCAAGTTCATAAACATTTTGTTCATTCTTGTTAAACGAAATGCTGTCTATCATTGCTAAAATGCTTGAAACATCACCTAAAATTTGGTCGGTTTGTGTGATGTCGTCACTTAAATCATTTCCACCAATTCCAAGAAGTTTTTGAAGGAAACTAAAGTCAGTTGTGTTTTCTTCAAGTTGCCAACTTTCCATTGCCTCTTCGCCAATATCGATGTTTGCAAAGTTCAAAATGAGGGCAATCATGTCGCTCATATCTGCTCTTTGACTTGTGCCATCGGTTTCGTTTAAATCAGTGTTTTGAATGTGACCGCGGAAGTATTTTGTGCCAATATTTTGGTCGTGAGTGTATGAAATGTAAAGTCCGCCAAGGTCACTTTGAACATAGCCATTTTCATCCACTTGATTAGAGTCGTAATAGATGGAAATTTGATGTTCCGAAGTTCTCACCATAGTTTCTTCATTGGTTGTTTCATCTAATTGTGGAGCATAGTTTTCAATTGTCAAATCGGCTTGCAATTTAAGACGCTTACCACCAAACAATGTGAAGCCAACCTTAGTTTCCGCCTCATTTTCTTTCACGGCTTTTGTGATTGAGAGGATAACATCGCCACCTATTCTTGTTTCATTCTTTCCATTTTGAAGAGTTGCGTCAATACGAAGTTGGAAGGTGTTTGAATTAATATAGCTAAGTGCCTTTTCCACAATATCCATTAAAACATGAACATCCACAAATTCTGCAACATCAAAACTAACATCGTTAAAGCCAACAACAGAAACTACCTTTCCATTTTCAAAAGTGATAGAATTTTGATAGTCGGCACTCTTTCCAATCGAGATATTGTCGATGTAAACTGCGAAATTCTTGTTTGATGTGACTGGATTTTCGCCGTTTAAAAGATAATCGCTGTAATCATCATAAATTTCTGTGTTAGGGTCAACAATGTTTGCGCCAATCACCACGCCCGTTGGCAGAATTTGAGTGTCAGTTTCCGCCATAAATGCTTGAAGAACGATATCTTTGAAATAAGATGTTTCGGTGTAATATAGATTATCAGAAATGTTGATTTGAAGTCCATTATCAACAGACCAGCCATGAGTTATTGCACTGAGTTTTGGCAAGATAACTGAAAGCGCAACTGTTGCGTTCAAATCCTCAACACCAAAGTTTTCTTGAACAAAGGCTAGAATTTCATTAATCGAATTTTCACTTAAATTGAAAGTTAACCTAAGCCCATGAAGGTCAAGGTAGATTGTTTCATCAAGAAGATAGATATATGTGTTTAAATTCATAGAGGATGTGTAAATTCTTATATATGGCACAAAACCGTTTTCGCTTTCCACAAGCATAGCCAAAATGTTGCCATAGAAAGAAGTTGTGCTGTATCTAACTGCTAAGTCGCCAGAGAACGCATAGGTGTTTTCATTGAGTTTTGCGTTTTCAAGAAGTTTAAACATGGAAGAAATTTCCGTTTCCTCACCAGTTGGAGTGTAGTCAATCGCAAAGTTTGAAGCGTTGATTTCAACATCACTTAAATTTACCTTTACATCAAAACCATTATATGAAATTTTGCTTAAATCTACACTGAAAACATTAAATAATTCGTTATAGTTTAAAGTGATTGTTTTATCGTTAAATGTGATTGTGTAGCCGTTTTCAATTTCATTTAAGAAAATTTGGTTAGTTAAGTTTGCAATGTCAACATTATTAATGTCAATTCCTAAAACATCTTTAATAATATTCACAATGGTTTCTGCGACATCAACTTCTTCGCTTGTTTCCATAAATGCCGAAAGGTCGATATTATCAATGTTAAGAGCAAAAGTGCGATTATCGTATGTTAAATAGATTGTGCGGTTAGCATCAATATTAAAGCCATAAACGGAAAGGCTGACATTTAAACCCTCGTAATTTAATGTTAAATCGGCAGAAACTGCCATATTGACAAGGTCAAACTTCGCAACCCCTTCAACATCAATCTTCGTTTCACCATTTTCAACAATTAAATCAATTTTTCCTTCAACAGTTTTTGTTTCAAGAAGATTTTTTGCAAGGTCAAAAATTTTCATTGTGTCCACAAACTCATCTGTTGTTGTCACACCTAAATTAGTTAAAAGTGAAATGTTGTTTTCATTTAAAGCGATATCTTCAAGATATTTTGAACTCTTGCCAAGATTGATTGATGAGAGCGTCAATTCAAATTCATTTTGCGTGCTGTTTGTTAAGTTGTTTAAAATTGCACTAATCTTAACCTCTTCTGGCAAAATAACATCGTTTTCGTTGGAAGTTATTAAACTTAAATTGATATTTGAAAGATGATATTCTTCATTAATCGTCAGTCCGTTTTCTGTGGCAATATTAATGCCGTTTTCCATCCAGTTGATGCTGATTTCAGAAAGCGTTGGAAGAACAAGCGTAAAGTTTTCTGCCTCTTCCATGCTGAAGCCGAAGTTGGTCAAAAGTTCTTTAATTTCACTCAATTTTTCTTCAGTTAAATCAGCAATATCAAGTTTCAATAGAAGATTTTGTGCGTTTATATAAACAGTGTTATCGATTAAATAGATATATCCTTTAAAGCCTTTGAACTCGTCTATTTTAACTCTAAGATATGGCGTTAAACCGCTTTCAGTTTTAACTATTCTTGCCATGATATTGCCAGTGAAAGTGTTTTCGTCCACAGAAATGGATAGATCAGAAGAAAGTGCATAAGTTGTTGCATCTTCAGTTTGATTTAATCTTGCGTGTTCTTCAATATACAAAATGGAAGATATCTCTGTTTCTTCGCCAGTTGGCACAAAGTCTATTGCAAAATCGGAGGCATTGATTTTCACATCGTTTAATTTAACTTTAACTTCATACCCCTCATATGAAATTGCACTAACATCAATATTGAAAATGTTGAAAGTATCGTTATAATTAATCTTTATTTCTTTTTCATCAAAGGTAAATTTATAGCCATTTTCAATTTCTTTTAAATTAAGCCTGTTTGATAGGTTAACAAGGTCTAAATTATTGATGTCAACAGAGATAATATCCTTAATAACATCCACAGCATCAATAGCTGGCTGAGAAATTCCGTAGTCTTTCATCAATCTTTCAAAGTCAAGGTTATCGATATCCAAAGCGAAAATCTCGCCTCCAAGACTGATGTAAAGCAAGTGGTTTTCATCTAAATTGAAGCCATAAACTTTAACATCAACACTCACATTTTCATATTTTAAGGTTAAATCGGCAGAAACAGAAAGAGAATCGAGGTCAAATTTAACAAACCCTGTTAAATCAACCTTAAATTCGCCCTTTGAAACTTGCAAATTAACATCTCCTTGCAAGGTTTTTGTGCCAAGAGCGTTTGTTATTATGCTTGTTAAAGGAGCAATATCAGCAAATTCGTTTAATTCTTTCTTATCTAAATTCGTTTGAAGGAAAATTTCGTTTTCTTCAAAAGTGATGTCGTCTAAGTTTTGTGTGCTCTTGCCAATTTTTATGTTGTCAAGAAGAATTTTAACATCTTTGTTTTCTTTGCTTTCAAGGTCGGTTAAAGTTGCCAAAATCTCAGCGGAACTAGGCAAGATAACATCATCAGCATTTGTTAAATTTACGCTTAAATTGATGTTGTTTAAACTTATTTTATCACCAATAACCACATCATCAACCACAACTTGAAGTCCGCTTTCAAGCAATGTCAATTTAATGTTTTCCAGCGTTGGAAGAATGACGCTGACGGC
>CALVWC010000015.1 GCA_944364445.1 uncultured Clostridia bacterium | reverse complement strand
GCGTCTTTCTTTATAATAGAAAGCAAATAGAAAATCCTAATCTTACTTATGAATGTGTTTATAATGAAATGATGGCTCAAATCAAACAAATAGAAAAATTTGGCAAAGGAAAGTTAAAACTTAATCATATAACCTGTCATCATCATTTAGGCGACAATGCAATAATTAAGCAGGTTGTTTACGATATCACGAAACTCCTAAATCTTCCAATAAGACGCGAAGATTATTCTGCAGATTTTGATATAAATAAACCTGACCTATTCTATAAAGATTTTTCAATGAAAAATGTAAATATAGATTGTTTAAGGAATTTTATTGAAGAATACTCTAACACAGATTTAACAATTGAGTTGTTGTCGCACCCGGGATATATTGATGATTATACAAAAACAATAACATCTTATTTAGATAGAGATAAAGAATTGAGCACACTAAAACAAGCAAAAGAAGAAGGTTTGTTTGATAAAATTCAGCTGATTGATTATTCGGCATTGAAATAAAAATATAACAATCGGTGAAAAATATGAACAAAATTGCATTTATTAGAACAGGTGGGCAAACTGGTGTTGACAGGGCTGCGCTGGATTTTGCAAGAAAACACAATATTTCTATTGTTGGTTGGTGCCCTAAAAGTGGGTGGGCAGAAGATATGCCACACTCTCCCGGAATTAGAGCGTTCTACCCCGAATTAAAAGAAACACCAGAAGAAGATGTGACGCAAAGGACAAAATGGAATGTTCGTGACTCTCACGCAACACTTATCATAAACCCAAAACACTCAAAACTCTCAAAAGGAACAAACTTAACAGAGCAAACTGCAAAAGAATATAAAAGACCTTATTTAGAAGTTATTAGTGAAGAAGATTTTGACAAAATTATTGATTGGCTAAACACATTGGGAGTAGAACTTACCTTAAACATCGGTGGTCCGCGTCAAAGCGAATCCCCTGAAGCTTATCAAATTACAACAAATATTTTAGAAAAAGTCTTTAAAGCTGTTAATGACAAAAAATGAACTAAAATTATAATAAAAAATTATAAACAATTTTACCCTAAATCTCTTGCAAAAATAAAATTGTTTATGTATAATGAGAATACAACTTAATATTTGAATTTAACTGAGCGAGCCTAAGAGCACCGAAATTCGATACACCACCAGTTTGTATCACTATCGGACTCTTGGGCTTTTTTAGTTAGACAAATTTAGACAAATATTGCTGTTGTTTTGTGTTGGCAAGTAATTTATGTATGTTAAAATAAATTAAATACCAACACTCAAAAAGGAGTGAAAATGGAAGAAAAGTTTTATGTGGATATAAAAGATGACTATGGCAAAGTGCGAACATTTGAAGTGCCTACTCTTGAAATGAAGATTGCAATAGACAACATTGACAAAAAACTTAAAAAGAGTTATAAGCATGACGCACTTAAAAATGCCGTTCTTTTTTCCGTCTTTCCAAATGAGGACTATGTCTCTCGTTTTGCAAATAATGATGACAAACTTATTGCTTTCTTTGAAACCGAAAGGTATAAATTAAATAAAGCACTTTGGCAAGTTGTCAAAAATATGACAAATGAAAAATACAAAAAAATTTTGTATATGCGTTTTAAAAACAATATGAAATTCAATAAGATTGCCGAAAAACTTGACTGTTCCAAACAAAGCATTTCTGACAACTACAAAACTGCCATTGACGATTTAAGAATTTTACTTTGTGAAGATGAGACTTTTCGAAATACATACTATTTCAAACAATTTAGGCATAGTTTAAAAGTCAACACAAATCTTATAGGAAAAGAAAAATTGAGAGAATTTGATAAAACTAAAAACTTTTTAGGATTGACTTCCATTGAAAATATGATTGAAGTGTTTGATTTAATTAAAAACACACAAAAGAAAGAAAACAAATTAAACAAACAAGAAAATATCAAAAATACATTTAAAAAGCAAAAATTTTCAATCTTTGGCAAAACATATTCTGTGCAAGATATTTTTGACATTGTTGGTGAATTTTTGAAGCCTTTTAGAGAAAATAAAGAAAAAATTGAATAAATTTATAAAAACTTTGCGATTTACCCCTGACTTTTGCCTAATTTTTCTATATAAGTGAGGGGCTATTGCAAAAACAAGCAAAGAACTGTTATCCGCCGACAGTTCTTTTTTTGTTGAGAAAATTAAGAGGAGGTGAAAATCATTGCCCCTTTAATTTAAAAAAAAGAGATATAGGAAGACTTAAAATTATTGGGAGGTTTTATGGCGAGAATAAAAACAAAAGATTTAAAGAATAGTTATTTGTTTCGTGTGTATGATGCAGAAGAAAACAAAATTTTTGAAAGAGCAACTAAAATGTTTGTAAATAAATTTGATAGCAAAAGTGATATGGTAAAATATTTTGCATTAGTTGGTGCGGATAAACTGCTCGGAGATAATGAAATAAATCAAAGTATAAACTTTTCAGAAATTAAAAAATATCTTCAAAGCATAGATGAGAAACTTGCAAATATCACGGGTAGGCAAAAGATGGATTATGTTCAAACAAATGCTGAGATTAAAACTAATCAATCTCTTTTAAACTTGATAACTAAACTCTTAAATAAAATTTGCAATATCAATATACACAACTACACTAACGATTGGAAATACACTCCACTCGACGAGTATGGACTTGACGAAGAAAAACAAAATCATTTAAGAGAGTTGTTGAATGAATAGTGTTCCTAATGTTGTGTATATTCAAGAGTTCTTTTTACCCCACTACAAAGATAACAAAATGCAGGACAAGAGAGATTACTATTCTTCAAACAAATACAGTGATTATCTAAAATATATTGCAACTGGTATTAAAGATTTACAGAAACTTGATTTTGTTGAGTATTCAAACAACAACTCTAAATCATCTGGAATATTCAATCAAAATGGTAAGATGAAAAGTGAAGATATTGCAAAAGTGAGAAAAGATTTAAGAAAAACAAAGTCGGTTATTTGGAGTGGTGTTATCTCTTTTGAAGAAAAGTTTGGCAAAAAGTGGTGTGCAAATTTTGAGCAAGCTTACAATCTTGTTAAAAATGAATTGCCTAAATATTTCAAGCGAGCAGGACTTATTCCTAACAATATAGAATGGTTTGCAGGACTTCACAAAAATACTGATAACAGACATATTCACATTATCTTTTTTGAAAAACAACCTTTGAGAATTAGAGGTAAAGAAAAAGCCTTTTCTCGTGGACGAATATCGTCAAAGGCAATGGACGAGTTTAAGGCAAATATTGAACTTACAGCAACCGACTTTAAAGCACGAGAGATTAAGTTAAGAACTAATTTAACAAAAAGTTTTAAAGAGGAAATAAGCGGGATTTCAAGTCTTAAATTAAAGAATATGCTAATAAGTCTTGCAAATCAAATTCCACAAAACAAGCCCACTTTTTACAATTCTGAAAGTATGCAAAACTTAAAATCTCAGGTTGATAATATTTCAAACTACATCATTAAACACAATTCAAATATATCACTTTACAAACAAGATTTTGATGAGGTGGTAAAAGAAAAAGATGAACTAGTGAATAACTATTGTAGGCGTAATGGAAATGACAAACCTATTCAAAGTGTTGGCGATAAAATGATGAATGATATTTATCGAAGGCTTGGCAATATTGTTATTGAAAATGCTAAAAATTTAAAACTTAAAGAGAACGAAAGATTAAAATTGAATGCGAAGAATTTGGTGGAAAAACGCATTCAAAAGAACAAGTTAATGAAGGAACTTGACGAATGTTTATATCTTAATTCAAAGGTTGAATACGAGACTATTAAAGCATTTCAAGATTATATGAATACACTTGAAGAAATGAGAATTAAAACATTGATTGAGCAAGGATATTTAAGTAATGATTTTGAAATGTGATGTGAATTTTAAAGGTATTTATAGTATAGAGCATAAGCGAGAAACAAAAATCATTTTAAGTGCTAAAAAGTGCCTAAATTAAGCACTTTTAACTGATACACTTAAATTTTTTTGTTTTTCTCGTCATTTTGGGCTTTGCTGGGATACCCAGACGCCCTTTTAAATATAGAAAATTTGTTATTATGCAGAAAGAAGTAAGGCTGACATGCGTTCTTTCTCAAAAATTAAATAGAGAGATTTTATAGATTTAGAAAAGAAAACTTTAATTTTTTGAGGAGACAAAAATGAATTATACAAACTTAAATTTAAACGAACTAATACAAGCGGAAGTTGACCGAATTTCAACTAAATACAACAAAGATTTTTTAGACTGTGAGGACCTTATCAAAATCACTGGACTTGGCAGAGATAATGTGAGAAATCTTATGCGAAGCAAAACCTTTCCAACAACAAAAGTCGGCAAAAGACAAGTTGTAAGTGTGCTTAATTTTGTCACTTGGCTAACACTCAACAACGCTCAAAGCGAGGTGAAAAATGGCTAAAAAGAAAATTGTAAGCAAAACAAGACGAGGCAACAACGAAGGGAGTATCTATCAAAGACAAGATGGACTTTGGGTTGGAATGGTGTCGCTTGGATATGATGATAATGGCAAACAAAAAAGAAAGGCAATTTATGGTAAAACAAGAATTGAAGTGAGTAAAAAACTTGCAGAACTAACCAACAGAATAAACAGCAACAACTATGAATATGTTTCTCAAAATACCCTATCTGTTTTGATGAAAGAATGGCTTATGGTGTTCAAAAAATCACAGGTAAGTCCACGCACTTTTGAAAATAATATTGCCAGATTTAAAAATCACATAGAACTTAAAATTGGTGGAATGAAATTAGATGAAATTTCAACTCTAACAATTCAAAAAATGCTTAATGAAATGCTTGAACAAGATTTGAGTTTAGACTATGTGAAAAAGACGAAGTTTTTACTTGGTCAATTTTTTGAGTATGCAGTTGATAACAAATTTGTTTTGACAAATCCTGTGAACAAAGTGAAAGTTAAAAGTCAAGAACACAAGATTTATAGAAAGAACGAATACAAAGCAATTCCTGTTGATATTAGAAAGCAGTTTATTGAAAGTTTAAATGAACACACTTTTCTGAAACCATTTTGCTATGTGATGATGTTTGCAGGGCTACGCACTGGCGAAGCACTTGCTCTTGAATGGCAAGACATAGATTTTGAGAACAAACTATTGAGAGTTGAAAGAGGTATGACAAATGTGCCAAAGTTTGACAACAATGGAAAAGTTATCTCTCGCCAACTTGTTATCGGTGACACAAAGACAGTATGCTCTAAAAGAACAGTGCCTATGCCCGACATTTTGGTGGAAGCATTAAAGGAATATTTTAACAAGCAAAAGCAAAAACAATCGAAACTAGGCATTTCTTTCACTGACAACGATTCCTTTGTGTTTTGTAATGATGAAGGGAATTTAAGAACTTATAGCGGAACAAAGAAGATTTTTTATACTTTCTTGAAAAGTCATAATTTGCAAAAATACCATATTCACTTTCACACTTTAAGGCACACTTTCTCTAACACTCTTTTTGAAGCTGACCAAAACCCAAAAGTTATTCAATCTCTTCTCGGTCATAAAGATGTTAAAACAACAATCACAACCTATAACTCTGTCGATAAAAGTTATTTCAACAAAGCAACTAATATTTTTAACGAACAATACAAAGTGGAAGAAAAAAAACAAACTGATTTTGACAATTTAAGTGATGACGAACTTATAGAGCAAATGCGAGAACTTGAAAAACAAATCGCAAAAAGAAAGAAAAAACAAAAAGATTTTGAGATGTAAAAATTTGTGAAAAAGTAATACAAATGTGGTTTTTATGTGGTATAATATTATTATAGGAGGAATAGTCATGTTTGAAATTGGAATAAACTCAAATTGTGAATGTGGAAGTAATATTGCGGAAATTTGTGAGAATGTTAAAAAGGCTGGATTTAATAACATTATGATTGCCTTTAAAGTTGGCGGAGAAGAAAATGCAATTTTAGAAGCAAAAAAGCAAGGACTAAAAATTCCTTATGTGCATTTGAATAATAGATTTGCTGATGATTTATGGGCGAAAGGCGAAAGCAATAAAGAATATGTTGAAGATGTAATAAGACAAATCAAGCTTTGTGCTAAATATGATATTCATATTGCTGTATTGCACGGAACGATTGGTGGTGCGTCTGATTTAGCACTGCCACCAAGTCAGCACGCAATAGATTGTATAAATGAGATTTTAAAAGCAGCAGAAGAAAATAATGTTAAAGTCGCTTTGGAAAATCTTGACGGTCCAAACTTTGAACATTTTACATTCTTGTTAGATAACATTAAATCCAACTGGCTCGGTTTATGCTATGATGCCGGACATCATAATCTTTATAGGCCTAATTTTGATATTTTGGAGAAATATGGGGATAGAATATTAGCCATACATTTACACGACAACTTAATGGATTGGGAATATGGTTATGACTTTACTCGTGATTTGCATATGTTGCCATTTGATGGAAAAATTGATTATGAAAAAGTCTGTCAAAAACTCGCAAAAACAAACTACAATAATGTGATTATGCTTGAACTTCACAAAAATAGTTGTGGTGAACCAAGATTATACGACAATATGCCAATCGACAAGTATTTGACGCTTGCAAGAGAAAGAGCAAATAAAATTGTTGAAATGATAAAGAAATATAAGTAAATATTTTACTGTTGCAAATTGTTGCAAATGTATCAGTTTTAGGCAGTTTTAGAAAGAATTTGACCGAAAGTTAGGATTTCTAACTTTCGGTCATTTTTTATACCTATTTTATAGATAAAAATCATTTGCTACAAATTTTGGGTGTATTTGCAACAGTTTTTCGAATAAATTATAGTTATAAAATCATAATAAAAACCCCGATTTTATCGGGGTTTTAGTGGTAGGATTGAGTGGACTCGAACCACCGACCCCCACCTTATCAGGGTGGTGCTCTAACCGACTGAGCTACAATCCTGTATGTTTGTTTTAACGAGTTTAGCAACTCTCGAAGACTTGACCCAACAGGTTATCACACCTTATCAGGGTGGTGCTCTAACCGACTGAGCTACAAGCCATCGTGTTTTTTAATGTTGGATTGAACGGAGTCGAACCGCTGTCTTCACGCCTTATCAGGGTGGTGCTCTAACCGACTGAGCTACAAGCCATTGTAATTTGTTTTAATTAAACATTTATCTACAAATAAGTGTTTACTTAAGAATACGATTTATATTATAATCATAATTTTTTCTGATGTCAAGCGTTTAAGTGAAAATTTTCAAATTTTTCTTTTATTCCTGCCAATTCCAAAGTTTAAGTGTTGTTTTTGAATTGAAATTTAGTGACACAAAGATATTTTTTGTAAATCATGAAAAACATAGATTAATTAAATTTTGATGTAAAATGAATACAAAATTAAACAAGAAAACAGTTATAAAAATATAACTTAAGATAAAGAAAAAAACCGCTTTTATATGTAAAGCGGTTTTTAATGTTAATCTTCTTCGTAAAGATAACTTGTCACTTTGTCATGGCGGGCGAGGCCGAGGTTGTAGTATTCGGCGACAAGTTTGATGAATTCGCCAACGGTTGGCTTATCGTTGATTGTGAAAAGTTCCAAGTTAAACATGCGGTTGAATTCTAAGAAATCACGATTGATATAGTTATCTTCAATCGCATGGCGGATATCACGCTCTATGCTGTCAACCTTGATGTTAAACGCCTTGGCAACTTCGGCGTAGACTGACTTGCAAAGTCTGTGAACTGAATAGGGATTAAGTATCACAATCTCGATTGCTTTGCACAGATAAAGAAAACCCTTTAAGTCATTTCTTATGCCTATCCTAAGCACTGTCAGCCTTATAATCTTTGTCATTCGCTCAAATTCTTTTTCTTCCATATTATCCTCCTTCTAAAATTTTTAGCGCAAATTTGACAAAGAAAAACCATATTCACCAAAGTGAACAACCGCAATGAAAATATTTCAAATCATATACTAAAAATTGATTTTGTCTCGACTCGACTTTCTTATTATACCACACCCACAACCATAAACCAAACAAATTTCGCTAATATTTTCAAAATTTTAAAAAATATTTTGTCGAATTTCCTCATATCTTCAAATATTTCAGAAATTATCTATTTTCAGCCATTTTTGCAACTAAAATTATTGTTTTGGAAGGGGTAAACGGAGATTACAAACGTTTAAAGTTTAAACTATATTGTAATTTTCTTCACATAGACATCTTCAACAAAATTTAGCTTATTATAATTTCTTACAGGATTTTTCTTCTTTTAATATTTCAACGATTTCTGCCTTGCCGACAAATAGTATTTCTTTTGCCTTTGTTGTTGAATTTTGGTCTTGTGACCAATATTTTACTGCTTGTTCTTTATATTGATTTATTGATAAACCTTCTCTTGCAACCACAAAATCTCTTGCATAAAATACCGTTCCGCTAGCTTTAACTGCCACCGCTTGATAAAATGAACCATAACCAACTTTTGCAAATTTTGAAAGATTGTCAAGACATTCTTTTTTATCATCAGTTAAAAACATACATTTCATTCGACTTGGAAGTTGGGGGAATTGCTCTCGTCTAACATCTTCAAGTGCGAGTTCTCTTAAAGCAAAATCATATTTGCTTATTGCTTGTGATAAGTCAATCAATAATTTTTTATTTTTAAAAATGCTTTTTTTTAAATTATTAAAGCCGACAACGTGCAGTGGCTTATGATTTTCATCTTGATATATGGTGTTATAAATATGATAAGCTTGGCCATTGTCAGCTTCGCCAAAGGTATATTTATCTCCAACCTTATAATTCCTGTCCGTTGCAACTTGATATAAAATTAAGTCTTTTACTTTTTCCATTCTATTTCCTTTTATGTAATTAAACCACATTAGATTATGATTTTTAAAACATATATTTGTATTTTCTGTAATCTTTGCTTAACATTTATGTTTAATTTATTATACCATATATAGTATTTTTTGTTAATGAATTTATAAAGGTTTGGATAAATTTATTTAAATTATAATTTATATTATCGGAAGCCGAGTCAAGCACAACTTTAGTTGTATTTGAGCGAGGCTGATGTTCATACAAACAGTGATGGCGAGCAAAGCGCGCAAATTCGTCAGAATTTATTAAAAATTTATGCCAATAAATTTTTAACATCACATAGTTTATAATAAATTTAGGTCCACATAAAAGATTTTATAAATGTTTAATTACTCAAAAGTGTCTTTATATTAATACGCCATAAACCCTTCAAGATTATGGTTAAATTTTCGATTTATAATTTTTCTTACTCTTTAAAAGTTAAACATTTGACATAGCTTTTTTGTCTAGTTTAAAATGTTTGCGAGGGGGAATATGGATTTTGCAAATGACATTTTCAAATTCAAAAGATTTAATCATGAAAAACTTTTAAAATATGGCTTTAAGTTTGACGGCGTCTACCAAATTGAAAGAAAAATTGACCAGTTTTTAATGAAAATTGAAATTAAAAACGGTTTGGTTATGGTGGAACTTATTGACGGCGAAACAGGCGAGCCTTTCACACTGTTTAATGTTGTGGGCGCACAGGGTGTCTATGTGCAAAATTTACGCTCGGAGTGTGAAGAGGTTTTAATGGATATTGCCGAAAAGTGTTGCGAGCAGGAAATATTTAAAAGCGACGAAGCAAAGAAGGTGATTGAACACATACGCAAAAAGTATGGCGACGAACTTGAATTTTTATGGGAGAAATTTCCAGAAAATGCGATTTGTAGGCGTAAAGATAACAAAAAATGGTATGTTGCTTTTATTCGATTACCAAAAAACAAACTTTCTCTTGACGGCACAGAAAAAGTGGATATTTTGGATGTTAGAAGTGACGAAGTGGAAAAACTTATCGACAATAAAACAATCTTGCCAGCCTATCATATGAACAAAAAGAATTGGGTAACCATTCTCTTAGATGGAAACGGCGACTTAAAAACCGTTTATGACCTTGTTGATAAAAGTTATTTATTAGCAAAGAAAAAATAAAGTTGTGCGAGGCACAACTTTTTATATTTCACTTTTAATGATTTTCAAAATCTTATTTGTTGACTTATCAAACTCAGATTCCTTTTTCGTTTTCTTGTAGATATAGTATGGTAGGTAAAAAAGGAAAGGGATAAGGGCGTATGCTAGATACAAAATGATTATCCAAAGCCATTCTGGGAGGTGGTCGGAAATGAGCGAGAATGGAAAACCTCCGCGGAAGAACATATATGAGCAGTTATAAACAAAATTGATGACATTTGCAGGTATGGAAACGATAAGAAGAGGGATGACTGCCAAAAAGCCGTCTTTAATGTTTTTGTAGTCATAATACTTAGAAAACAACATCAAAAGTGCAACAAAAACCATTGTGGCGTGGTAGAAAAGGGTGTGAAGTCCAGCAAAAGAAATCACCGAATAACTGGAAAGCACATTAGAAGGATATATGAAGTTGATAAACCCTCCAATAAGATTCAGCGTGCATAAAAAAGCACAGGCTGTGCGACGAGAGATGCTCTTCTCCACCCCCCATATTGCGAACGGCATAACATACATAAATATGCTACAAATATAAAGAGGAAGGATTCCTGTCACTTCAAACCCATTAGGATTCGTCAGCGATTCCCAGGTGATTTTTGCGCCTTCTGCCACAACCATAACAGCCCAAAGCACAATGAAAAGAATTTTCATCTTTTTCTTGTCCATTTTTCTCAGCAAAAATGCCACGAGGGGAACTGCCACAGTTAGAATTATCATAACAGCAATATGAAGTGGCGAAAACAATCTTCCAGGTAAATCTGCAGGAAGATATGCCTTATTTGTGAAAAAGTATTCAAACAGATTCATGTTTCATTCTCCTTTTTTTGATTATATATTCCACAAGCGCATAGACTCCGAAACCTGCAAAGAAAAGGGCGACTCCTTGCGCAAGATAGACCAAAATTATGTAAAGAACTTTTGAATAGTTGAAAATCGCATCCAAAAACGGCAAGCCAAACGGGTTTCCCATAAACATCATGTTTGTGCCAAGAAAATGATTGACAATAATTGCGATAACCGAGAAGAATGTGACGAAAATTATGTAATATATGGCATCTTTAAGCTGAGGCGTGTATAAATTTTTAAGAAGAATAAGACAGCCAGCGTAGAACATTAAAAAATGATAAAATAAGCTGTGAAGCGAGCCTAAATGCCAAATTGGATAAATCATAAGTGAAGTGGAAGGATAGAAAATGAAACAAACGGAGGCTGGAATGCCACCAAACACCATAAAACAATATCCACAAGTTTTTAGGTGCTTGTTTTTGCAAAGGCTAAGCCAAATGGCATAGATGAATAAACTGCAAAAGTAAAGAGGAATATAACTGTCATACCCATCGCCACGATATATTCTTATGGCGATTTTAATTATTTCCATCACAAGCACCAAAATGGCAATCACCCAAAGCATAATCTTTGTTTGTTTTTCATTTAATTTCCTTGAAAAAAAGAGCAAAACCACTGCCAAAATAAAAAATATGGCAATAGCCACAAAGTGCCAAGGGGTGTAAAGCCCGCAAATTTGCTCCTCTGTAAAATTATCGTAAATCACATTTTCAATTTTAATAATTAATTTGTGTGCTGTCAAGCAAATTGACAAAGTTTTTTAAAATCTTTGAGGATTTTGTCGAAAATTATCCAATTTATTTTGAAAATTTCTGGCATATTGATATAATGATGAGAAAGGAGGAGATATGAAACTGACGCAAGAAGAGCAGGACATCTTAAACGGCAAGGAGGGCGAAACTAAAGCCAAAATCATGCAAACGGTTGTGGAGTTTGGCGAACTTTTTGGCGCAAGCGAGCTTGTTCCTGTCACAAATTGTGGTCATTTGGTCACTTCGTTTGGAATTGGGCTTTTAAAACCTGTCTATCGCATTATGGATGAGATAATAAACGCAGGCTTAAAAACGCCATATCCTTTCACAGTTGACCCAAGACCTATTGATTATGAAAATGTTAAGTGCAACGTTCTAGATAAACTCATTTTCAGCAAAATCATGTATTCAAAACAAAAACACTATGAAGAACAACTTTCAAAAATCGGGCTTAAAAACAAAAACGCCTTCACTTGCACTTGTTATTTAAACGAGGTTGGCAACACGCCAAAATTTGGAGATGTGCTTTCGTGGGCGGAAAGTAGTGCAGTGGTTTTTGCCAATTCTGTTTTAGGTGCAAGGTGCAATCGAAACAGTGGTATGCTTGACATATTCGGCGCGCTTATCGGCAAAGTGCCAAAATTTGGGCTTTTAACCGACGAGGGAAGAAAGGCTAATTGGGTGATTGAGGTTAAGACCTCTCATCTTCCAGAAGCGCAAATTCTTGGAAGTGCCATTGGCATGAAAGTTATGGAAGATGTGCCTTATGTTGTTGGCTTAGATAAATTTTTGGGCGAGGAATTAACCGATGATGTTGTTTCCTATCTCAAAGACTTCGGTGCTGCCACGGCTTCAAATGGTGCGGTGGGGCTTTATCACATCGAAAATTTAACTCCAGAGGCAAAAAAATTTGGTAAAAAAATCATCAACAAAAACTATAAAACCTATGTCATCGATGATGCCGAACTTGAGCGAGTTTATAAAAGTTATCCAGTGATGTGGAAAGATAAAAACGCAAAGCCTACCTTGTGTTTCATTGGCTGTCCACACCTATCGCTTTCTCAACTTCATGCTTGGACAAATAAGATTGAAGAGAACCTCAAAACAAGTGGCAAGAAAAAGGTTTGTGTTCGCACAGTGATGACCAGCGCACCTGATGTTAAAGAAAAGTTTATGGCGAGCGACGATTATAAAAAACTTAAAAAATTTGGCGTCAACCTTTCCTCTATTTGTCCGCTGATGTATACCAACAATCCAATCGCTGGAAGTAAACCAATCATCACAAACAGCAACAAACTTCGCACATACTCAAAAGCGAGATATTATAAGGATGACGATATTGTTAAAATAATTTGTGGGGTGGAAAGATGAAAAGTTTTAAAGGAAGAGTGATTTGTAAGGGTAATTACGAGGGCGAGTGCGTGGTTTCAAGGCAAGGCTTAAACACGCTTGCCACCTTTCAAAAATCGGCACTTATGAACAAAAAGAAAGTTATTGGCTCAGACCAAAATAACAAAGATGTCTATGGCAAAAATTTAACAGGAGTGGCATTAATTTTGCCTCAAACCATAGGCTCAACAACAGGCGGGCTTGTTATTCAAACAATCTGCCAAATGGGAATTAATCCGTCGGCACTACTATTTAGCGAGGAAATCGATTCGCTTGCAGCAAGCGGAGTTATTCTTGCAAAAAACTGGGAAAACTCCAAAATCATCGCTATCGACAAACTTGGACCTGAAATACTAAAGGAAATTAAAACAGGCGACAAAATAAAAGTGACCGAAGACGGCACGGTCACAGTGTTAGAATGAAATTATAGATTAAATATTAAAGCGAGATTAATTCTCGCTTAATATTTTTGTGATTTTTTTAAGACGATTGATTTTTATTGGGAAATTTTGCTCATAAACATTTCTGTCAATGCGAAGAACTTTTGCTTTAAATTCGTTTTCCACTTCCACAAGGTTGTTTTCCTTAACTTCTTTTATTGGACAAAGCACAAATGCCACTTGTTCGGTGTCAAGATATTTCACTTTGGCAATGTCGTAGTAGGAATACTCTTTAAGTTTTCCGCCAGCGGTTGAATGTATCATTTTCCCTCCATTTTGATATTATCTAACTTAATCTTAATTTTATCATAACAAAAAAAGAAAGTCCAATTTTTTGGGCTTTCTCATTTTTTAGGCTATTTAATTTCAATGCGTTTGGTGTTTTTCTTTTCTTTGTTCTCTTTTGGGAATTTGATTTCCAAGATGCCGTTGTCAAGATGCGCTTCAACATCTTCTTCTTTCACATCGCCAACATAGAAACTTCTGGAAAACTGACCAAAACTTCTTTCGTGGCGGATGTAGTTATCCTTTTTGTCGCTGTCAAAGCGATGTTCACGCTTTGCGGAAATGGTCAAATAACCATTTTCCAAATTCAAGTTCACATCTTTCTTGTTAAAGCCGGGAAGGTCAACCTCCAAAACATAGGTATTGTCAAGTTCTTTGATGTCGGTTTTCATAATTTCTCTCTTGTTTCCTCTTGCAAAAGGAAAGTCAAGGTCGAAAAGGTCGTCAAAGAATGGATCCCTATCTCCTCTAAAAACCAAATCATAATTATTTCTTTTCATAATTTTACCTCCTTGTATTAGTTTTTGCTAACACATTAATAATTATACATCTTAACCGCTAGCAATGTCAACTAAAGAGTGCTAGTTTTTCAAAAAATTTTTTATATAAGTTTAGCAAAATAAGCAAAAATTCTGTCAAACCAATTCTAAATTTGAAGAAATTTAAAAATTTTTTGAAATAGACGCGAAAAAAGTTGACATGGGGGGGGAAATTTGATATCATAAGTTCGAAACCAAAATAGGAGGGGTAAAATGCAATTAACAAAATCAAAAAAAATCTGGGCAGTGTCAATCATCGCAGTTCTTCTTGTTTCTTTCATGCTTTTGGCAACTGCGTGCTGTGGAACAAGCACAACAAATGTTTCCACTTATTCTGAACTTGTGGACGCACTTAAAGGAACAAGCGAAGTGATTAAACTTGAGGATAACATTGTGATTGAATCAACACTTGTTGTTGAAAGAGAGGTCACTCTTGACATGAATGGAAAGACAATTTCAAACGAAGTTGAAGTTTGGAATGTGGAAGAAAATAACTGGTCGGTTATTTCTGTTCGTGCGGGTGGAAATTTAATTGTTGAAGGCAATGGTAAAATCCAAGCAAAAGAGAATGATTGCTATGCCATAGATGTTATGGATGGCGGACACCTTGTTGTTAACAGCGGAGAATTTGTAGGAAATATCCATGCTGTTTATGTTTATGAAGGTTCAGCACAAATCAAAGGCGGAAAATATTCCGTGCAACAAAAATATTCTGATAACCCAGCAACTGCAAACGAATATGTTTTGAACTTGAAAGATGTACATCACGAGGCAGGCAGAGCAAGCATTGTTGTGACAGGCGGAACATTTGTGGAATTTAACCCACAAAACTGCATGGCAGAAGGCGACAACACAAATTTTGTTCAAGAAGGTTATGTTTCAACATTAGATGAAGATGCAAGCGTTCCAACTTATGTTGTTTCAGCAGAACAAAACATTTAAACAAAAAAATCTTGCATTAACTAATGCAAGATTTTTTATATTCTTCAATCTTTTCACAAAAGTTCTAATTTAATTGAAAAAGTTGAAGTTTAAAATCCGATTTCAATGCCTTGGGCGTATTGATATGAGTCTAGGTCTGTTGGGAACTCTACTGCACCAGTTGTGGAAAGGAATTCCAAAACGATGTTTCCACCAAACATATTTGCTGTCATATGGAAACCAACAAATTTGCCTTCACCATCAAAAATTACATAAATGTCGCCTGTCACAATGGTGCCGTCACCTTCATCACTTGTTTGCGTAAGGTGAATTTTTGTCTGTCCGCCAGTGGTGGAAATTTGATAGGTGGAACTTGGGTCCTCTTCTGTTAAAAATTGTGTGTAAACTGCATCAAAATTTAATATACTTCCATAGGTTTCAAAAAGGTATGATGCCATTCCAAAACTTTGCGCTTTTGTTTTTTTGCCATTATCGTTGAGGTAGTAGTAGCCGTCAGTTGCGTTGAGATATAGTTCGCCGTTGTAATTTATGTTAAGATTGATGTTATCATTAGACGCATTCATATTGAAATCAATGTCAAACCCTGCATTAAAATTTTGGTCGATTTTGCCGTGATAATTTAGATTTGCTTTTGCGCCATCAACGTCAACATTTCCAGCCATTCTAAATTCATATGCCTCAATTTTCTGTGTTGGTTCCACATTCACCAAAGCCTCTTGAACTTCTGTAAATGTGGCGTCTGCATAACTTCCTGATGTGTCCACAATGTTGTCATTTCCACAACAAGCGGTAAGTGAAAGTCCACCAACCAAAACCATAGCAAAACAAGCAAGCCCAGTCAAAAATTTTTTCATATTTCCTCCTTTTTACTAATTTTAGTATATAAAGTTATTTAATATATGTCAAATTTATTTTTAATGTTATTTGAGAATTTTTATATTCTCCATTATGTTTATGTTTTCATAACAAAAAAACAAGCCTACAATAACTTTCGGCTTGCAATCTCGCTGGCGGAGGACACAGGATTCGAACCTGCGGATGCTTTCACATCAACGGTTTTCAAGACCGCCGCTTTAAACCACTCAGCCAATCCTCCATAATGATTTAACTATTGTTTAGTGCAATTTAATTTTTTTGCAAAAGTATAATAGTGGGAATTTTTTGTATTAATTTTTAACAGGTAAAACTTTTTAAATTGTTCCACAGAAGTTATCCACATATACACATTTTTCTAACTTTTGCTTTTTGATTATATCAATTTTTTTTCGTGTTGTCAACAAAAATGCCAAAACTTTTTGCTAATATTTTGTTTTATGAAATAAAATATAATGCGAGATTTAAACCAGAATATTTTGTTCTGTATTTATCCATTTTATCTTTAAGAGTAAAATTTAAAAATTATTTTTTTCTCTTTTAAGATAATTTTTGTAATGCCAAATCTTTGACTTTTCATCAAGGTCAACTAATTGTGATTTTATTATTTCCCATTCATGTGAGCCTTTATGTAATTTTAAATATATTTTATGCTCCAAAATTGCTGAGAAAATTACCACACATTCTATGGCGTCGAGAAGTGCACTGGTATAAACTCCTCGGGCGATATCATACACCAAAAAAAATATGTTAGGAATAAGCATAAAAATTTTTGTCAACCTCATTGTTTTAGCAAAATAGCCCATTGTAAAGAGAATGGAGGTTATTATTGGAATGAGGTCATAAAAGTCGACGAAGAAAATCACACCATTAACAAGGTAGAGAGAGGCGAAAATAAAAAACAGCCATATTTTTGCTTCCTTCTTTTTCTCGGTCAGGATAAACAACACTAGAACACAAGTCATGGAGATAAAGGTGTTTATTCCTGCAACAAGCGAGCCATCAAAAATGTATGATAAGGCATAGAAAAGGTCGCCAACAAATTGAAAGATTAAAAAATTTTTCCTCTCTTTAAAGAAATAGGAAATTAAATAAACTATAAGGGCAATTCCGCCCATGACTTGCGACAAGATGAAACTCATTTTTCTTCCTTTTCCATGCCAAGCACAGGAAGGCAAGCGGACTTTAAGTCGACATAATATTTTGTTTCATCGGTGGGGTCAACATAGACGGTGCAGGTTGAACCAAGGTCAAAGGTATACTTATTTTTAAAAGAGGCACTTTTGAACTTTTTTTCGCCATTTTGACAAATGAAAAAACTGTTTACCGCTTGACCATTTACGCGAAAAGACTTATCAACACAAATTTTAATGATTTGGCAATCAAGTTTTTTGCCATTAGTTTTAAGATATTCTTCCTTTTTCCTTTTCTTTATATGTTTGTTCAAAAAATATCCACCAACACCCATAAACACAGCACCAAACACAGGAAGAATAATGGTTAAGGCAATGAAAGGCGTGGAGGAAAAAAGTTCGCTTGGATTTTCGGGGTTGATGTTTATAACAATCTCCATACCTTCTTTATAAGAATTATCCCAAAAATTAAGTTCAACATTTTCATAAGTTTTGCCATCAAACTCAAAAGAAACATAAGCGGTATGCGAGTCCGAATATACTTCAATTTCTGTTATTGTGGCAGTGACAGGCACAAATTTAGACATGGTGACAGCAAGATATATGCCACAATATATTCCGCCACATGCGACCAAACAGCCGGCAATTAAAAAAACAATATATGCAAAAAGAGGTCCTTTGCTTTCTTTGATGTTATCCATATTGATATTATATCATATATAATTTAAATTCAAAATAATTTTAAAATAAAATTTGAATTTATAAAACGAATAGGTATTGTCTATTTCTTTTCCTTGTTTTTAAACTTTTCAAGTTTTGTTTTGATTTGTTTGCTGTGATAGTTTAAATCGGCATCTGTTAATTTTAACTCTTTTTTAATTTCATTTAAACTTTTGTTTTTGAATATGGAAGAATAAAGGATAAGTTGGTCTAAAACTGGCAAAGTCCTTAAAAATTTTCTGCCGATAAGGCGTTTTCCGCCATAATTTTCAATTTCTTCATCGGTTAAAAGTTTTTTATCTTCTTTCGTTTTTTTGACATTTAAAATTTCATATTCTTTTGCCACATAAAAATCTTTAACAGCCTTTTGAAAATTCTCTTCACTTCCAAAACTTTTCTTAAATTCTTCAATTTTGCCTATGATGCTGTTTATAGTAGTATGGAAATAACATGAAGCATAATCACCTCTTAATTTAAGTTTTTCTTCAAGTGCATTTTTTGAAAATGTGCCACACATATATTTTTCAAAGATTATTTTGTGTGCTTTTATCTTTAAAGTTGGTGCAAACTTTTCCAAAAGAAAATCTCTTCCACCAAATTGCTCAATTATTTGTGTGATTTTCGACTTTGCGTTTTTAGCACGTGCATATTCTTCATATTTAAGATTTTTCTCCATGTCTTCATTTATTTTTCTTAAAAGCGTGAAGTCGGTGTTTTTTAATTTATCAACGATTACCTTTTCTGTGTAGATGATGTTTGACTTAGCACAGTTCAATTCTTTGGCAACTTCAGCATAGGTGAAAAGGTGAGGATAAAGGAAAAGTGCATCAAAAACTTTCTTTTGACTATCGGTTAAAAGAGGTGAAAAAATTTCCTTTAAAAACTCTTTTCCGCCATACTTTTTCACTAGTTCTTGCCTTTCTTTCACTTTGTCGAAGGTTGCTAGGCTGGTGCTTTTCAAGGCGACTTTGCTTTTTGAAGCGTTGTCAACAACATCAACAAGCACTTCGAAATCAACATTTTTCAATTTATTTAAAGAATTACTTAAGGTGTTGTTGAAAGTTATCAAATTCATCTCGGCTCTTCTTGCCAAATCTTCGCTTGTTCCACGCGAGTAGTTTAAAATGGCAAGTTCAAAAACTTTCTTTTCCTGCTCAGAAAGAAGAGGAAGAAAATATTTTCTTAAAAACAAATTTCCGCCATACTCTTCAATTAAACGCCTGTTTCGTTCCTTTCTTTGCCTTTGTTTAAGAGGGGTTTCTTCTTTGAGCGACATATATCGTTTAAATTCTGGTTCCAACATTTTAAGTTTATCTTGGAAAAGGGTGATTGTTTCAGACACGCTGTCATTTGTTTTTATTGTTCCATTGAAACTTAAAATGTTATCTTTAAAAATTTCCGCTTGTTTTTTTGTTAAGCGAGGAAGAAAAACCTCCTCCAAAAATTCTCTGCCATATTTTTTCAATATTGCTTGAGAACAAACAAACACCCTTTTTTGCGGAGCAGTCAAAGCAACACCTTTCATGGCTCTATCAATACTAGTTATGCCGTCATAATATATTTTAACAACTTTTTCCACAATTCTGTCGAGAATTAATTTTTTGCCCTCTCGAGTGTAATTAATGCTAAGTTTATCGAGTGGCAATTTTTTAAAAAAGTAGTTAGTAAAAATTTCGCGTTCTTCTTTTGACAAAAGAGGCAAGATTTTTTCGTTAACCCATTGAACATCAAGTTCGTCATGCAAATTTTCAAGAAAATTTTCATCGGCAGGAACAAGTTCTTCAAGGGGAATTTGTTTATCTTCAAAGCCAACTTTATCATCAAGACTCACAACAATAGCATTTCTTTTTTGTCGAGATTTATCTCGCCTTTTATTTCCAAAATATGCCATATAATATTTTGAAACATATGTGGTGAAAGAAAAGTTAAAGTTGGATTTTGTAAATTTATCCACGCATTTTAAGGTCACTTCCATTAAGTCTTGATAGACATCCTCTTTTTCCTCATTTTCTGGTAGTTTGTCTTGATAAACTTTTGACACAAAAAAACAGATAAATCGACGCATATTAAGTGCGATTTCCTCTCTTATTTTTTGGTCGCCAGTCTTTTTGTATTCTTCCAGCATACTGGCAATTTCGTCAGGTGGAAGATTTTTTGGAATATTTTTCCATGCCTCAATTTGAACTTTCTCTTTTTTCATTTTAAATCCTTTAATAAATTTTATCACACTGAGTTTAATTTGTAAATAGGTAATTTAAAATTTGGCGAGATTTTTTAGGATAAAATCATTTTGAAAAAGACGATTTTTGAGGTATAATATTTTTATGAAAGTTTCCTCACTCACACTTGTTAACTTTAGGAATTATGAAAAATTAAAAGTGGAATTTTCCGATAAAGTTAATGTTTTCATTGGGAAGAATGCACAAGGCAAGACCAATCTTCTTGAAAGCATTTTCTATTGTTGCATAGGAAAAAGTTTTAAGTCGATTAAGGATAAAGACATCATTCGCTGGGGTGCAGAGGAAGGATATATTGGGCTTAATTTAGAGAAGAAATATCGCGAAGTTAAAATTGAGGTGAAGTTTAGCAAAATTAAAAAGAAAACCATTTTAATAAACTCTCTTCCAATCAAAAAAATTGGAGATTTAATAGGTGAAATTAATGTGGTTTTCTTTTCGCCAAGCGAACTTAAACTTGTGCGCGAAAGCCCAGAAGAGCGAAGAAAGTTTATGGACATCGACATCTCACAAACTAACAAGCGATATTTCTATCTTCTTTCGCGCTATGAAAAAATTCTTCAAAATCGCAACAAACTTTTAAAGACGGCGGGAAGTTTAAACTATGTGAAAGAAACTGTGGATATTTGGGACAGAGCGCTTGTTCAAACGGCACATAAAATTGCCTTTGAACGCGAAAAATTCATATCCTCCATTGCACCATTCACCAAAATGGCTCAAAATTATCTTAGCGGTGGAAAGGAAGAGGTGGAACTTAAATATGTTTGCGGGTGCGGTGTCAAACTCGACGAGAAATTCGAGGAAAACATGGCAAAACTTTTAAGAAAAAATTTGGAGAAAGATTTTAAACTCGGCTACACCTCAATCGGCGTGCATCGAGATGATTTAGACATTTTTTTGAATGGCGTGGAAGTGAAAAGTTTTGGTTCGCAAGGGCAACAACGCACAGTGGCGCTTTCACTTAAACTTGCCGAACTTGAAAGTATGTTTGCAAAAACTGGCGAGTATCCCATTCTTCTTCTTGACGATGTTTTTTCCGAACTTGACAGTGAAAGGCAGGAGCGACTTTTGAAATTCGCCACTCGCACGCAGACTTTCATTACTTGCACCGATGAAAAGAAAATTTCTGGAAAAATTTTTAAAATTGAAAATGGAAAAATTATTTAACTTAAAATTAGACAATTTATTTAATATTTTTTAACCACTTTAACAGCCAAAACCTCATTTTAATTGACAAATTGTTGTTAATAATTTATAATTTAAACATAATACGCTTAAAGGAGAGGTTATGAGTGTCTATTTTTTGTGGGGTAGCATTGCCCTTATCGTGCTTGTTTTGCTTGGCGGATTTTTAATCGGCTTTTATCGCGGGCTTAAGCGTTCGTCACTTCATGTGCTTTTTGCAGTTGTCAGTGTTGTTGTGGCGTTTTTCATCACAAAACCAATCACAAATGCCATTCTTGGCATAAACATCAATGTGGACGGCTCGCTTATGTCAATTGGTGACTATATCATTCAACTTGTTTCACAAAACTTGGTGGATTTATCCTATTTTGACACAGCGTCAACATTCATTCAACAGTTGCCAATGGCAATATTAAATCCAATCATCTTTTTGATTATTTTGCTTTTGGTTTATCTTGTTGTGGACATCATCTATCTTATTGTTGCACGCGTCAGTTTCGGCACAAAGAAAGCCGATTTTGAAAAACATAAACCTTGGCGCTGGCCAAGTGGTGCAATCGGACTTTGCGAAGCGTTTTTGTTTATGATTGTGCTTTTTGCACCAATCACTTCTTTAACGTATACTTACGAAGAAATCATGACCTCGCCAACCACGGCTGAATATGTTTCTCCAGAGGGCGAAAACTATTTAAAAACCATTAAGGAATATTCTTCTTCCGCTCTTCCAGAAACTGTGAATGAAGTAATTCTTTCTTTCAACGATTCTGCAATCGGCGTTATATGCTCTGCTGGCGGATTTGACGATGCGATGTTCGACGGCTTGTCAAGTTTTGCGATTGACGGCGAAAGCGTGGGCGTTAGGGGTGAACTTGTCAACCTCGCTCACACCTATGACGAATTTGTTGTGGTTTACAATAATATTATGGCAGAAGATTACACCAATTTAAACATCACAAACCTAAAAAACAACTTGACAACGCTCATTCAAAACAACCTTTTCAAAAAAGTTATAACCGACACAGTGCAAGATTTCATTGTGAACTATGACGCATTAAAACTGGAACTAGGAATCACCAATGTGCCAACAGAACTTGAAGAAGTAATTAATTTTATGCAAGATAAATTTCAAGACCCAAATTTCAGTTTGTATGACTATATCTCAAACGACTTAATCACAGCGCTTGATGTTGCCGACAATGTGATTTCTGACGACATTATGGATAAATTTTCTTCACTTGACACCTCAAACATTTCGGCTGTTATCAATTTTGCTCTCGACGAACAAACTCTTATTCAAGATTCACTTAACTCTCTTGTTTCTCTCAACACCATTTCCGATGTTATGCCACAACTTTTGGAACTTGCTTCCACATATTTGCAAGAAAGTTTCCCAAATGAAGAGGGAATTGAGGTTGGGCTTAACACCTCAGTAAACTCCACAGACTTAAAGAGTGTGATAAGCAGTGCGTTTAAAATATTGAACGATGTTGACAGAATTAACAAAGCCAACGACAATCAACTTTTTGAAATTTTTGACTCTGAAAATATCTTGCAAAACATTTTGAATTTGAAGGATGTTGAAGCGGTTATCGACGGCATGGGCGGAATTTTGGACGAAGCAAGTTCGCTTTCCATCTTCAACTACACAAGTGGCGAAGAACAAATCAACTCCCTTAACAATGTTTTAAAAATTATGGGTATTGATGTTTTGGGCGATGAGGTGCTTGCAAACCCAACTATTGTTGACGGAACGCTTGTCAGCGACGAGATGACCACACTTAATTCATACACTGCTTTCTTCAATCACATCAAAGAGCCTGTTTTAACAATTATCGACAGCGGTTTAACCGACATTTTAAATGAAGAAGTTGATGTAAACGCGGTGATTGACATCATAACCGAACAAGTTAAACTCAACCCTAATTTTGTTGCCGACCTTTTGATGCCATTCTATGAACTTGACAAGGCAACAATTTCTGGCTCCACACTCAAGGCGATGATTTTTGATAATGTTAAAGCTATGTTTGAAGAAAACCTCAGTGGTTTC
>CALVWC010000014.1 GCA_944364445.1 uncultured Clostridia bacterium | reverse complement strand
AAGGCTTTTTATGAGAATTTGCAAATTCAAAACCTTGGCTATTGCCCAAAATTTGAGGAGTATTATGAATATGCATTTGTGCTTGAAAAATGCAAGGATAATATCTTTAACCAATTTGGTAAGAACGCATTAAAGGTTTTTGAAATTAAAAATGATTTAGACATTATTTGCCTTGGCGCTTTCTTAGAATATCTAAACGAAACTCAAAAGCGTGCAATTAAGAATTTAAACAAGGTCATCAAACACACAAACGACAATTTTCTTATCATCGACATGAACACAAGAAGAAATTTGGAAATTGTGGAAGCAATTCGCGATAGAAGAAGATATGGCAGTTTGCTTTGGCTTTTGGATAAAACCAAAACCAGCATGGGTGCAAGGAAATTTAGGCAAATTTTCGACCAACCTTTAAAAGACAGTGGAAAGATTAACGCAAGGCTTGACAGTGTGGAGGAACTTGCAAAAAACCTAATACTTCGCGATAAGTTAAGCGAAATTTTGTCGAATGTTAGAGATATTGAAAGGTTGAGTGGAAAAATAGGATATGGAAATGTGATGCCAAAAGATTTAGTGGCGCTTAGAATTTCTTTAGAGCAAATCCCACTTCTTCATGAGGCTTTAACGCTTTGCAAGAGCAAAAGTTTAGTGAAAATTAGAGAAAATTTGCTGGATTTTTCGGAGATAACAAAACTTCTTAAAAATGCCATTAAAAACGAGCCTCCGTCAAATATGCGAGAGGGCGGATATATCGCCGAAAACTTTAATCCTGAACTTGACGAATTAAGAAATATTAAAGAAAACAGCAAAAAGTGGATTAAGGAACTTGAACAGAGAGAACGCGAGAAAACAAAGATAAAAAGTTTGAAGATAGACTCAAACAGTGTGTTTGGCTATTACATTGAAGTTAGCAAATTGCAATCTGAGCAAGTGCCACTAAGATACATCCGTAAGCAGACCTTAACAAACGCAGAAAGATATATAACCGATGAACTTAAAGACATGGAAGAGAAAATTTTTAATGCCGACGAGGAAGCGATTAAACTTGAAGCGAAGATATATAAAACGCTTGTGGACTATCTTGTTAACTACATACGAAATTTTCAAGAACTTGCAAATTTTATTGCAGAACTTGATATGCTTTTGTCGCTAAGCATAAGCGCTGTGAAATATAACTTTGTGAAGCCAATCATAAATAAGAATGTGAAGCATATCAAAATTGTTGATGGTCGCCATCCTATTGTTGAACATTTTGTGAAGCAAAGTAATTTCATCACAAACGACACGCTTCTAGATAACATTGACAACAAGATGATGATAATCACAGGTCCTAACATGGCAGGTAAAAGCACATACATGAGGCAGGTGGCACTTATCACATTCATGGCGCATATAGGAAGTTTTGTGCCAGCAAAAAGTGCAGAAATTTCGATAACCGATCGTATTTTCACGCGTGTGGGTGCAAGTGACGACTTAGCGTTTGGTCAAAGCACCTTCATGGTGGAAATGAGCGAGGTTGCCAACATTCTTGCCAATGCCACAAGTGACAGTTTGGTGGTTTTGGATGAAATTGGCAGAGGAACTTCCACTTTTGACGGACTTTCGATTGCTTGGGCGGTGGTTGAATATATTGCCAAAAACCTTAGTTGCAAAACCTTGTTTGCCACACACTATCATGAACTAAGCGAACTTGAAGGTGTGATTAAAGGTGTTAAAAACTATAAGTCCACAGTGAAAGAAGTGGGCGATAAAGTGGTGTTTTTAAGAAAGATAATAAGAGGAAGCGCCAATAAAAGTTTTGGTGTGGAGGTCGCCAAACTTGCTGGTGTGCCGGAAGCGGTTATCACGCGTGCAAAGGAGATAAGTGCGAACCTTGAAAGAGTCAACCAAAAACTTGACCTCGACATCTTCTCTGAGAACGAAGAAAGACAGCAGGCGGAAAAGAAAAATAAACTTGGTCAACAACTTCTTTCCATTCTTAAAGACATCGACATGAACAGGATGTCGCCAATGGAGTGTTTTGAAGTTTTAAACAATTTAGTGGAAAAAGCAAAAGAATAAAAGGAGTTTTTTATGAAAATTAATGTGCTTACGCCTAAAATTTACAATCGAATTGCGGCAGGCGAAGTGGTGGAAAAACCAGCAAGTGTTGTTAAGGAACTTGTGGAAAACAGCATGGACGCGGGCGCAACTAAAATCAAGGTGGAAATATATGACGGCGGAATAAGAGATATTATTGTGACCGATAACGGCTGTGGAATTGAAAAAGAGGATTTGCCACTTGCTTTTCTTCCTCATGCCACAAGCAAAATTCAAAATGTGGACGATTTGGACAGCATTTCCACACTTGGTTTCCTAGGCGAAGCACTTGCCAGCATTGCGTCCGTTTCCATGGTTAAACTTTCCACAAAAACGCCCAATTCTGAAAGCGGATACATGATTG
Source organism: uncultured Clostridia bacterium (assembly GCA_944364445.1). Lineage (GTDB taxonomy): Bacteria > Bacillota > Clostridia > Christensenellales > UBA1242 > Caccovivens. The sequence continues at coordinate 23,428 of CALVWC010000014.1, read as the reverse complement.
AAGCAAGCGCAGGCGACATTTCCAAGGTCAGCGAAATTGCAAAATCTAACGGCACAACCATTCGCGTTTCCAACCTATTTTTCAACACTCCAGTGCGTGCTAAGTTTTTAAGAAAACCTAAGTCTGAAGAAAGTGACATCACTCATCTTATGCAAAGATTTATGTTGTCAAGACCAGATATTCAATTCGAGTATTATGTTGACGACAAATGTATATATAGTTCCACAACGGGTAAACTTGAAGATGTTGTGTATCTTATTTATGGCAGAGATATCTATGACCACCTTTTAAAAGTTGAGGGAAAGGAGGACTATGTTTCAGTCAGTGGCTTTGTTGCGTCGCCAAAGTGTTCAAGACCTAATAGAACTTGGCAAACCTTGTTTGTTAACGGAAGATATGTGGAAAATTACCAAATTTCAGCGTGCATACAAGGTGCTTTCGAGTCGTTTTTAATGAAAGGTAGGTTTCCAATTTATGTTTTAAACCTCACTCTTCCATTTGATAAGGTGGATGTGAATGTTCATCCTAATAAGAAAGAAGTGAAATTTCAAGAAAGTGCTAAGGTTTTCATGTGCATAAGGCGAGCGGTGGAAAAAGCACTTGTGGGTGCGAACCTCATTGCCGATTTTGAATTTACAAATCGTGAGGAAAAAGATTGGAGCAAGTTTTCCATTGAAAATGACCCTGAACCAAGACGCACGCATTTTGATGCCGAATTAAAAACGAATATTGATGGTGCGTCTTACAATGAGGGTGCAAACTATATGGTTTCCATCGACCACACCGACGATACCAAAATTCCAACCGCGAAAGATTTGCAAAAAAAGGGTATTGATGTTATCAATATGCCAGAATTTTCCAAGATTAAAAACGATAAGAGGCTAAGAAATAAACCAGGCGGATTTATATTTTTCGACCAAACAGAAGAACGACTTTTAAGTGAAGTTGACTTAACCGTTCCTCCAAAAAGGGAAGAAGTTAAAAAAGAAGAACCACAAGAGGAAGAGACTTTCATTGACGCAAATGTCAGCGAAGAAGTGAAGATTGTTGGCGTTGTGTTTAAGACCTACATCATTGCCGAATATCGCGATAATGTTTACGTCATTGACCAGCACGCCATGCACGAGCGTCAACTTTACGAAAAACTCAAAAAACAAATCGACACCAACACGCTTTTAAGGCAAGATTTACTTGTTCCTTACGAGTTTTCTCTTCAAAGTTTGGATGCTGAAAAATTTAGCGATAAGATTGACAATTTGAAAAATTTGGGCTTTACAGTGGAAGAAAACGGTTTAGATTTCAAAATCAGCACCGTGCCATTTGTTTTGAATGGAATTTCTTTGAATAAGTTTGTGGAAGACATTTTGGCAGACGAAACGCTGGGCGAAAAGAAAGCAAGTGCGTTCATCAACGAAAAACTTTGCCAAACGGCTTGCAAACATGCCATTCGTGCGGGCGACAGCGTGACGAAAGATGAAATTGTGTATCTCATTGAAGAAATGCAAAAAAACATCCTTCTTTGTCCGCATGGCAGACCTATCATTGTTAAGATTTCTAAGAAAGACTTTGAAAAAATGTTTAAAAGGGTGCTTTGATGAAAGCACTGTTCATTCTTGGCCCAACAGCAGTGGGGAAAACTGCAATATCAGTTAAACTTGCTAAACATTTTGGTGGCGAGATAATTTCTTGCGACTCGGTGCAAGTTTATAAAGGCATGAATATCGGTTCTGCGAAGATTAAAAAAGAGGAAACAGGGGGCGTTCCACATCATTTAATCGACATCGTTTCGCCAAAGGAAGATTTCACGGCTTTTCAGTTTGTTTCGCTTATGAAAGAGAAGATAAAGGAGATAAGTGAAAGAAACAAACTTCCGATTGTGGTCGGTGGCACAAGTTTATATGTTAAATCTCTCATTTTAAACTATAACTTTGGCGGGGCTGGAAAAGACGAGAATTTAAGAAAAAAGTTGGAAGTAATTTTGAAAGATGAGGGCGTGGAGAAACTTTATTCTTATCTTAAAACGCTCAATTTGGATTTGGCAACAAAAACAGAAAAAGATAATCCTGTGAGAGTTATTAGGGCGATTGAAATTGCGTTAGGTAGCGGAGAAAAAACCTCGTCAAAAAGTGAAATAGACTCGCTTATTTTTGCTCTCACCATGGAGAGAGCAAAATTGTATGAAAGAATAAATTTGCGTGTGGATATGATGCTTAACGAGGGGCTTATAGACGAGGTTAAAAGGTTGAAAAGCGAAGGTTTAACGCGAGAAAACTCCTCTATGAAAGCGATTGGATATAAGGAAGTTTTATCGTTCTTAGACGGCGAGATTTCCTATGAGCGCATGGTGGAATTAATTAAACAGCACAGCCGAAACTATGCTAAAAGGCAGTTGACATTTCTTCGTGGCATGGAAAACATCAACTATATCGACGCGGAGGACGAAAACGCCTTTCAAAATATGTGTGAAAAAGTTAAGGAGTGGTTAAATGGATAAGAAAAAACTGGAAATTTTAAACGAAATTGAAAAAAATCTTCAAGACAGATTTAAAAAGATTGATGATGTTGCACTTTTCAATCAAAACAAGGTGCTTGAAGCGTTTAATAAAAGAGAAATAACAAATCAACATTTTGCAGGAACCACTGGCTATGGCTACACCGACAAAGGTAAAGACGGGCTTTGCCATGTTTTTGCTGATGTTTTTAACGCGGAAGATGCGCTTGTTTCTGTGCATTTAACAAGCGGAACTCACGCCATTGCCACGGCACTTTATGGCTTGTTAAGACCAAAAGACACACTTCTTTCCATAACTGGCGACCTTTACGACACACTTTCCGACACGCTTTTCGGCAAAGATAATGGAAGTTTGGAAAGTTTGGGCGTTAACATCAAATTTGTCGATTTAATAAATTCCACTTTTGATGAGGAAAAGATTTATAAACTTGTTAAAAAACTTAAACCACGCGTGGTGTTTGTGCAAAGGTCACGAGGCTATTCGGCAAGAAAGGCACTTTCTGTTTTTGATATGGAAAACGTGTTTAAAAGAATTAAAGAGATTTCTCCAAAATCGTTTATTGTGGTGGATAATTGCTATGGAGAATTTATCGAAGTTAAAGAGCCAACCGAGGTGGGTGCCGATGTTTGCGTGGGAAGTTTAATTAAAAATATTGGTGGCTCGCTTGCTCCAACAGGTGGATATATTGTTGGCACAAAAGAGGCACTTTCTCACATTGAAAACCGCTTAACTTGCCCTTCTCTTGGAAGGGAAACAGGCTCGTATGAGGCTGGTTATCGCCTATTTTATCAAGGGCTTTTCATGGCACCACACATCGTGGCACAAGCAGTGAAAGGCGCCTACTTAATCGGCGAAGTGATGAAAAGGCAGGGCTATAAAATCATTCCAGACACAAGCGAAAACTCTTTCGACATCATCAAAAGCATTGTGTTTAACACGGAAGAGGAATTAATTAAATTTGTTCAACTTATTCAAAAACTTTCGCCAATCGATTCCAACGCTCTTCCAATTCCATACGACATGGCTGGCTACACCACCAAAGTTATCATGGCGGCAGGCACTTTTGTGGAGGGTGCGTCAATCGAACTTAGTTGTGATAGTCCCATCAAAAAGCCATACATCGCATACTTTCAAGGTGGCATAACCTATGAGCAACTTAAAATTGTGGCATACAATCTTTTAGATTTTTCGGAAAAATAAAATTTTTACAGATTGCTTTTTCTTTGATAACACTATGGTGAGATAAAAAGGGCGAGTAGTCCTTTTTTTCATGTCTAATTGCTTTTAAGTTTTTCTGTTTTTAGGTTTATTTGTTCTTATTTTTTTGTGATTTTAATATGATATTATATGCATTATAAGTCACATTCGTTTATTAATGGACTAAGGTTTTCTTGCGTTAAGGCGATGAAAGAAAATCGCATTAAATTTATCATCACGCTTGTTTTAGTGTTGATTGCCATTTCTGCTGGCGTTTTTGTTGCCATAAAAAACACGGCAAACAGTTCGCTTTCCAGTCTTCAAGAAATTTCGCTTGACGATTTTGCTTCTGGCTTTGTGGGTTCTTCCTCTGCATTTTTTTCTCGAACGCTTTCGCTTACCATTAATGTTTTAATTTTATTCGGTGTTTCCTTTGTGCCTTTTCTTTTTCCGCTTGCTGAGGTTTTGATTGTTTATCGAAGTTATCTTTTTGGGCTAAATTTCGCTCTCATTTTTCTTCTTTATGGCTTAGGTGGAAGTTTAACGGCGATTGTGGTTATTTTGCCATGCCAACTTCTCACACTTTTCATTCTCATCATGTTCTATTTGGTGCTTTCAAAAATCAATGGCAACTGCAAGCGCTATGGCGGAACGGACTGCAACAGATTTTTGTTTTTACTGTTTGGTTTTCTTCTTTTAATTGCCGTCAATCTTGTGGAAACTCTCCTTCTTTACCTATTAAATGGGCAGGTGATTTTGGTTATTTAATAATTAGTATAAAAATTTTCCTTTTGCAAAATATATGTAAAAGGAGTTTTTTATGAAAAAGATATTTTCTTCATCCCTCTTAGTTTTGCTGGCATTTTGCTTTCTTGTTTTTCCTTGCACAAATGTTGTGTCGGCAGAAAGCGATGTTGACATTTCGTCTAAAAGCGGAATTTTAATGGACTATGCAAGCGGAGAAATCTTGTTTGCAAAAAATGCGGAAACACACTTGCCAGTTGCCAGCATGGTTAAAATGATGACCATTTTAATTGCTCTTGAAGAATATGATGAGGGCAATGTGACGCTTGACACCATGATTTCCACCACCGAAAACGCTTCTGGAATGGGTGGCTCGCAGGTTTTCATTGACCCTTATGTTGAGTATTCTTTCGAGGACTTATTGAAATCGGTTATCATGGCGTCTGCAAACGATGCTTCTGTTGCACTTGCTGAATATTTCAATGGCAACGAGAAGAGTTTTGTTAACAGAATGAATAAACGCGCAAAAGAACTTGGCATGACAAACACCAACTATGTCAACTCAACTGGGCTTCCAGCACCAGAGCAATATTCTTGCGCAAAGGACTCGGCAATTTTAATGCGAGAAATTTTGAAGCATGACCTATATCATAACTATTCTTCCATTTGGATGGACACGCTCACTCATCCGTCTGGCAGAGAAACCGAACTTGTGAACACAAACAAACTCATCCGCTATTTTGAGGGATGCGACGGCGGAAAAACAGGTTCCACAAACGAGGCGGGTTGTTGTTTGACCGCTTCGGCAAAACGAAACGACATGAGGCTTATTTCTGTTATCATTGGTGCGGAAAATAGTAAAACTCGCTTCAATGAAAGTTCTCTTCTTTTAAGTTATGGTTTTGCTAACTTTGAAAACAAGTTGTTGGTGGATATGAACTCTCCTCTTCAAAAAGTCAAGGTCAATAAAGGTAAAATTGAGGAAGTTGAAGTTTACGGCGAAGAAACATTCAGTGTGATAGTTAAAAAAGGCGACAACGCGACATATGAAACCAATGTGGAAATACCTGACAATATTAAAGCACCGCTTAAAAATGGAGAGGTTGTTGGAAAAGTTGTGATAACAAAAGAAGGAAATGTGATTAAAGAAGTTAATGTTGTTGTGAAAGAAGATGTAAAACATTCCTCATATTTGGATAACTTCAATAAAATTGTGGAAAACTGGTAAAACGCATATATTTAAGGAGAAAAGGGTGTAAAACACTCTTTTTTCTTTTATTTTTGCTTGCCAATTTGTTTGAAGGTTTGATATAATTATGAGTAATAAGGAGTTTTAGGTGGCAGAAGAGGAAATTGTGCAAGAAAAACAGGAAGATATGCTTCTCGCGACGGATGCATATCGCTTTAAACTCGACAATTTTGAAGGCCCTCTTGACCTTCTTCTTCACTTAATCAAGGAAGCAAAACTTGACATCGCCACCGTTAAACTTGCCGACATCACCGAGCAATATCTTAACTATATGCAAGATTTAAAGAATATCGACATGGACAGGGCGAGCGAATTTATCACCGTTGCCGCCACTTTGATTGAAATTAAATCGAAAAAACTTCTTCCAGTGGAGCAAGAGGCAACTGTGGATGAAGAAGAGGACGATGAGGCAATTCTTTTGAGACGCTTGAAGGAGTATGAACTTTTCAAAAAAGCAGGGCAGGAACTTAAAGGTATTGAAGATATAAATAAACTCTATCGCACACCAGGCAAGGAAACCGAAAAGGTAAAAATTGTTATGAAAGATATGGTGCTTGACAAACTTCTTGACGCTTTTGCCAAACTTTTAACACGCGAGGAACTTAAAAAGGCAATTAAGAACGACGAGCCTAAGAAAATTGTGAAAGACAGATTTACTGTGGCTGAAAAAATCATTTCCATAAGAAATTTTGCCAAGGAGCATAAGAGGTTTGAGTTTGAGGAACTCTTTGCTGACGACATGACAAAAAGCGAACTTATCAATGTGTTTTTGGCGGTTTTGGAACTTTTAAAACTTCAAACCATCAAGGTTTTGCAAAACGGAACTTTTGGAAATATTGTGATAACTTCAAATGAGGTGTGATATGAAAGTGGAAAATAAGAAAGAGTTAAAGGAAATTGTTTTATCCATTCTTTTTGTGGCAGGCGACGGCTTGGATAAAGATTTTATTTTGCAAAAACTGGAAATTTCGCCAAAGGAGCTTGACGAGGTGATTGAAGAACTTTGCAAGGAGTATGATGGCGAAAAAGGTATTCATGTGATTAAATTTAAAAACAAGGTTCAACTTGCTTCCAACCCTCAATATGCTGAATATATCAGCGAGGTTTTGAACCCTGTGAGAGAAAAATCATTGACAAGGGCGGCACTTGAAACTTTGGCGATTATTGCATATAAACAACCAATCACAAAACTTGAAATTGAAGATATCAGGCGTGTTAATTGCGACTATGCAGTGCAAATCTTGGTTGACCAAAACATGATTGAAGTTGTGGGAAGAAAGGACGCTGTTGGAAAACCTCTTCTTTTCGGCACAACTGAAAACTTTTTGAAGAGGTTTAATCTTCAAGACCTTGCAGATTTACCAGACTATGAGCAACTTTTGGAAAGAATTAAGGTTATCAACGAGGAAGAAATTAAAAATGCCGAAAGCGACAGTTTGTATAACGAATTTGAACTTCAAACAGAAGAGCTCCCTGACTTTTTGAAAGATGAGGACGAATTAAACAAGGTGACAGGCGACGCATCATAAAAAATTTTTAAGCACATTCTTCTTAAGGATGTGTTTTTTGTTTTTAAATAGTCTTTGCTTTAAAACAATATCTTGTCAAAAAATTTAGATATAATGTTGCATAATACACCATATCTTGTGGTGGTATGCAATAAAATGCTATCAATAGTGCCAAATAAATGGAAAAATAGAGTTTTTTAAAAATATTTATATATTGCTTTGTAAAATTATATTTATTTGTTATAATTTAATATATAAGCGGTTTTCTCCGATGTGTTTTTAAGGAGTTTTAATGTTTTACAACACAGACATCGAAACGGCTATGAAAAAGGTGGATAGTTCCAAGGCGGGACTATCTTCTTCCGTCGCGCAAGAAAGGCTTAAAAAGAACGGCAAAAATCTTATTGTTAGCAAAAAGAAAAAAAGCGAATTTGTTAAATTTTTAGGTCAGTTCAAAGATGTTTTAATTATTGTGCTTCTTTGCTGTGCAGTTGTCAGCATAATTATAGGTGCTGTTAAAGGTGATTCAAACGAATTTATTGACTCGGGCATGATCATTCTTGTTGTGTTTGTGAATTCCATTATTGGATATATTCAAGAACGCAAAAGTGAACAGGCAATGCAGGCGCTTAAAAACATGACCAAACCTTTTTGTAAGGCACTGCGCGACGGCAAGGTGGTGAAAGTTAAAACTGAGGAACTTGTGCTTGGAGATATTGTTATTTTGGAAGCTGGCGACATTGTTCCTGCAGATTTAAGGCTTTTAGAAACAAAGTCGCTTAAGATGGAAGAAAGCGCTCTCACTGGCGAAAGCGAGGCTGTTGAAAAAGACGCAGAAAAAATTTTGGAAAATAACACTCTTTTAGGCGACAGAGTGAATATGGCATATATGGGCAGTGTGGTCACCTACGGCAGAGGGCGTGGAGTTGTGGTTTCTTGTGGCATGAACACCGAAATGGGGAAAATCGCCACAGAACTTAATGAAATTAAAAAAGAATCAACACCGCTGACAAAACGCATAAAAACCACAAGCATATATTTGACACTTATTGTGATTTTGGTTTCTGTTATTCTTTTTGTCATTTCCGTTTGCACAGGTGCCGATGTTTTTGATTCTTTCTCAATGGCGATTGCCATTGCTGTTTGCGTCATTCCAGAAGGGCTTCCTGCGTGCATGACAATTTGTATGTCAATAGGCGTTAAGCGTATGAGTGCTCAGCGTGCCATTGTGAAAAAACTTCCAGCCGTGGAAACATTGGGCTCGACAGAAGTTATTTGCACCGATAAAACTGGAACTTTAACACTCAACAAAATGACAGTCAAGCAGGCTTTTTTCTTTGATGACGCGTTAAAAGATTTTAATAAATGTAATATGTCTTTAAAAACTTTAACTGGCGGTGCTGTGCAAGTTGCAAAGGCAGAAAAAGTCGCTTTTGACCTTGTTTCAAACAACAAAACTGTGCAGGCGTTTTTGTCAAGCATGGTGCTTTGCAACGATGTTCAAATTAAACTTGAAAATGAAAACCTTTCTTGCATTGGCGACCCAACCGAAGTGGCACTTGTGCATTGTGGCTATGCTTTTGGCGTAAGCAAAGACTTAATGGAAGGAAAATTTGAACGCGTGGGAGAAGTGCCTTTCGACAGCGTCAGAAAAATGATGACCACCATTAATGCCGATAAAGAGGGCGGATGTGCATATACTAAAGGCGCGCTTGACAGCGTGCTAAGCCGTTGCACAAAAGTTTTAGATAATGGCAATGTTAGGGCGTTAACGCCAAGTGATGTGGACACAATTTACAAACAAAATTCTGCTTTGGCTTCACGAGCGCTTAGAGTTTTGGCTTTTGCTTTTAAAAAAGTTGATAAAAGTATAGCCGAATACACTTCCGATAACACCGAAAAAGACCTTGTGTTTGTTGGGCTTGCTGGCATGATGGACCCACCTCGCGAGGAAGTTTTTGAAAGCATTAAAACTTGCAAAGAGGCAGGGATTGATGTTGTGATGATAACAGGCGACCACAAGGAAACAGCCTTTGCCATTGCAAATGAACTTGGAATATGTAAGGATAAGAGGCAGGTTATAACTGGCGAAGAATTAAACAAAATTAGTGATGAAGAATTTGTTAAAGTTGTTGGTGATTATAAGGTCTATGCACGCGTCAGCCCAGAACACAAAGTGAAAATTGTGAAGGCAATTAAGGCAAACGGAAAGGTCGTGGCGATGACGGGCGACGGAGTGAACGATGCACCAAGTATACGCGTGGCGGATATCGGTGTTGGCATGGGCAAAAATGGCACTGATGTCACAAAAGAGGCGGCGGACTTAATTTTGACTGACGACAATTTTGCCACGATTGTTGGTGCGGTCAAGGAAGGCAGAAAAGTCTATCAAAACATCATGAAAATTTTGCAATTTTTGCTGGAGACTAGTTTTGCTTCATTAATTGCAATAACCATTGTTTCTTTTATCTTTCTTGGCAAGCCAGAATACACCATTTTCACCGCTCCACTACTTCTTTGGATAAATTTTGTTTCCGACACTTTCGTGGGCTTAGCACTTGGGTTTGAGGAAGCAGAAAAAGATATTATGAAAGAAAAACCTCACACAAAAAAAGGAAGTTTACTTAAAGGCAAAGTGGCAATAAACATCTTTTTGCCTTCCATTTTTGTGGCAGGAATTTTGATTGCACTTTACACCGTGATGACGCTTGTTTATCATGTTGAACCAACGTATGCCACAACACTATGTTTTATCTTCTTGTGTTTTTCGCAACTTTTCCACGCATACAACTTAAAAAGCGACACACAAAGTTTGTTTTCTTCAAATCCGTTTAACAACAAAACTCTAAATATTGGTTTTTTGATTTCGGCAATTTTGACGATGATTATTGTTCTTTTACCTATTCCAGCACTTCAAAATGCATTTGGAATTTGTTCAATTGATTGGTGGGTTTGGTTTGTGGCGATTGGACTTGCAATTTTAATTGTGCCTTATATGGAAATTGTGAAAGTGCTTGACAGATATTTGAAACGAAAAAAGAGAGCTAAAGATGAGAAAAAGTAAGATTTTTAATTTAAGTTCCATATCCATTGTGGTTTGTGAGTGTATTCAATATGCAGTTGTAATTTTTATTGACCTCTTTTTTGTTTCCAACATTTTAAGAAACACAAGTTTAGGTCAAAGCGTAAACTATAACATCATTCAAATTGGGCTTTTTTACTTGATTTGGTATGCAGTTTTAGGTGTAAGTTATTTTTTCACTGGCTACTATTTAAAAAAATATAACAAAAGTGTTTTTGTTTCCATTGGAGCAATCGGCTTCACAATAACTATAACTTTAATTTACTTTTTAGAAGATAAGTTGATAACCTTTTTGCCTTTAATTTCGGCTATTTATGGCTTAAGTTTTGCCTTTTTCTCTTCTGGATATCACAACTTGACATCCGAAACAATTTCCAGCAAGCATCAAGTGCGATTTTTTGCAGTAAAAAGAATTGCTCTTCAATGTGTAAGCATTATTTTGCCCGTTACTCTTGGCTTTTTGGATAGCATCGACTTTTCTATTATAACAATTCTTATGGCAGTTTTATGTGTTGGGTTGGTGGTCTTTTCGTTCTTAATTAAACCAAAACAGGTTTATAAACTTGCTTTTAATATTCCAAAGTTTTATAGATATTTAAAAAACAATAAGCAAAGCACAGAACCGCTTAAATATGTCTATCTTTCAAACTTTTTTCGCGGTGCGTCATATGACAATATTTCCACCATTTTAACGATATTAGTTTTCATAACAATGAACTCCACAACAACACTTGGAATTTTGCAATCTGTTTTCACACTTTGCTCCATTGTGACGATGTTTTTATATTTAAGGTATTATCGAAAAAAACGAGCAAAGGCTTTCATCTTTCCGTGCATAATTTTGGTGGCTCTTGCCGCTCTATCCATAATCTGCGTGGCAAGTTTTGGTGGAACAGCATTGGAAATTGTTGTTATTGTTTTTTATGGAGTTTATGTTATTTTGAATGTTATCATAATGTCGATTTCCGACAGCCGTCGTGCCAGTGTTGTCAGAATTTTATCCCTCCACTCGCATATTTTGGAAAGCACCTCTATTATGGAGTTTAGTTTGGCATCTGGCAGAATTATGTCGACCACTCTTTTGATTTTGGCGGGTGTGTTTGACGGATTGATTGGTGACTTACACATCTTCCTTTTGATTGCTTTTGGATTTGTTGTGGTTATGTATATTATGTATGGCATAATGCTTTACTTCATCGAAAGAAGTTTGATAAGGCAAGACGAGCAGTTCCATAAAATTCATGTCAATGAACTTTTCGAAAAGGTGGAAGATTAACCTTTGACAAAGCGGTTTTTGTGGTGTATAATAAAAAAGTTTAAGGAGTTATTATGATTTTAGAATTGCAAAATGAAAAATTAAATAAAATCAAAGAAGATTTTTCTTTCATAAAGGAGTGTCTTTGACCTGCCAAGCGTCAACAAAAAACTTGAAGAATTAAAAAAAGAGCAATTAAGCGATGGTTTTTATAACGACCCAAAACTTGTTTCAAGGGTGGGGCGAGAAATGAAAACCTGCGAGTATAAAATTGAAAAGGTGAAAAATCTTGAAAAGAAAATTGAAGATGCAAGCACTTTAATTGATCTACTTTCCGACACCGACGACCAAGCCCTTTTTGACGAACTAAATTCCACACTTTTAGCACTTGAAAAAGAAGTGGAAGAGGCAAGGCTGGAAACGCTTTTGTCTGGGAAATATGACAGTTTCAATGCCATTTTAACACTTCACGCTGGTGCGGGCGGAACTGAGGCTATGGACTGGACAAATATGCTTTTCAGGATGTATTCCATGTATGCTGAAAAACATAATTTTAAAGTGAAAGTTTTAGATGTTCTAGATGGCGAGGAAGCGGGAATTAAAAGCATAACTTTTTTGGTCAGCGGAGAAAATGCTTATGGCTATTTGAAAGCGGAAAAGGGTGTGCATAGGCTGGTTCGAATTTCGCCATTCGACGCTAACGCAAGAAGGCACACAAGTTTTGCCTCTCTTGAAGTTATGCCAGAAATTGATGAAGTGCCAGACATCGTCATACGCCCAGAAGATTTAAAAATTGACACTTACAGAAGTTCTGGTGCAGGTGGGCAACATGTCAATAAAACGGAGTCTGCCATTCGCATAACTCACATTCCAACAGGCATAATTGTTGCTTGCCAAACGGAAAGGTCACAAATTCAAAATCGTGAAACAGCCATGAAGATGCTATATAGTAAACTGGTGGAAAAACAAGAACTTGAAGAACAAGAAAAACTTGCATCCATTCGCGGAGATGTTAAGAAAATTGAGTGGGGAAGTCAAATCCGCTCCTATGTTTTTTGCCCATACACCATGGTAAAAGACCACAGAACAAACTATGAAACCAGCGATATTCAAGCAGTTATGAACGGAGATATTCAAGATTTTATCAACGAATATTTAAAACGCACAAGCGTGAAAGGAGAAGCAAATGGCTAGTTATCTTGAGATTGCAAAAGAAAAATTTTCCCACCTTTCTTCCAAAAAAGATGTTGTCATTTTGGCTGTGGAGTCCTCTTGCGACGAAACGGCAGTGGCGATTGTGAAAAACGGCAGAGAAGTGCTTGCAAACATCGTGGCTTCACAAATCGAAATTCATAAACGCTTTGGTGGGGTTGTTCCAGAGGTTGCCTCTCGAAACCACATACTTGCCATTTCAAATTGCTATCACGAGGCGTTAAAGGAAGCAAACCTAACGGCAAATGACCTAGATGCAGTTGCAGTCACTTATGGTGCTGGACTTATGGGTGCGCTTTTAGTTGGCGTCAACTTTGCCAAGGCACTTAGTTATGCACTTAAACTTCCTCTTATTGCAGTGAGCCATGTGCATGGTCACATTTCAGCAAACTACATTTCCCACAAAGACCTAACTCCTCCTTTCACTTGCCTTATGGTCAGTGGTGGGCACACGGCGCTTTTGAATGTGGAAGATTATTGCGAAATTAATCTTATCGGCTCCACAGTTGACGATTCTGTGGGCGAATGCTTTGATAAGGTTGCACGCGTTTTGGGGCTTTCCTATCCAGGTGGGCCAAACATCGATAGGTGCGCAAAACTTGGAAAGAACAATATTGAATTTTTAAACCACACACCACTAAAGAATACCTATAACTTTTCGTTCAGTGGAATTAAAACAGCGGTTGTCAACTTTGTGCATAATCGGGCTCAACGCGGAGCAAAAGTTGATGTCAATGATGTTGCTTGTTCCTTTCAAGAACTTGTCACCGACGACTTGGTGGAAAAAACTATGCGCTTTTTATTGGAAAGTGGAAGTAAAAAACTTGTTGTGGCAGGAGGAGTGGGGGCAAATTCAAGATTGCGCGAAAAACTTGAAAAATCTTGCCTCGATTTTGGCGTGAAACTATATTTACCAGACCTTAAATTCTGCACGGATAACGCTTCCATGATTGGCTCAATGGCGTATTACTATATGAAAAGCGGAATTGGACTTACTGATTTAACACTCACCGCAAAGCCAAATGTGGATATAACTATTTCGTTGAATGGTGGTAAGATTTAATGGTTAGAGTAAAAGAGTTTTTTAAGAGTTTGAAATGGTATGACTATGTCATAATTTCATCTTTGTTAATTGCAACACTAACTTTAGGTTTAGTTTTTCATTCCGATACCATCACAATACTAAGTGCAATCATGGGTGCTTTTGGTGTGTTCTTCATAGCAAAAGGAAGTGTTGCTGGTCAGTTTTTTATGATCATCAAGGCAATTTTCTATTCTATAATTTCTTTTATGAATAAATTTTATGGTGAAGTGATTATTTCTTGTGCAATTAGCATACCCATATGCCTTGCAACAATCATTATGTGGTTTAGAAACTTAGACTCTCCAAATGGTCAAATAAAAATAAGAGGAAAAATGACATGGAAAGAGTTTTTAATTGCATCTTTCGTTTGTGTTGCGATAAGCGTTGGAATTTATTTTTTCCTAGAATACTTTAACACAAGATTTTGCATTTTATCAACCTTTGCATTTTTCTTTTCTTTGATAGGAAGTTATTTATCATTTAGGCGTTGTGAATATAACTTTATATTTTTTATAATTAATACCATATTGTGCATTACTATGTGGCTTCTTCTTGTTATTGCAGATAATAATGTTTCACAAATCATCACTTTTGTTAGTTATTTAATAAATTTCACGACCAATATTTTTGGAATTTTCATTTGGATAAAATTAAAGAAAAAACAAGGAGAAAAAAACGATGGAACTTCTTGCACCAGCAGGGAATTTTGAAAAATTTTTGACGGCACTTCATTTTGGAGCGGACGCAGTTTATCTTGCTGGTAATCGCTTTGGGCTCAGAGCGTTTGCTGGTAATTTTTCCGATGAGGAAATTGTTGAGGCTGTGAAAATTGCACACAAAATGAAAAAGAAAGTTTACATAACCTTAAACATCATCGCGCACGACAGTGACTTTGAAGGCTTGAAAGAATATTTGGAATTTTTGCAGAATAAGGCTAAGGTGGATGCTGTGATTGTGGCAGATGTTGGCGTTTTAGAGTTCGTGAAAATTCATGCTCCAATTTTGGATATTCATGTCAGCACGCAAGCGAATGTCATAAATTCTTACACTGCCAAATTTTTTGCCGACCTTGGAGTTAAAAGGTTAATTTTAGCAAGAGAGTTAAGTTTGGAGGAAATTAAAAACATACGAAAAAACCTCTCTAAAAAGGTGGAACTTGAAGTTTTTGTGCACGGTGCAATGTGCATGGCATATTCTGGCAGATGCCTTCTTTCCAACTACCTCACAGGTCGCGACTCCAATCACGGCGAGTGTGTGCAGGCGTGCAGGTGGAAGTATTATGTTAGAGAGGTTAGCCGAGAGGACGAACTTGAAGTTGAAGAGGACGAAAAGGGAAGTTATATCTTTAATTCCAAAGACCTCAATATGCTTCCATATCTTAAAGAATTGCAAGAAGCAGGGGTAGACAGCATCAAAATTGAGGGTAGAATGAAATCTTCATACTATGTTGCCACAGTTGTCAATGCCTACCGAATGGCGCTTGACAATTTACCAAAGCCACCAAGCAAAGAGCTTTGCGAAGAACTTTTGAAAGCAAGCCACAGACGCTACACCACAGGTTTCTATTTCGACGAAACCAACAGGCAGTTTCAAGAGGATAGCATGCCAGTGCAAGACTCCACTTTCATTGCTCTTGTCACAGAAGATGCCGACGGCAAAAAAGTGCAGGTGGAAATGCGTAATAAGTTTTCGGTGGGCGACGAAGTGGAAATTTTAAGCCCAGACAAAAATATTTTCAACAAAAAAATTAAAATTTCAAAAATAACCACTTTGGACGATGAGAAAATTGAGTCAGCAAGAAAAGTGCAAGAAAAAGTATATATTCCTTGCGAATTACCTTTAAAAAAAGGTGATATTTTAAGAAAATAACTTAAAAATTTTTAAACAAACCGTTTGACAAAGAAATTTAAAGTGTTATACAATAGTGTTGTAAACAAATTTAAAAGTATAATCTTATGATAGAAACATATAAATAGGTAGGAAATGGCAAAAGTGAATTTGAAGTATATTGAAAATGTGGAAGGGAAATATCATCTCACTTTTTTGGAAGGAAAAAAGGCGATAGAGAGTGCTAAGGCGGACATTAGAAACGCCGTGTTTTCTCTTCTTCTTTTTTGCGCACTTGTGGCAATTTTCATTTTAGTTTCTGGCTTTAACGAATTTTATATCTATTTTCTTGTTATCTTTTTAGTGCTTTTTGTTGCCATGATTGTTGTTTTTTCTTTGCAAAGGCATAAAGGGAAAAAGATGTGCGTTAGGGCGGTTGAAAATTCAAAATCAACAGACATAGTCAACAAACAGGCAAGCGTGGAAAAAGCGTCGCGTGCCATGGTGGAGTCGATGAGTTCAACGGTGGATAAATACGACGCGCGCGAGAAATTCCCGGGTATTAGAAGAAAAATCATTCGTAAAACAAGGCACAAATATCTTGCTGGAAAAGTTTCCAAACTTGAAAGAGAAGAGCAAAAGGAAGAATAACTTTTGCTTTTTTATTTTAAAATTTTTGTTAAATTCCTTTATTAATAAATTGAAATATGGTAAAATGTTTATATGATTAGAATAACAAAAGATTGGGCAAATCGCTTAAAAGGCGAATTTCAAAAGGACTATTTCAAAAAATTGCAGGCGTTTTTGGAAGAGGAGTATTCTACTCACGAAATCTATCCAAAAGTGGAAAACATATTCAATGCACTAAATTATTGCCCTTATGATAAGGTGAAAGTTGTCATAATTGGTCAAGACCCATATCACGAACCACATCAGGCGCATGGGCTTTCTTTCTCAGTGGAGGAGGGTGTTGATTTTCCTCCGTCACTTGTTAATATCTTTAAGGAAATTGAGGATGACCTTCACATCAAAGTGCAAAATTCTGGAAATTTAATTAGGTGGGCAAAACAGGGCGTTATGCTTTTGAACACCACTTTAACGGTAAGGCGAGGGCTGGCAAACTCGCACCGCGGAAAAGGTTGGGAAAATTTTACCACAGAAGTCATAAAACAACTTTCTTCGCGTAAAGACCCAATCGTTTTTCTTTTGTGGGGTAGCAATGCACAAAGTTTTGCACCGCTTATTGAAAAACAACATCTCGTTTTAAAAGCACCACATCCAAGTCCGCTTTCTGCTTATCGAGGCTTTTTCGGTTGTAAGCACTTTTCAAAAACAAACGAATTTTTAACCAAAATTGGCAAAACCCCAATCGATTGGAGTTAAACAATTTTAAAAATTTAAACCTATATTTGAAAAAGCAATAATTATTAAAACCGTGTCACGATGATAATTCATTAAAAAAATTCATTATTGTATTTAATAATAAAAAATTAAAATGTTAGGTGATTTATGATTAACCAATTTCTAAATTTGAAACCAGAACAAATATTTAAAGAAAAGAACAAGCAATTAAGGGAAAAATTTGGCAGACTTATGAAGCCTAATCTTTTGATTAAATTGAAAGAAGAAATTAAAAGAGATCCAATATTCCAGCCTATTTCTAAAAATTGTTATGATTTAAGTATAAAATTGATTTTAGCAAGTGGTATTGATGACCTTGATTATGATATTTGTTTGAAACTTGCAATGAATTATTGGTATCTTACCTTGACTGATAGCAAAGAAGAAAAAAGTATAAAAAATTCTAATCAAGAATTTCTAAATAAGTTGAAGTCAAAAGTAGTGTTAGAATGCAGTCTTCGCCCTATAAATGATGATATAGGAAATGCGGATTTTTATACGTATCACACTTCATTAAATTATTCCATTCATAGTGCAGTAAACTATATGCTTCCTTTACTTTTTGACAATGTAAAAGAAAAATATAACTTTAAAAATAAAGATTTTAAAATTAACACATTGGTTGTAATGCTGAAATTGGTTAGATCTATTCTATTGTTAATTGAAAGCGACGATATGGGAAGTGCATATTCATTATTTAGAACGCTTTTAGAAACATTTTGTATTTATTATATAATCAATGATGATGAAAAAGTCGCATCAATCTATTACCAATTTATGAATTTTCGTAATGAATATGATATGACTGGCACATTTCCAGAAGAATTCAAAAAAATTATTCCTAATAATGTTTCTTATTGGCAAAACTATTTAAACTATGGTTGGATTGATGGTTTAGAAAAGAATGATGGTCAAACTCCTAAAAAATATGTAATTAAAGAGTTATTAAAATATATGGAAAAAGGGGATGAGAAATATCATGAAGAATTTTTAAGCATATACAAATTTGCTTGTAAATTCTCACACGGAAACTATCTCAATCAATCATTCAATATCCAACACTATGTTTGGATATTAAACAAAATTGCTGGTATTATATTTGATATTTCAAATGAATTCAAAAATCTCTTTAATAAGAATTTTGTATTTAACAATGTTGATTTAATGAAGTTTTTACAAGACAATATTATAGAATCTTCACAAATTTATTCAAAACTAATGCAAAAACAAAATTAATATACTTTTTATTTAAAAATATATGTTTTCAAAAATAATCCGAAAAAGAAAAAATAAGAGTGAAAAAATAAAAAAGAAAAGTACAAACAAAAAAATCCTCACTAAAGTAGCGACCAACTCGCCAATGAAATGCGAGTTGTGTTTGGTCGCTAAAGAGAAAAAACAAGCATCAAATGAAATTTTGAAACTTGTTTTCAAAATGAATTAAAAGCGCAGTTTTTTCTCTGGTCCAGGTGGTGGGACTTGAACCCACACGAAGTTGCCCTCTCAGGATTTTAAGTCCTGTGCGTCTGCCATTCCGCCACACCTGGTCGGTTTGGAGGTACCACCCGGATTTGAACCGGGGAATAAAGGTTTTGCAGACCTTTGCCTTACCACTTGGCGATGGTACCATAAAAAATAAGACTTTGGAAGTAATTTTTAAAAACGCAACAAATTTTCTTACTCTCCTCAGTCTTTCCTTTTTTGTGTTTGCGTTTTCACGCTTAATTTCCCTTTGGGATGGAGCGGAAGACGAGATTCGAACTCGCGACATTTGCCTTGGCAAGGCAACGCTCTACCACTGAGCCACTTCCGCAAGTTTCATCATATAGTCATATATTCTTTTGACCACATTTTTGATAACTGCCCTTTTAATATATCAAATTTTTTTCTAAAAATCAAGCGTTTTTCACTAATTTATTAAAATTTATTGATTTTTTCTTAAAAACATCTTCAAAACCACCGATACATAACCATTTTTTTGGTGTTTTACACTAAAAATTGGCGAAAGATTGCAGTTTTTCTTTACAGCGAGAAAAAATTGTGATATAATTTTGAAGATTATAGGAGTACTTATGAGAATTTGCGAAATTAAACCCGGTCATGTTGAAATTCAAGGCTTTATCGAGAATTTAAGAGATAAGAAAAGCATGCAATTTGTTGTGATACGCGATTTGTCTGGCAAGGTGCAGGTGACAGTTGTTAAAAGCGAAAAACCAGAAATCGCTGAAATATTTTCCCATGCCACGCTTGAATCCACTGTGAAAATTGTGGGCGAGGCAGTTGAAAATGAATATGTTAAACTTGGCGGAATGGAAATTATTCCAGAAAGCGTGGAAATCACATCTCATGCTGACGCTCTTCCAATAGGTCCTGAAAGTTCGATTGACCAGCGCTTAGACTATCGTTGGCTTGATTTGAGGCAACCAAAAAATCAACTTCTTTTCATGGTTCAAACGGCTATGAACCAAAGTTTAAGAGAGTTTTTGCTGAGCAGGCACTTCATTGAAATACATTCACCAAAACTTATTCCAACAGCCAGCGAAAGTGGTTCGGAAGTTTTTGAAGTGAAGTATTTTGACCGCAAAGCATATCTTGCACAAAGCCCACAATTCTACAAGCAAATGGCGATGGGTGCTGGTTTTGAAAGGGTGTTTGAGTGTGGTCCAGTTTTCCGTGCTGAAAAGTCGCACACCAAAAAGCACGCCACCGAATTTACAGGTTTTGACCTTGAATTTTCTTTCATAAATTCCTTTGAAGATGTTATGAAATTGGAAGAGGAAATGCTGGCGTATATGCTGAAAAATTTGAAGGAAAAGTTCGGCGAGAAAGTGAAAGAAGTGTTTGGCGTGGATATCGTTGTTCCAACACTACCTTTTCCTGTTATGAAACTTAGCGAAGTTTATGACGAACTCGAAAAACGCTATAACTTCAAAGTTCGCGATGAAGAAAAGGGCGATTTGACAACAGAGGCAGAAAGGCTTTGCGAGAATTTGGCGAAAGATAAGTTTAATCATGAATTTTTGTTCATCACAGATTACAGCGCTGAAAAAAGAGCCTTCTACCACATGAGAAAAAACGGTGTGCCACAAGGATATGACCTTATATGGAAGGGTTTGGAGATAAACACTGGTGCACAGAGAGAACATCGCTATGAAATTTTGAAAAAACAGGCAAAAGAAAAAGGCTTGAATAAGGATGTTGAGTTCTATCTCGAATTCTTTAAATATGGTATGCCACCACATGGCGGTTTTGGGCTTGGGCTTGACAGAATGATTATGATGCTTCTCAATATTTCCTCAATTAAGGAAGGTATGTTTATCTTCCGTGGGCCAGACAGGTTGAACCCATAAAAATAGGAGAAAGTTATGAAAAAGTTAGATATAAAATTACTTCACGATGATATTAAAGGTTATGTTGACAAGGAAATTGTTGTTGCTGGTTGGGTGAAGAGTTGCCGTGGAAATGGCTCTTTCGGTTTCATCGACCTTAACGACGGCACAAGTTTCAAGGGCGTGCAAATTGTTTTCAATAAAGATAAAATCAAAAATTTTGAGATTGTTCAAAAACTTAACACTGGCTCTGCAATTATGTGCACGGGAAATGTGGTTTTAACGCCTGAAAATAAGCAACCATTTGAAATTCAAGCAAACGGCGTCACAGTTATCAGTGCAACTGACAACGAATATCCTCTTCAAAAGAAGAAACACTCTTTGGAGTTTTTGCGTGAAATCGCCTATTTAAGACCACGCACAAATCTTTTTAACGCGGTTTTCAGAGTTAGAAGTGAACTTTCCTTCCTTTTGCATGAGTTTTTCAATAAGAAAGGCTTTGTTTATGTTCACACGCCAATCATTACTTCTTCCGACTGCGAGGGTGGAAGCGAACTTTTCCGTGTGACAACGCAGGATATTTACGACAAGGAGAAGAAATTTGACCCTAAAGACGAACTTTTTGGAAAGAAAATCTATTTAACTCCAACTGGGCAACTTGAGGGCGAGGTTTGTGCGGCAGCGTTTGGTAAGATTTATACTTTTGGTCCAACTTTTCGTGCGGAAAACAGCAATACCACACGCCACTTAAACGAGTTTTGGCACTTAGAGCCTGAAGTTTCTTTCATGGACCTCAACGGACTTATGGACCTTGAAGAAGAGATGATGAAATATATCATTTCTGGCATAATAAAAAAATGCCCAGACGAAATGGCGTTTTTCAATAATTTTGTCGATAAAGGCTTGATGGATAGACTCAATAATGTTATACACAGCGATTTCGCTCATATAACCTACACTGAGGCGATTGAAATTTTGAAGAAAAATAACAACAATTTCGCCTACAAAGTGGAATGGGGATGTGACATTCAAACAGAACATGAAAGATATTTAAGTGAGGTTATCTTCAAAAAGCCAGTTTTCGTGACGGACTATCCAAAAGACATCAAGGCTTTCTATATGAAAATCAACGACGACGGAAAAACCGTGCGCGGTTGCGACTTGCTTTTCCCAGGCATCGGCGAGGTAACAGGCGGAAGTGAAAGAGAAACTGACTATGATAAACTTAAAAAGATTATGGATGAAAAGAACTTGAAAGAGGAAGATTATTGGTGGTATATGAACCTTCGCAAATTCGGTTCTGTTGAACACAGCGGTTTCGGCTTGGGTTTTGAAAGAATTTTGATGTATATCACAGGCGTTTCCAACATTCGCGATGTCATTCTTTTCCCAAGAACGCCAAACAACTGCGAATATTAATTTTAGGTGAAAAATTCAAAAAAACTATATAAATCTATAATTTTTTTTGAAAAAAAGTTCAAAAAACGCACATTTTAATAAATAAAACAAAAATAAAGCCGTAAATTTGGCTTTATTTTTTAACAATCTCTTAATTTTGAAAGACCTGCCTTTTTCTTTGCAGTTAAGTTTAAAATCACCTTTCCAAGATTGTTGTCATAGCATTTATTCACATAGTTAATATAACTTTCTTTATCCTCTTTTGGCAAACTTGCATAGATTTTTTGAGTGTAGTTTGAATTTATTGCAACATTCTTTTTAAATTCAACATTTGGCAAATTTTTGTTGACATTTTTGATGTATTCATTCATGGTGTAAAGAACATCTTCAACTTTAAATCCGTAAGGCTGGTCGTCAACATAAACAAGTTTGGTTTGATATGAGGTGTCGTCAAATTGAAAGGCGAGGCAAAAAAGGAATGTGCGAGCGTATCCATGTTTTGTGGTGTAAGCACTGTAAAATCTAATATACGAATTTTTCTTTTCGTCTGCGTGGATTGCCCTTTCTTGCACATCAATTTGGTTCACAGCCTCTTTGCCAAATTTTTTAACAATGCTAGATAAAGAGATGTTGAATTGGTCGTGAGGCAATAATTCCTGCTTTTTTATTATTTTTAGCGCAATTTTTTCCATAAAATTTTCAATCACGTTTTGGTCAATATCTTCAATAAACATTTCTTTCTCCTAAGTTTCCTTAGTTTAGCACAAAACATTTCTGCTGTCAAGGTCAACTTATACATAAGTTTTATAAAATTGCTTTGATCTGAATAATTTTATGAATAATTTATAAAATTTGGTAAAAATTGTTGACATTTAATGTTTGATTGATTATAATAATAAGGTCGAAATAAGCGGGCGTGGCGGAACGGCAGACGCGCATGTTTAAGGGGCATGTTCGAAAGAGTGTGGGTTCAAGTCCCACCGCCCGCACCAAATAAAAATAATCCGAACCTTTTGGTTAGGATTTTTTTTAATGAAATTTTTTCACTTTTATAAGAAAATTGTGCGGAAAGTTCTAAATGTGCTTAGGAGTGAATATGTTTTTACAAGAAGTAAAAATTAGGCTGGAGGAAATAAGGAAAATTTTGGAATTTCTAAAATCTGACGCTTTTGCAACTTTTCGACAAAAGAAAACAAACTGTGCTATTTTCCGGATAAAATTTTCTAGTTAAAATTGCTTCAAAAATTGTATTATAAAAGTGAGGTTGGTATGCATTTCTGCGTTATCAAATCAAGAACCATTAAAACTTTCTTAATTATGATTGTGGTGGCGGTCTTATTGTCCGTTTCCATCAATGGTGCAACAAGCGCACAAGTTTTCTTTGGCTATGCACCACGCAAAGTGCCAATTTATAATGTTGACACATCCGAAAAGCAGGTGGCGATTTCCTTCGATGCTGCGTGGGGTGCTGATAAAACGGAAGAAATTTTAAGCGTTTTGGAGGAATTCAATGTGACGGCAACCTTCTTCCTCGTCGGCTTTTGGGTGGATGACTATCCTGAAATGGTCAAGGCGATTGATGAAGCAGGATGTGAGATTGGCACGCACTCGAACACTCATCCAGACATG
>CALVWC010000013.1 GCA_944364445.1 uncultured Clostridia bacterium | reverse complement strand
TTGACATCCATAACGCCAACAGACGCCACTTCTTTTCCCTTGTCAAAAAATTTTAAGCCGTCGCCTTTAACAATATCTTCGTTTGAAAGAATGAAAATTTCATTAAACCTTTTACCCAATTTCACCTTTTCCACTTTTCCAATGAAAACACCGATGTGGTTTTGAGTTTGTGAATATATCTTCTTTTCGTCGCCAAAATATCCTTCAATAAAATTTCCACGATTAAAAAGTTTTTTAAGCGTGGTTATATCTTTTTCATCACACTTAAAATTATTTAACACTGCATTTTTATATATCCCAGTTGCTCCACCAACAAAACTTGCGCGTCTTGCTCTTCCTTCAATCTTAAAAGATATGACGCCTGCCTCTTTTAAATCTTTCAATCGCTTTAACAGACAAAAATCTTTGGCACTTAAAAAATATTCTTCCTTATCAAATAACTTGAAAGGCAAACGGCAAAACTGCTTACATTCTCCTCTATTTCCACTTTTACCAGCAAGAAGAGAACACAAGTAGCAATTTCCAGAAAAAGAAACACAAAGCGCACCCTGCACAAAATACTCAAGTTCCACATCCAAATTTTCGTGTATTCTTCTGACTTCTTCAAGAGGTGTTTCACGAGCAAGCACAATACGCGTGAAACCCACTTCCGACAAAAATTTTGCGCCTTCAAAATTGTTAACTCCCATTTGAGTGGAAGCATGAATAACCGCATTTGGAAAGGTGTTTTTAATAAGATATACTAGCCCCACATCCTGCACAATAAACGCGTCTACGCAACATTCAAGAGCCTTTTCAACAACGTTAAGCACTTCTTTCATCTCTTCATCTTTAATCAATGTGTTAAGTGTTAGATATACCTTCACGCCGAAAAGGTGTGCGTATTCCACCGCCTCTTTCAAACTTTCAAAAGAAAAATTTTCCACTCCACCGCGTGCGTTAAAACTTTTTGCACCAAGATAAATTGCATCAGCATTATTATTAATTGCCGACTTCAAACTCTCCAAATTGCCAACAGGCGCTAAAATTTCCACATCTTTCATAAAAAAACTTATAGTATCCCTATAAGTTAATTCTACCAAATCATTTTCAATTTGTCAATCACGATTACGATAGTCCACAAATCCATTTTTCATTAAAAGAAAGTCATTTGCGTCGTTATATAATTCCTCGTCCAAAAATGAACCTGCCTCTTTCCAAAGATTGTTTGGAACTTTGTAATATTCTCCCGCAATCGCACATGAAATTGCACATAATGTATCTGTGTCGCCACCAATAGAAATTGTTGTTCTTAAACAATCTTCAAAACCATCTGAAATCAAAAAACAATAAAGAGCCTGTGGAACTGAGCCTTGGCAAGTAGCATTAAATTTATTCTCCTTTTTCAAAATTTCATAATCAAAATCAAGATTATAATAATTTTCTTGCAAGTACTCCTTAATTTCTTGCTTATTTTTACCAATTTTCGCTAAGTATATTGCCATCGCTACAGCCTCAGCACCTAAAATTCCTTCATTTGAATTGTGTGTTGGAGTTGTGACAGCATAGGAAAGTTTTTTAACCTCTTCCAAATTTTTCGCAAAATATGGCACGGCACTAACTCGCATTGCAGAGCCATTTCCAAAACTTCCATAAGGCATTGGCGTTTCACTTAACACCCACTTTTTAAACATTCCGCCAAAACCACAATTTATATATTTTCTGCCATATTCTCGCATAAATTTAACTGCATTTTGATAGACTTCATTCATATCAACATTTTTTGTTTTTAAACTTTTACTTTCTTTAAGTGCCTTAAATATCGCCAGCGTCATCACAGTGTCATCAGTAAACTTTGCTCCTTTTGGAAACAGCTCCACATTTTTATCTCGTTTATTATGAAATTCATAACTTGAACCCGCAATATCACCAATAATAGCCCCAATCATCATACCCTCCATATGCTTATATTATAGCATATATTTAAAGCAAATTAAAGAGGAAATGGAAAATATCTTTTTCTCATTTAATAAAAAATAGCATTAGAAAAAAATCTTCAAACTTGTTTATAAACGATAAATATTTAGTTTTTTCTGGTGACCCCACCGGGACTCGAACCCAGAACAATCCCTTAGGAGGGGACCGTAATATCCAGTTTTACTATGAGGTCGTGCAAAGTTTTGCTTTTTTAATTTGCATGAATATTTTAACATAATATAAAAAATTTTGCAAGTAAATTTTCTTATAACTAATTTTTCTATAAGAAGAAAACAAAACTTTCAAACGTTTTTAGTATCCATATTCAGATATGTTATTATTTCTCCAATTTTCGTCCACTTTAACAAGCAGTTGAATGTTGACTTTTTTACCAAACAAATTTTCAGCATATTTCCTTGCACTTATGCCAATTTCTTTCAAATTCTTGCCACCTTTGCCGATAACTATCCCCTTATGACGCTCTTTTTCAAGTATGATAAGAATATCCATTTTAACTATCTCTTTTTCTTCCAACTTCTCACAAACAACAGCAATGCCGTGAGGAATTTCATTATCTAAAATATCAAGAAGTCTTCCACGAATATGTTCACAAACCAAAAATTTAATGCTCTTATCTGTGTATTCATCCTCGTCAAAAATCGCATCTCCTGTTGGAAGTTTTTCCACAATCAAGTTGATAAGTTTATCAAGATTTTTGTTTTCTTTAACTGAAATAGAAATATCCCCGCTTACATCTGCCACCGCTTTTTTATCGCTTTTAGTTAAAACAACAATCACCTTTTCTGCCTTACTTTTAAGCATTTTTATGTAATCTTTCTCTTCGTCAGAAACAATCTTTCCTGAGTCGACAAGATAGAGAATAACATCGGCAGTTGTTATTGCATTTCTAACATTTTTCATCATAAAGCGGTCAAGTTTGTTTTTGCTGTGGTGTATTCCTGGTGTGTCGATGAAAACAATTTGAAAATTCTTGCCGTTGCATATCCCTAAAATATTGTTGCGTGTTGTTTGAATGCGCTTGGAAACAATGGCAACCTCTTCGCCCACCAACCTATTAACAAGACTACTTTTTCCAGCATTTGGAAGCCCAAGCACTGCAACATATCCGCACTTCACAGATTGACCTCACTTAAAATTTTATCTTGGATTTTGTTCATAACTCTTTCATCTTCCTCTTTGACATGGTCAAACCCAAGAAGATGCAAAAAACCATGCAAAGCCAAAAAACACACCTCGCGTGTTAAAGAATGTTCATATTCTCTCGCCTGTGCTTTTGCCACATTTTTTGAAATGACAATATCGCCAAGGAAAAGCAAACCTTCATCAAAATCATAACTCTTTTTAAATTTTTCCAACTTCTCTTTTGGTGTTTTGTTCAAATTTGGAAAGGATAAAACATCTGTCACTTTGTCGACATTACGAAATTCTTTGTTTAATCTTTGAATTTCTTCATCGGAAACAAAATTTAAAGAAACACAAACCTTAGAAAAATCTTCTTTAAGAACTTTTTCAGCGATGTTAAAAAGCTTTTTGATTTTACGCTTAAATAGCCCAATTTTACCTTCAATCTTCATACCTTCTCCTTAAGTTATGCTTATTGTTTTTTCATAAACGATGACATAGTTCACGCTTGCTCCACCCTCAAAATGCCGAACCGTGTAAAATTCATCTTTAATTATAGCATAATCATCCGAATTTAACAAGGCTTTTTCACGCGCTTTAAAAAGGATTTTTTCTTCCGCCTCTTCAAAAATTTCATTCACCTCAAATTCTTCAAGTTCATAATAAATTGTGCGTTTAAGTTTTAAAGGCAAAATAGAATTGGTTAAATTAACAATTTGCTCTTCAGTTTCGAAAAGGTCAAAATTGCTTTCTTGTTGGTTTGCATAGATAGTTAGTCCAAAAAGTTGCACTTCTCTGTTTTCGTAAGAATTTCCCGTGCGTCTAATTTCAATATTGTGGTCATAATGCACCACCTCGCCCTCACCATAAACTTCAAAAGTGATTTCCGCGGACGGCTTTACTGGATTAACCTCGCCATTTCCATCCAAAAAATATGGAAGCACAAGCACATCTCCCTTTTTAACATATTCATTCACTTTCACATTCATTGTCCCAGAAATGAGGTTGATATCTGTCACTTTTCCATCAAACTCAGCAATAACTGGTTCAAAGTCACCATAGATTTCATCAGGAAGAAGTTTTTCTTTGATGTTTATAATTAAAGTTTGCCCTCGGATTATCACAGAAACAAAACTTATTTCTTCAAAGTTATCATAAATCGCTCCCTCCACAGCTTTAGTGTTCAATGCAAATTTATTTTTTGTAAAATTTTCTTTAACAAACCCAACCACTTCCGCTTGTGTCAAATTTTCTTCACCCAAAAGTTCATATCTCCAAATAATTGGCGATTGAGCAAGATAAACAACAAAGGAAACAATAATTGCCGATAAAATATAGATATTCCCTAAAGTTTTGATTATGTTTGGCAAAACGCCGTGATTTTTTTCTTCCAGAATTTCGTAGCCAAAAGATAAAAGAAGTTTTTTCACTTTTTTCGCTTGAAAAAACGAAACTTTGAAAGATGAACAATTTTTTGAATGTCGTTTTAACTCATTTATCTTATATTTCTTGGAAATAATGTTCAAATTTTTTTCTTGGTTAAGTCCTTTAATTTTAAATTCAGTTGACGCCATCAAAAACTTTCCACCTTTTTGATTTTGCCAGAAATTTTTATGGTGTTTTCGGTTAATTCCAACAAAAACATTTCTTCCCCTTCAACCACAATTCTGCCACCCTTAACCTTAAAAGAAATGAGTTCCTTAGAAAGCGAAACAAGCCCCTTATGCCCTTCGGCATAAAGAATTTTGTTCGACATATTGATGATTTGAAAGGTGTCGAGCATATTTTGATTTTTAGACTTTATTTCATCGAAAAAATTGAACATATTTTACCTATCCTATTTTATGAACCAGATAGTTAAAAAAGAATAAAAAAAAGAAAAGTGAACTAACTCACCTTTCATTAAATTATTCTGTCACCTTTGATACCAGATTTAAAATTACATGGAGATGGACAAGAATAGTCCTTAAATGTGCAACGTGAACCATTTAAATAAGGTTTTAATTCCTCTGCAAGTTGTGGATTTTCACTTAAGAGATGTGTAAACATCTTTCTCTTGGAAATAGTTGTTTGCCTATCAATTTCAAGTTGTGCTTGCGTGCAATTTCTTTCTTTCATCTTCAAA
This sequence comes from uncultured Clostridia bacterium, assembly GCA_944364445.1. GTDB lineage: Bacteria > Bacillota > Clostridia > Christensenellales > UBA1242 > Caccovivens. The sequence goes on along the minus strand of CALVWC010000013.1, from coordinate 20,835 downwards.
ATAAAGTTTTCAAAGGTTCCTCTTTCCATTATTGGAATCATCATTCCTTGTGGGATTTTTTCCGCCATTTTTTTGCAATCGGCAAGCCAGTAAATCTCCCATTTAGCCCCCTTTAAAATTGGTGGAAGATAAAAATTCTCATTTTTTGGATTTTCAATTATTTTATCGATTGCGTCGTTGTCTTTCCCCATTAGTATGGTGTAGTCCAAAGTTCTGTGTCTTTGAGCCTGTGCAAGTTGAGCAAATGAACCATAATAGAATAAAGTATAGGCTTCGCCGAATTGCTCTTTAATTTCACTCTTCGTTCTGTTGAAAAGTTTTAAAACAAGATTTTTATCGTCAAAAGAAAGTTTATCGTCAATATAGCCCAAGTTTTCAAGTTGGTTATTAAATTCGATAAGCGCTTTTCTTAAATAAATGGAGAAAGAGTCTTTTTTATTTTCCAAAAACTCAATTTCCTTTTTTATTTTAAGATATATAACATTAAGTTGGCGATAAGAAACCGTGTAAACCATATCAGTTGGAGTGAATATTGATGTTAAATATCTTGCATTTTCTTGCGCCAGTTTTTTGATTTTTAAATCGGTTAACCAAACTTCGTTTCCGTCTTTTTGATGTTTTTTTATTTCCTCCTCAAAAATTTGAAGCCACTTTTCATAAACTTCTTTTTCTTCATAAGACAGCGTCATCTTTTTATATCGTGCAGATTTTTCGCTTGTTGTGTACATCTGCTCGTCATTCAAAATCATGGCAATAATTTTAGGAATATCGTTGATTTCTAAATTAACACTTGGATGATCAAAAGGGCTTTTGTGACCATTAAACTTAATCATTTTTTCACGCTTTTTCGTCCTTTCCTCGTCCTCATGAAAAAGGTTGTCTATTTTGTCCTTAAGATAGCATACGCCAGCAGTCAGCCCACCAATTCTATCCATTTCTTCTTTGGTCGGAATATATCCAAGATTAGTTCCAGCAAAAACCTTAATTTCCATATTTTTCTCCTATATTAACTTAAAAATCTTCTTCCGTGATGTTAGATTTATTGAGTAAAAATTTAAGAATATTATTTTTAAGTTCTGGTGAAAGTTTTTCCAAAATCTCGTCAATGTCAATGTTGCGTTCAAAATAGTCACGCTTAAAATCTTCAATAGTATAGTTGTTCAATCCGCCAAGCGCCTCTTGTTTTTTTCTTTCCAAAAACTCCTGATACGCCTTTTCAATGTCCGCAAAATCATCATCTTCATCCTCTTCGTCAAGTTTAACTGGCTCTACTGGCGTTTTGTTTATGTTGAAAGGATTTTGGATTTTGTAAGTAAATTTTTCACTTGTGCTTTCTGCTTGCTCTTTTTTCTCTTCTTCTTGTTCTTGTAAATTAAAATCTTCAAGTTCGACATCTTTATTGTTGTTTAAATCATTAAGTTGTTGCCCTGCCTCTTCTTGCTCAATCTCACTTTCAAAACTTTTGTTTTTATAGGCTGACAGAATTTTATCAAGTGCCTCCTCATTCACTTTAAGTTTGCCAAACTTTTTGCTTTTATGAGGTTTTGTTTGTTCTTTAACTTTAACTGCTTTTTTTGGATTTATTATTGGAGCACGGCTTGTTATTTTACCCTCTTCCCTAAGTTTTGTTTCGTTTTTAACAAGCACTTTTTTCTTCTTTCGATCCATAAAGAAAAGCGCTAATATTAGTGAAATCACAATCAGCAAAATGACAACTAAAAATATGATATACTTAGTCATTTTCTCCTCCACTTAAAAAAGTTTACTCAAAAACTTTCTTCTATGTTATTTTAATTATATCACACATTTCACAGTTTGTCCATACCCAAAATATAAAAATTAATCTCATTGCATAATACCACAAAATGTTGTGTAGTATGCAAGCCTCAAAACAGCATTTTGTGTTTATTTTGGTTATTATGTGAATAAGATAGATTAAATTATATCTACTTAAGCGAGGAAAAAATTGGCGAGCAAAAGTGTCTTTTTTATTGACGCATGCAAAATATTTGACTTGGGCTTGAAATAAAAAAGACAGCGCGCTCCCGCGCGCCCATGCTAAGCATGGGCTTTTGCTCGTTAACCAAACCTAATCAACTTTTGTTATAAAAAAATAAAAGACAAACATATTAAAATAATTGACAAAAATTCTTTTACGAGATATAATAGGAAAGTCTGATAATTGATGTGTTAGAGTTATTAATATTTTGCTCGTGTGGCTCAGTTGGTAGAGCAGTTGATTCGTAATCAACAGGTCATGGGTCCGAGTCCCATCACGAGCTCCAAACAAAAATAATCCGAACAAAGTGAAGGATTATTTTTGTTTGTTCTTTTATTTCTTATTTTTTCGTTTTTCAATTTTCTTTTATACTCGGATTATTTTTGAAATAAGAAAGAAGAAAGAAAAAAGAAAAGTTGTGGGTAGATTTAAAATATCAAAATAAAAGCCTTGCTAAAATAAGGCTTTATTTAATCTAAATTTAAAAACGAAAAATCAAGATTTTTATATTTACTCTCGTCCACCACATAAGTTCTTATTGGAGAGTCGTTTCTGGGTTTTCCATTTTTATTGGTTCCGCTTAGCCACTCTTGATGCATTTTTGTTATGCTTTCTGCAACTTCCTTAAAAGGCACAATAAAAATTTTGTCTTGTGGATTTTTTTCAGTTTTTAAAATAACGAAAGCATAAAAACAATTTTCTTGTCCATCAACATATTTTTCATTTTTAACATTCAAAAGAAAATTGTTTTTACCATATTGATTGGTTTTCACTTGTATTGCACAAAATTTTGTTCCAAGTTCATTCATTGCAATAAGGTCAAACATTTTTGCCCTGTCATCTAGTAATGACGCTATGTAATTTCTCCTTGCAAGTTCTGTTAGTACAACTTTTTCTCCGATATGCCCACACTCTGCACTTCGTAATTTTGCCATAAATTTCACCTTTTTATCTCAATAACGATAAGCCAATTAAATTTTATTTTCCAGCATATTTGCTTCTTTAAAATGTGGATTATAGTAAATTCTCTCTTCGCCTTTATCAACATATGCTAAGATGTTTTCTTTTGGAATTATAATGCTTGAATAACTAAAGCCAGCACCCTCATCATTTTTCATTTGCTTAATAACATTCTGCGAATAAGGCAATTTAATCACCACAACTGCGCGCTGACCATAACCTGTTAAAGCATCAAAATCTAAAATATCATCTAAGTCACCAAATCGACTTGTTAAGTCATTAAGTTCCTCTTCATTTAGTGTTAGTCCATTTTCCAAAACATTTCTTGCTTCCAGAATTGATTTAGCACGATAGACATATGAATTATGATTTAATTTTGTCAAAAGTTGGCAAAGATTGTTGTAGAACAAAGTGCTTTGGAACGCCTCTTTCCCCTTATTCTTTAACTTATCTGCCACAAGTGTTCTGAGGTTATTTAAGGCAAAATATAGAGAGTTTATTTGTTTTGCATCTTTTAAAAACACATACCACGCTTTTGCTCTTTTTTCAACATCTAAGCAAGTTTTTTCTTCCAAAACAACTTTTCTTTCGTCCAAAGTTCTGTTAATTCTTTTATCAACCTCTTCTTCAGTTTCCAGCCTGACTTTTGGTTTGCCATTTTCATAAACAAGATCGCCGTTTTCATCTCTAACAGAAATCTCATACCTTTTTTCAAGCGGGTATTTTTTATCGTGCATCTCCCACATTTTCTTGTATCTTTCCGCTGGATTTGTGATTGGAGTTGTTAATAAAAAATCTTGAAGTTGAGTTAAGTTTGTCAAAAAATCTTCCATATATTTCTTTAAAACATATTGTGAAGCATTTAACTCTTCATAATATTTATTTAAAGTTGCCTTGCTCACAACATTGCGTTTTTCGTTTATATATGCCAACTTTTTTCTCATATGTGAATAATCTGTTCCATAAATTTTTGCACAAAAATCAACACTTGGTCTTTTAAAACCACTTTTATCTAACGCCTCACCCAAAGCATCACAAAGTTGATAATAAGCGTTAAGTTCCTCGCTGTTTTTATCGAATTTTTTAAAATAAATTCGTGAAAGTTTTTCGCTTAAACTAATAAAATTTACCATACTATCCCCCAAACTATATATTAAGTATATATGAGAGTGGATTGATTGTCAATAGAGGTTTTTGATTTTTTCTTTTAATTTGTCGCGTGAAGAAAGGATTTATTTTTAAAACAGTTTGAGATTGCGGGCGAAAGTCCATGCAAAGCATGGGCACGCGAAGCGTGCTGGCTTTTTGCGTGCGAAGTTCAAAACGCGTTCTTCAAAATTTTCCGCAAAAAGCCCCTTTCGCCCGCCTAAAATTCCACAAGATTATAGAAAATATCCGTTTCGCTGACCTCTTGATAGTCGTTAAGCACAAAGTTATCTATTAAAACATAGGATTTTAATATTCTTTCATATGTCCAAGGTTCGCCCTTAAGATAATCACCATTTTCATCTGTCATGATATTCCCGTCATCATCAAAAACTCTGTCATAAACAATATCGCCATTTTCATCCACAAGAAAGCCATCGGAGTTGATGTTTGAAAACAAAACGCTGTCCACTGCAAACATAAGTTGAAATTTATTCGCCAAAGCAAAGTCTATGTTGTTGATAACATATGTTCGACCTTGAAAAGTTTTGATCGTGACAGAGGTATAGGTCTTATCTGTCACTTCAACATAATTTGTTCCAAGCGAAATACTTTCAATAAAACCTTGCTGTTCAATTAAAGTTCGGTTGTTTCTCAATAACTCATCATAAATATTCAAAACTCCAATTTGTTCCACTTCTAAAAAGTCGCCGACACGAATTTCATCATTTTTAATCGATAAATTTTCAAGAAGAATTGGGTTGTCCTTTTCGCTCACAAATTCATCCACAATTCTAAGCACGCGTAAGTTTTCGTCGCAAACATAGAACACATTGTCCGCCTTTACCGCAAAAACTTCCTCGCGTTCTGCCACATGAATGATATACCTATTAGGAAAAACCGTTTCGATGTTCACAACTTCCAAATATGCAAAATTTTCCTTTTCGCTCGCCTTATTATTGATATTTTCCACATACTTACTTTTTCCGTCAAAAAAAACACAAGCGCCATAGGAAAATTGCCCCGCTTCCACAATTTCCTCGTCGGAAAGCGACAAATTCTTTGTGGTGGTGTGATATTCCACCTCAACGCTAGATAAAGCAAACAGTGTCCAAAACAAAATTAGGATAACTGCAATAACGCCCAAGCACACAGAAAGTGAAATGATAAGTTTTTTACTCAATCTTAACCCTTTTAATGTCAGCACCAAGCATTGTTAATTTTTCTTCCAACCTTTCATATCCGCGGTCTATGTAATGAAGATTATGAATTGTGGTGTAGCCGTCTGCAATTAGCCCCGCAATCACAAGGCCAGCACCAGCGCGTAGGTCCGAAGCCGAAACATCTGCACCATACAACCTTTCCACACCTTTCACAATGGCAAGCCTATCTTTAACAAAGATGTCTGCTCCCATTTTCACAAGTTCCATAACATGATTAAATCGATTTTCAAACAAATTTTCCTTAATCACGCTTGTTCCGTTTGCCACAGACTGCAAAACCATGAACTGAGGTTGTAAGTCGGTTGGAAAATTAGGATAAGGCAAAGTTTCCAAAAATCGATAGGCAGGAATATGCTCGCTTGCTGATATAACCATTCTATCATTTTTTTCTTCGATTTCGCAAGCGCTTTCACGAAGAATATTAAGAAGAAGTTGATTATCCTCTTTTTTAACTCCTTTAATTTCCAACTTCTTTCCACAAAGCGCACCCAAAATTAAATGTGTGCCTGCAACAATTCGGTCTGGAAAAACAGAAAAAGTGCCACCATGAAGTTTTTTAACTCCTTCAATTTCAATGATATCTCCTCCCGCTCCATAAACTTTGGCACCCATTTCATTTAAAAATCTTGCAAGTTCCCTAATCTCAGGCTCACGCGCAACATTATATAAAGTTGTTTTTCCTTTTAAAAAAATTGCCGACATCATCACGCTTTCAGTTGCACCCACGCTAACCGATGGAAACACCACCTTGCCAGCCTTCATGTTGTGTGCATTGCAATATATGTAGCCGTGTTTTTCGACGATTTTAACGCCAAGACTTCGAAATGCTGAAAGATGAATATCAATCGGACGCGTGCCTATGTTGCATCCACCGGGATAGGAAATGGACGCTTCTTTAAACTTACTTAGAAGTGGACCTAGCAAAAAAATGGATGCACGAAGTTTGTTTGTTAAATCATGCGTTATCTTTTCATTCTTTATGCTTTCAGTGTTTAAATTTAAATAACTTCCACTTCTCTTTATTTTGACATTTAAAACTTTTAAAATTTCGCACATATTATGTATATCTGAAAATTGTGGCGTGTTTAAAAATTCCACTTCGCCATCAACTAAAATAGAACCAGCAAGAATGGGCAAATAGGCATTTTTCGATGCCTCCACCTCAATTTCTCCGCTGAGTTTTCTTCCGCCGTTTATTATGTATGTTTCTTCCATATAAAATTATATGGAATTTTTGCTTAAAAGTGAATATTTTAACCAACTTTCTCACGCTTGGATTGGATATGCACATTTAAAGCAACGCCAACACCTGCCATAAACACAGCAACACTTGTTCCACCACTTGAAATGAATGGAAGAGGAAGCCCTGTTGGAGGAATGGAACCTGTGACCACCGCCACATTTAAAAGCGTTTGCACAGCAATCAAAATTCCCACTCCGCACGAAAGTAGGCAACCAAACCTATCTTTTGCATTCAAGCCAATTTTAATTAAGAAGTAAACTAAAACTCCAAAAACGGCAATAAGTGCAAGGCTTCCAACAAGTCCAAATTCTTCACCAATAATGGAAAAAATAAAGTCTGACTCAGCAAACGGCAAGAAGAGATATTTTTGTCGCGACTCGAATAACCCAACCCCAAACAAACCGCCATTGCCAAGGCTATAGAGCGATTGAATAAGTTGAAAACCCTCGCCTTGCGGAGAAACCCATGGGTCAAGAAAGGCAAAAAGACGCTTCATGCGGTATGGCTCGGAAATTATCAAAAGTGGAACACATAAACCAGCAAGCCCTGTGAAAAGAAGAGTGTGTTTTTTATTTATTCCACCAATGATAAGCATGAAAAAAGTGAGAAAGGCAAGGCACATTGTCACACTCATGCTTGGCTCGATGATAACCAAAACACACAACACTCCCGCCACGATAAGCGCTGGCAAAAGCCCCTTAAAAGTTTTTATTTTTTCATGGTTTTCAGATAGGTAGCTTGCCAAAAACAAAATTAAAGCAAACTTTGTTATCTCTGACGGCTGAAGAGAAATTCCCAGAATGTTTACCCACCGATTTGCTCCATAACTTTGCACACCAAATCCCGGAACAAACACCAAAATCAAAAGCACAACGCTAACTGCCAAAATGATGTAGCGAAATTTTTTTAATAAATGGTAGTCAAAAAATGTGAAAAAAATCATGGCAAAAATTCCAAGCACCACACCCAAAAGTTGCTTGAAAAGGAAAAAATATTCATTATCAAAGCGAACGGAGGCAGAATAGAAACTTGCACTATACACCATTAAGCATCCAAACGCCACAAGAAAAAGCACCAAAACAAAAACAGACACGATTGTTTTGTCAATCTTTTTGGCAACCTGAAAAACCTTTTTATTTTCCACTTAAAAACTCCAAAATAAGTTCCTTAAACTTTTCTCCACGCTCAGCGTAAGAAGAAAACTCGTCAAAACTTGAACACGCTGGCGAAAGAAGAACAACATCATTTTCCTCCATTTTCTCAAGGGCATAAAAAACCGCTTCTTCAAAATGTGCAAAACAGACCGCCTCACATCCTAACGCACTTGCAAAAATTTTCTCTCCCTCCTCGCCAAAGCAGACGGCAAGTTTAAGAGGATATTTAAAAATTTCGTCATAGGAAATATCCTTTCCTCTTCCACCTAAAAGAAGAATTATGTTTTTGTCTTTGAAAGCAGAAAGGGCGTTTATTGTGGAGGCAACATTGGTCGCCTTGCTGTCATCAACAAGAAGCGCTCCTTTAAAATTTCCCACAATTTCCATGCGATGTGGTGCTGGCTGAAAAGTGGAAATCGCCTTTAAATATTGACTAGGTGAAATTTTAAAGTCATAAGTCAACGCCACGCTCGCCAAAACATTTTCTAGATTTTTTTCACCAAGAAGTTTAACATTCTCTAACCCCAAAATTCTTTTTTTGTTATAAAAAATCGCATTATTTTTAATAAAAACACCTTTTTTTAATGTTTTTTTAGAAAAATATAGGCATTTTTTTGAAGAAATTAATTTTTTTGAATTTTCGTCATCTAAATTAAGCACCACTTTTTTCTTAGAAAAATCCACAAGTTTTTGCTTTGCTTCAACATATGCTTGCATGGTGCCATGTCGGTCTAAGTGGTCTGGAAGGATGTTTAAAATTGCTCCTTCTTGACATTTAAAGATGGTTGAACCTTCAAGTTGAAAACTGGAAACCTCACAAACAAAAATCTTTCCTCTTTCTAAACATACAGATGTTAGTGGCACGCCGATGTTTCCACAAAGAACAACATCCAAACCTTTTTCTTTCAAAATTCTTGCCGTCAGCATAGCGGTTGTTGTTTTGCCGTTTGTGCCGGTTATGGCAATGATTTTTCCTTTGCAAAAAAGATAACCTAAATCTAATTCGGAAATAATTTTTGTGTTTTTCTCTTTTAATATTGATAGATTTTGATTGTTTCTAATTTTCACTCCCGGGCTTAGAATGCAATAATCAAACCTCTCTTTTTCTATATGCCTAACAAAACCCACTTGCCCAGCATAACTTATATCATCATCATAAAAAAAGACATGTGCACCAAGAGTGGTTAACAACTTTATGGCACTTCTGCCACTTGTTCCCATTCCATAGACCAAACATCTTTTATTTTTAAATCGCATATAACCGCCTTAAAATCCAACGGCTAAATATCCTCCTAAAACTGACAAGCACATCACCGTTGTTATAACTATATATACGACGACAATGCGATTTTCATGCACACCTTTTTGTTCAAAATGATGATGAAGTGGTGCCATTAAAAACACCCTTTTTTTCGTGCGTTTATAGTGCAGAACTTGAATGATGTCGGAAAGAGCAGAAAGCACAAACATAACACCCATGATTGGCAAGATAAGTTCCAGCCCTGTTAAAACCGCAAGTGTTCCGATAAAGCCACCAAGTGCTAGCGAGCCAGTGTCACCCATAAAGATTTTTGCTGGATAGGAATTTACCACCAAAAAGCCCAAAAGCCCACCACAAAGCGAAAATGTGACAAGTGCTAAGTTGTTCATCTCCGCATTTCCAGCAAGCGTTAAGATTATGCCAAAAATTAAAAGATAAACAAAACTAACTCCCCCTGCAAGTCCGTCTAAGCCGTCCGTCAAGTTAACACTGTTGGTGGTTGCCAAAAGCACCAAAACAACAAGAGGTATGATGAAAAAGCCAATGTCAAAATTAAGCCCAAAAAAATTTAAACTTGTTCGACCTGAAAAATAGATATAAAGTGCCACAATGAGTGCTAGTCCAAATTGTCCAATTATCTTTTGATAAGGTTTTAACCCTTCGTTATGATGAAAGTGAACTTTAAGAAAATCGTCTAAAAAGCCGAGAAGGGCATATGAAAGAGTTACAAGAATAAGGAAAAAAGAGGAAAATCTTTGTTCGCTTATAAGAAAAAAGATACCAACAAGCATGGCAAAAAGAAAGATGAAACCTCCCATTGTTGGCGTTCCCTCTTTTTGAGCGTGCTTGTCAACATAGTGCAAGATTGACTGCGACGCCTTTAACTTTTTGCACACAGAAATGACAAGTGGAGCAAGCAAAATCGAGAAAGCAAGTGCAACAATTCCACTTAAAATAAATTTAATCGCCATACTCCTCCTTCACTTTTGTTTTATTTTGCTGAATAACCTTGTAAACCGCGTCAAAATCGTTGTAATCTCGCTTTTCATTGCCGATGATTTGATATTTTTCACCACCTTTGCCAGCAATAACAAGCACATCGTCAGCCTTTGCAAGCGACATCATTTTTCTTATCGCCTCATATCTGTCAAACTCCACCAAGTGCGATTTTTTCAACCCCTTTTCAATATCTTTCACAATCTCTTTTTCATCCTCAAACCTTGGATTATCGTTTGTTAGGCAAACATAGTCGCAATATTTTTCGGCAATTTCGCCCATTTTATGCCTTTTATCTCTATCCCTATTTCCACCACACCCAAACACGCAAAAAAGCCTGCCATGGCAAAGCGATTTTGCCGTTTCCAAAACATTTTTAAGCCCGTCTGGCGTGTGTGCAAAGTCGATTATGATATGTTTGTTTTGATAGTTAATAACATTAAATCTGCCTTCAACTGGATTAATAAATTTCAAGGATTTCACCATATCCTCTAAATTTAGTCCAAGTTCCACACCCACCGAAAGTGATGCCAAAACATTTAAAACGTTATATTCTCCCACCAAATTTGTGGAAACTTTCACAACATTGTCAAGCGCATTACAGAAGAAACTCATGCCGTTCAAGCTTTCTTGAATGTTCACCGCAAACACCTCGGAAGGATTGCGTAAGCCATAAAAAATGGCAGGAACAGAGCAATTTTTCATAAGCATAAGCCCGCTTTCGTCGTCCGAGCAAACAACGGCACTTTTAACAAAATTAGGCGAAAAGAATTTTAGTTTTGTGTTTTTATAGTTCTCCATGGTGTGAAAATAATCTAAATGGTCTTGTGTGATGTTTGTTAAAACTCCAACATCAAAATGAATGCCTTCCACACGCTTTTGGTCTAAGGCGTGTGCCGAAACTTCCATAACAACATACTCCACACCACTTTTAACCATGCCAGCAAATTCACGCTGAAGAATATCAGCGTCTGGAGTGGTCATATCGTAATCTCTCACATTGCCGTTATACGAAACACCCATTGTTCCAACAGTTGCCACATTTTTGCCAGAGTATTTCAGTAGTTCGCTGATGATATGCGCGCAAGTCGTCTTTCCATTTGTGCCAGTGATGCCAATAAACTTCAATTTCTTTGCTGGATTATCGTAGAAATTTGCACACGCCTTGCCAAAACTTTCTCGAACATCTTTAACTTCAAGCGAGCGCGAAAGTCCAAAAGTGTCTTTGCCAACAACTAATACCGCCCCTTGATTTAACGCCTCTCTTGCGTGTTGCTCCAAGTTTTTTAGGTTAAAAAAAACATCTCCTTTTTTAACAAGCCTACTATCTTTACAAACAGCATTAACCTCATCTTCAAAACCTAAAAGCCTCTCGTCATCAATAATATCTCGAACTTTCATATTCACTCCTTTACCATATTTTAGTATGGCAATTTTTAAATTTTGATATGAGGACAAAAAAAGATAAAATTTGACAAAAAAATTTTACTTTTCTTTCACCAATGTGCTATCCTAATTAGGTAGTTTTAAGGAGTTTTATGAAAAGGCAAGAATTCATCAACAATCCCGCAATGTTATTAAAAGAAAAAGAGTCGATTGAAAACATCAACGAAATGGCAATAAAAGATATTGAAAGTTTCATCACGCAAGAGGAAGAAAAATATCACAGCCAAGTGAGAGAACTTGTGGAGGACTTTTTATCATACAACAAAAAAATCATTTTGCTTTGTGGACCAACCTCCGCTGGCAAAACCACCACCTCAAAAATCATAATGGACAGGCTTAAGCAGTTTGGCTATAACTCTCTTTCTGTTTCACTTGATAACTTTCTTGTTCCACTTTATGAGCGAAAAGTTTTAAAAGACGGCGCGCTTGATTACGACAGTTTCTCGACCATCGACACAGAACTATTCAACTCTTTTATCAAAGATTTGATAAGATATAAAAAAGCAGAAATGCCAATCTATAATTTCGTTAAAAATCGCCCAGAGGATGAAAAACAAAAGGTGGAAATTGAAGAAAACACAATATTGATTGTGGAAGGTTTGCACGCGCTCAACCCTGACCTATTTAACTCCAAGGAAATTCAAAGTTTGGCGTATAAAATTTATATCGCTCCAAATGTCGACTTTTATCTTAGCGATAAACTTGTTTTAAACGCCAGCACCTTGCGCCTAATGCGTAGAGGACTACGCGATTATTACAAGCGTGGTGCAACCATTGAGCAAACATTAAAAACATGGAATCACACAGTGGAAAGTGAAAACCTATACATTAAACCATATAAAACCACAGTGGATTATATCATCAACTCCACTCATAAATATGAATTATTGCTATACGCAAAATATCTTAAACCACTACTTGTGGCAACCGAAGGAAACAAACAAATCTATCCATTGATGAAAACTCTTGACGCCTGCGAGCAAATCAACAAAATCTTAGTTCCCGAAGACTCAATGCTCTGGGAATTTTTGGTAAAATAATTTTAAGACACTGACTCAAAACATTAACTTGTAAGCTTAAATTTAAAACAAAGATATGCTTTGACAAATAAATCAAATTATAGTATACTTTCTATATGGAAAGTCTTAGAAATTTGCCTAAAACCGAACAATTATTTTATGTTGCAAAAATCATCAAAGATAAATCGCTTGCCCTCATGAAAGAGAAAAGTGCAAGTGAAGAATTTATTAAAAATCAAATGGAAATCAACAAAAATGTCGACGAATATATTTCATGTTTAGGAAATGTTGATGCTGTTTCTTACGATAAATTTTATGAATATTTAACCAAAATGCTTGCCAAATTCCACAATGCGCACTTAGGCGTTAGATATAAAAAAGAAGTAGAAAACCGCAAATTTTTAAATCAGCACCTCTTGTGTTTAAATAACAAAGTATATGCAATTCGTGATGAAAAACTTTTGGAAGTTAAAAAAATTGGTGATAAACCAATTGAAGAAATTTGCCAACAAATGACTCCGTTCATTTTTTATGAAACAAACGAATGGCTGGATGTGCAACTTTGCAAATATTTAAACATGACCACCTTATATGATATTCTAAATATTGACTATTCTTTAATTGAACTAGAAAATGGACAAAAATTAAAGGTTGACACAACAAAAGATTATTTTAACTTTCTCAAATGTTTTCCTCCATATGATTTGACAGATGATAAACCATACAATTATTATTTAATACAACCTAATATCATTAAAATTAATTATATAACTTGCGATAATAAACTTAAAAGTGATATTGAAAAATTTTTTGAAGAAATTAAAGAAAAAATTGAAAAAGAGGATATAAAAAACTATATCCTTGATGTCCGCGGAAATCCCGGTGGCAATTCAGAAATCATTTTACCTTTATTACATTATCTGCGCGGAAAAAATATAACTGGCGTGACACTGACAGATAACAGAGTTTTTTCTTCTGGCACTTGGGCTGTTCGTTATGCAAAAGAAATTTTAAACACAACTTTAATTGGGCAACCTCTTGGGCAAGGCAATATTAGGTTTGGACAAAGCTCTGGCAAAATAGAATTAAGCGATGACCTAATAATTTGCTACTCAGAAAAACTTTTCGATTTTAGCGATGTGTTTAAGAAATCTGGAGCGATAAAGCCCGACATTGAAGTCCCACTAACAATAGAAGATTTGCAAAACAGAAAAGACAAAACCCTTGCAACCGCGTTAGAATATATTAAAAATAAAAACAGAGAAAAAATTTAAACAAACAAAATAGAATTTTTTAATAAAAAAATCAAAAAAATAAGCAATTTTTAATGAATTTTGCTTATTTTTTTCTATTTATTTTTCTTCTTTAACAATTTCTTTAGATTCTTTTGAAAAAGTTTTCACTCTTTCAACAAACTTATCAGGATTTACAACACATTCATTTTTACTTGCCGTTTCAATTAAGATGTTTTTTAAATCAAAAGCAGACATATTTTTATTGATTTGTTGCCCTATTGCAAGAAGTCCAACCGCATAAGGAATTGCCCAACTAAGCCCACCAACGCCACAGTAAGTGTAAGAGAAGTTTTTATTATCATAACTTTCCGCCACCGTTCGCATTGAACATGGCACATGCACATTGCCAACTTGTTTCATTCGCATTGGCATACTTGGAAAACCATATTTAAATTCTTTCGTTTCAATATCAACATATCCAGAACTAATAAATTTGTTTCCTTCCGTGCATTCAACAATGCATAAGCCATTTTTTTGCGCCTTTTCAACAAGTGCATTCCAGTTTTCGCTATGTCTAAATATTCTATCAACCCCAAATCCAGCTGAAACCGAAACAAACTTAATTTTTTCACCTTTTGGAAGTTTTTTATTTTCTTCAATTATCCATTCAAGTGCTTGCACGGCATCGTTTGCATCATTAAACCAAGTTGGAATTGCGGCATACACAACTTTTGCATGTGGAGCGACTCCAATATTTTTCCCCACAAGTAAACTTGTCACCGCAGGTCCATGCATACTGCTTTCGTCTGAGTCTTCACAAAAATTTTTATACTTTAATATCTTTCCATCATATTCAGGATGGTTTAATGCTAATGGCTGGTCAATAATCGCAACAGTCACCCCGTCGCCTTTTAAACCCTTACTATGTAAATTTTCTAAATAAGGAGGATTTTTTCCATATTCAATTAAAAATTTTGGAAGTTCGTCATCTTTCCACTTTGTGTCAGCATTAAAAATCCATTCCTTTAATTTTCTCAACTTTGGAACTTTGTGAATTTTATTATTAGGTGAAAATGATATATTTCTAATATCCACAATTTTACTCTTTCCCAAATCACCGTCCATAACATATTCTCCTATATTTTTATTATACCATTTTCGTTTAACAATTTCAATAGAATTTGAAAAAATAACAAAATATATAGAATTTTTAATAAAAAATCAAAAAAATAAGCATTTTTAGTGAATTATGCTTATTTTTTTGTTTAAAATTTATGTTTTTCTTTTTAACAAGTTTTTATTATTTATTTTTATATGTTAAATTTAATTTTTCAAAAACATCAAGCGCTTCGCTGTCATAGGCAGAAATGAAGTGCTCATTTTTAACTCGCTCCACTCCCTCTTCAATTAAAATGTTGAGTAGGTCTTTAAAGGATAAATCTTTAAATAGATAAAAGGCAAGCGAGCCGGGAATGGAATTTATTTCATTCACATAGAGTTTATTTTTGTCGTTATCGAATATATAGTCAACACGCACAACGCCATATAAATCAAAAATCTTGTAAATTTTTTCTGTCAAATTTTTAATTTTAACCGCCAAATTTTTATCTATCTTTTGCGACTTTTTCGCTCCGCCATTCAAATACTTTTCTTCAAACGAGAAAATTTCATCCTCCTTTTTAACCTCTTCCACACTTGAAACTTTTTCTTCGCCATTCAAATACACACATGCACAGTTAAATTCCGTCATGTTTTTAATATATTTTTCCACAAGAACTCGCCTGTCAAATTGAAAAGAAAAATTGACAGCATCATCAAATTCCTCTTTGTTGTGGCAAACCTTAATGCCAATGGAACTTCCAAGGCAACTAGGCTTGATGATAACAGGAAATTTGAGTTTTTCCACCTCACTTAAAACCTTTTTGGAATTTTCCTTATATTCCTTTAAGTCCACTGCCACGCTTTCCACGCAAGGAATACATCTAGAAATAAAGATGTCTTTCATAAAAATTTTATCCATGCAAAGCGCACTAGATTTATAGTTTGCACTTGAATAAGGAATATGGCAACTCTCCAAAACTCCTTGCAAAGCGCCGTCCTCGCCAAATTTTCCATGAGTACATAAAAGTGCAAAATCAACAGGAATAAATTTGGAATACCTTTTCCCTTTCCTTATGGCAAGATATGGCTTTCCCATAACAAGCGTTGCATGGCGAACATTTTTGGCACGCCTATCAAAATTTCCATACACCTTGGCATCGGTCAAATTATCAGCCAGTTGCCAAACGCCATTTCGTCCAATATACACTGGGATAACATTATAAACTTCTCCCAAGTTTCGACCTGCTTGAAGCGCTGTTATAATGGAAATATCATGCTCCACACTTTCTCCGCCATAGATTAACAAAACATTCTTTTTCATAAAAACCTCTTAAAATTAAGAAAAATAATCAAAAATTTCATATTTTTTGCTGTTTTTTAATTGATTTTTCTTTTTTATTTATAATTATCTGGCAAATCATTTTCAAAAAGCACCACTGAGTCTTTGGTTATAATCTTTTTCAAAATTTCCGTCTGCTCCTTTCTTGAAGTTGCCAAATGTATTCTTTTCTCATCAAATTTTTCTTCGCGTAATCCTTTCAAAATCGCCTCACGATTGACCTTATTCATAACCACAATTTCATCACAAACCTTAGCCATGTTTTTTGCTATTTGAAAGTTTAGTTCAAACTGCTCGCTCCCAAGTTCCACCATACCGGGCGTCACCAAAATTTTCTTGCCTTTAAAATTTGAAAGCACTTCGAGCGCCTGCTTAAAACCAGAAAAGTTGCTGTTGTAGGAGTCATCCAAAACATAGGCATAACCTTTAATAAGTTCCAACCTATGCGGAATTGGTTTCAAACTTTCAATCCCCCTTTTTATGTCTAAAAGGTTAACTCCAAGAAGATACGCAAGCGCACTTGCCACAACAATATTATCCACATTACTTTTCCCGAATAGAGATGTTGAAACTTCAATTTTTGTTTTATCAATATGTAAGGTAAAAAATGTTTTCAAATCTTTTACCTGCACACCAGTTGCATAGGCAAACGACTCGTTTGTGCAAATTAAATATTTCTTCTTTTCACAATTTTCATAAAGTTTTAAGTTAGAGTCGCTCTTCCCATTAATCACCACAAAATTTTTAACATTCTCGCATAGTTCAAATTTAGTTTTTTCCACATTCTCTAAACTCTTAAATGTTTCAATGTGACACTTTCCAACGGGAGTTAAAATTCCATAGTCAGCGCCCACAAGTTTACACAAAAACGCTATGTCACCCTTGTGCCTTGCCCCCATTTCCACAATAAAGAAGTCGTCTTTTTCTGTTAAATTTTCAAGTATGGTTTTACAAACGCCCATAGGAGTGTTATAACTTTTCGGCGTGGCACACACTTTATATTTTTGTGACAAAATTTGAAGAAGAATGTTTTTTGTGGTAGTCTTTCCAAAACTCCCAGTGATAGCAATTTTCTTGCATGGCATTAAACATAATTTCTTAGTCGCCTTTTTTATATAAAAATTCATCACAAGTTTTTCGATTGGTAAGCATAAAAAATGCGACAAAACCATGAGAGGCGGAAGAAAAATTATCCCCACAAAAATCATGGCAATATTGATATAAATATTCTCTGTGAAATAAAAAATGAGAAAAAACAGCACAAAAATCAATAAAAAATCGCAAAAAAGAAACCTTTTCAGCCTATTTGTGAAATTTATTTTATTTTTATCACCAAATGCAATGTTAAATTTTAAAACACGTTTTAAAAAATTTTTAGGCTTATAATTTTCAAGTTGATAAACTTTCACAAGAGGTAAGGATAAAATTGAAAGAAAAATAGCAAACAAAAAACCTGATAAAATACTCATCCTTCCTCCTTTTCCAAAAAGTTTTTAAGCGTTTTGATGAAGATGTATTTGTTATCTAAAAAGCAAAAATGTCCTGCATTTTCCATAATGAAAAGTTCACTGTTTTTAATTTTTTTCTTAAATCGTTTTGCCATATAAACCGGCGTTTCCTTATCATCTTCTCCAAAAATTATTAATGTTCTCGCTTCCACTCCTTCAAGATAATCATCAAGATGTGTTTTAACAATGTTTATAAATGTTCGCTTCATATTTGGAGAAAGTAGTTTATAGTCGCTACTGCCAAATTTTTCCACATTCATTTTAAATTTTTTCCTAAATTTGTAGTTAATTCTTTTTAAGTGATATGAAAATTTTCTCTTTGGCTTAAGCCCAGCGCTATCCACCAAAACCAGTTTATTAACTCTAGCTTTACAAAAAACCGAAACCAAAATTGCCACTCTTCCGCCAAATGAATGCCCGATTAGATTAATTTTTCTTATGTTCAAATGTTCACATAAGGAAACCACCATGGTGGCATAGGAAAAAATCGTCCAGCCACAGATACCTTTGTCGCTTTTACCAAATGGTGGAAAATCTATGAATAATGAGGAAGATTTTAACTCGCTTTGGCAAAAGAATAAAGATTTATAGTCAACACCCCAGCCATGAAGATAAACATTGACAACCTCTGTGTTTCTATCTATGTAGCGGTAAAAAATTTTACTATTTTTATAAACATAAATCATATTCTCATTTTATGCAGTTATGATTTATATTTCCACAATTCAATCTCTTAAAAATTTGTTTTTATAAAGTAAGTCTGGTAAATCTCCCGCGCCGATGAACACCAGCACCCTGTCATTATAGTCAACAAAAAGTTTTTTCATTAACGAGTTTAAATTGGCACAATAATTAACATCCAAAATTTTGGCAAGTTTCAAAGCGCTTAATCCGTCGCTATTTTTTTCTCTTGCAGGATAGGTTTTATAAAGAATTAAATCCACATTTTTAAATACCTTAATGAACTCATTTAATAAATTTTTAGTGCGAGAATATGTGTGAGGTTGAAAAATATATAAAATTTTCTTGTTTTTAAACACTTTTTTCGCTGTTTTTATGGTATTTTCAATTTCTGTTGGATGATGTGCATAATCAACAATCACATTTTCAAAATATTCACATCTAACTTTTTCAAACCTCCATTTCACTCCTTTAAAACTTTCAAGTCCCTCTTTTATTATTTCATCTGGAACGCCCAAAAGCGCACAAACATGATATGCCAAAATGCAATTATAAACATTCACCTTTTCCAAAATTTGCACTTTCAGCGAGATTAACTTTTTAAGTTTTCTTTGATGTGAAATTGAAAAATCATCACTATCGTCAAAAGCAATATTAAAACAAAGTCGACCTTTTCTGTTATAGCGAATATGTGTTGGATAAAGCCTTGAACCATCTATGACATACTCACAATTACCCTTGAATTTTTCAAAAGACTTTAACTCATTTTCAAAGGTTTTAAAATAATCAAGATGTTCCTCTTCAATATTTGTGACAACTCCAATATATGGTTTTAGAAACAAAAAATTATCGTGATATTCACACGCCTCTGTCACAAGATATTTTGTGTCTCCAACCACGAAATTTGTTTTTTCTTCACATAACACACCTCCTAAATGAAGTGACGGATTAACATTTGCGCACTTAAGAATGTTATAAATAAGTGCCGTCGTTGTTGTTTTTCCATGAGAACCAGCAACCGCGATAACCTTTTCATAATTTTTAGATAACTCACCAAGTAATTCTCCACGCGTTAGCACTTTCTTTTTCAATTTTCTAGCAATTTTTAAGTCGTCATCATTTTCTCCTATCGCCGACGACACCACAACAACATCCGCTTTTGCAACCTCTTCCGCATTCTTGTTTTGAAAAACTCTTATCCCATCTCGCTCTAAACTTTCCGCACCATTAAGATTTATATCGCTTCCAGCAACTTCGTTTCCACTATTATTCAAAAAATGTGCCAAAGCACTCATGGATATGCCACAAATTCCAATAAGATAATATCTCATAGCATCTTTTATGAATTTAAAAAAATATTTGACAAAATGTTAAAATTGTTTGTTTTAAAAATAAATTGTGCTATAATATATCTGACCGAAGAGGTTAAATTAAAAAAAGGAAGGTATAAGCATTTGAAAATCACAGACATTAGAGTAAGACTTGTAAACAACAACGACAAACTTAAAGCGGTTGCCTCAATCACAATCGACGACGAACTTGTTGTTCACGACATCAAAGTCATCAATGGTAAGGACGGGTATTTCCTTTCAATGCCATCAAGAAAAACTAACGACGAGGAGAACAAATTCAAAGATATTGTTCATCCAATCAAAACCGAAGTTAGAGAGAAGTTGAAAGAACTTATTCTTGCTGAGTATGAAAAAGCACTTGCAAACGAACAAAATTAAGTGTGAATATTCAAAAGTATGCAAATTTGCATACTTTTTTTATTTTTATTAGTTTAAAAAGCAATTAATAAGGCGAGTTTCCCATTAACCTATTTAAAAAAACTTTGATATAATTGAAATCTATTTTATCTTTATAAGAATTTATCTACTATTGACATATATGAAAAATTGATATAAAATACACACAGAGGTTTATATGGAAAACTATTTTTATGTCTTTAGCATGGATGACTTATACAATTTAATTCTTAACGGAAAGACGAAAGATATTGAAAAACTTGATTTAAGCGAAATTAATTATTTAAAACTGCCAAAAGACAAACAAGGAAATCAAATTCAAATTTTCAGCAAGGCTTATTTTCCAAAATTAAAAGAAATAAGGTATATAAATGTTGAAAATTTAGATATTGAAGAAAATACTTTTGAAAACACAATCATTGAAAAGGCAATCATTTCCGTTAAAGAACTTCGCCCTAACCTGTTTTTAAATGCTAAAAATTTAAAAGAGGTAATTTTAAGTGGCGTAATAAAAATTGACATCTCCGCTTTCACTGGCTGTCCAATAAAAGAAATATCCATTCCAAATAGTTGTCGAGAATTTAATATTTCCGATTTCTACCTTTTACCAAAATTAAGAAAATTAAATTTTCCTAATTCAGAAAACATAACAATTCACTGGCATGATATATTTGAAACAAAAGAAAATTTAACTAAAAAGGCAAACGCCATTTTTTTTTTTTTTTTCAAAGAAACCATTCTTAAAAATTCTCAATCCGAACCCAAAATTTTTCTAT
>CALVWC010000012.1 GCA_944364445.1 uncultured Clostridia bacterium | reverse complement strand
AGTAATCATAACATATCTACCTTGTCTAATCCACCCGTCATATGTATAATGTAAATATGAAGCATAAATATATCCATCGCCAGATGTGTTTGACGCCCCCGAATTAACAGTTCGAGTTCCTCCCCAAGAAATAGTTCCATTGCTATCATACCATCTAAGACTAATTGCTCGTGAAGGGCTTGATGTGCTTGTTGAGGCGTCTGAATATGAACTGGAAGATGTTCTAAACTGCGCTATAACATAAAAATTATGGGTAACTGCTTTTGTTTCCGTTTCATCATCTTCATCAGAATTTTCATTGTCAATTTCTCCGTCAGAAGTTCCGTCGGTGGCTTCGTCAGTTGATTCGCCTGTGTTTCCTTCGTTATTTTGGTTATCGTCCAAAACACCGTCCTGCGAATCTCCACTCTCTGTCTGCTCATACTGGCAACCAGAAAGAAGAAGTGCCGAACCCGTCACCGCTCCGCCTAGGAATATGAAGGATAAGATAATCATTAAAAACCTTTTCATACCCATATTATACCTATTATTTTATAAATTTACAAACAAAATAACAAATTTTCATTAAATATTTTGCAATTACTGCTCTTTACCACAAAATGAGCAAAATTTGCTGTCGCTGTCGATCAGTTGTCCGCAATGTTTGCAATAGATTTTATCTGCGTCATTCACACCTTCCATTGCTGATTTTGCCACTTTTTTAACTCCCTCGCTGGCAATCTCGCCAGTTGTCGAGGAAATATCCTTTAAGTCCTCCTTGTTTTCTTCAATGATTTGTTTGTTTATTTTAATCATTCCCCTTTGAATTAAAGGTAAAAAAGCATAAGACAGCATTATGAAAGCAAACACAAGCAAAAAACAACCAACAATGATGAGTGCTGGATTTATGGTGTCAGAAATTGCGAAAAACACAATCATGGTTATTCCGCCAGCCAATAATAAGAACCCTAAAACCATAAGCACAATTTGCCATTTTAAAATTTTTCTTTTTTTCTTTTCACTTGTTTCCATAAACTCTCCATTAAAATTATCACATATATTAAATTATATATCAAACACTTTTCATAAACCTATTACACTTTTTTGCTATAATTTTAAAATTCCTTAAAATTTATTGACTTTTTATTTAAATTGCATATACTAATTATAGAAACTTGATGTTCGTGTTCTTGTGGCATCAAGTTTTTTATTCGTCACTTTGCAGATTGACTGCAAATTTTTAAAATTATTCTTCAAAAGGATAAACATCCAAAACTTTGCTCTTGACCTCTTGCGTTCCGTTTGCTAAACGATCGGCGCTTATTTTAACCTTTTTCGCTTCAATAAGTTTAAACTTTAAGCCTTGGTCAATGGCAATTTTTTCACATCCAGAAACTGAAAGCGCTTTCTTTCCGCCTGCAAAATTGATGTATTTCACACCTTTTCTGTATCTTGCACATTTTGAAATTTGCACTGTGCTTAATCTTTTCACATATCCGTTGTCGGTGACTGCAATCACGCTGTCAGTTTTGTTCTGGCAAGCACAAACAACATAGTCACCGTCCTCAAGATTAACGCCTTTCACGCCACCTGAAACTCTGCCTTGAAGTGGAATTTCGCTTGTTTCAAAGTTGACGCAATAGCCATGTGCGGTGAACATCAACATACTTCTGCCCTTTTCATCCACTTCAGCGTTTATCATTTGGTCGTTATCTGCCACTTTCAAAATGTTGTAATATGACTTTGTGATAACCGCCTCTTCACCTTTCATGCGTTTAACCATGCCATCTTTTGTCATCATCAAAATTTCCGATTTTGTGCTTGGAAGAATGGCAACAGGGCATTCCATAATGTCGACAGATTTGTCAAGTTGTTTAAGTGTCACACCCTTATCACGCCACTTGCACTCTGGAATTTTGTCCACCGAAATCTTGACGCAATTACCTTTTTCGGTCAAGATAAGCACGGTGTCATTTGATTTCACAAGCATTTTTCTTGTGATTATGTCGAAAAGCGTCGAGCCGTCGGCAACCGTTTTTTGCGTTTTGTTATAATTTGTCATGTTAACTTTCTTTATTGTTTTGCCAGCAGAAAGAAGAAGGTAAAATTCTTTAACATCCTCCACTTCTTCCATTTTGGTTAAAACAATTTCGCCGTCCTTAATTTCCACACTACGCCTACGATTGTTGAATTTGCGTTTAATTTCCAAAATTTCCGTTTTAACCACTTCAAGTTGGCGTTTTTTACTTCCCAAAATCTCCTCGTATTCCTTGATTTTTTGCTTCAAACCTTTAAGTTCTTCTTGAAGTTTGTTAACTTCCAAATTGACAAGGCGAGCAAGTCTCATATCCAAAATCGCTTGTGCTTGTTTTTCGGAAAGCGCAAACTTTGCACGCAACCTTGTTTTTGCTTCCGTCACATTCGCAGAAGTTTTGATGATTTTGATGACCGCATCAATATTTTTTATGGCAATCAAAAGCCCTTCCACAATATGTGCACGCTCTTTGGCAACATTAAGGTCAAACTTTGTGCGCCTTACAATCACATCTCGTTGAAATGCGGTGTAATAGGAAATTATTTCCATAAGGCTCATAAGTCTAGGTTTTCCACCTGCAATTGCCACCATGTTTATGGCAAAGGAAATTTGCATATTTGTGTTTTGATAAAGATATGCCAAAATCTTCTTGGCGTTGGCGTCTTTTTTAAGACGAATAACCGCACGCATACCAGACCTGTCACTTTCATCTCGTATCTCGCTGATGTCGGCAAGTTTATCGCGATTTTTCTCTTTAAGTTCAGCAATCTTTTGAAGAAGTTGCGCTTTATTCACTTGATATGGAAGTTCTGTGATAACCAAATTTTGCTTATCACCATTCTGCTCAATTCCCACTTTGGCACGGATGATAATTTTTCCCTTTCCTGTTTCATAGGCGCTCTTCAAGCCGTCGCCTAAAATTAATTCTCCGCCTGTTGGAAAATCTGGACCTTTGATTATTTTCATCATTTCTTTAAGAGTTATATTAGGTTTATTAATGTATGCCACCACGCCGTCGATGACTTCGCCCAAGTTGTGTGGGGGTATGTTTGTGGCAACACCAACCGCAATTCCAGAAGCGCCATTAACTAAGAGGTTTGGAAAACGCCCTGGAAGCACATCTGGCTCTTTCAAAGTGTCGTCGAAGTTCAAACTCCACCTAACAGTGTCTTTTTCTAAATCTCGAAGAAGTTCCAAGGCAAGTGGCGTCATCCTCGCTTCCGTATAACGCATAGCCGCAGCACTGTCGCCGTCCACAGAGCCGAAGTTTCCATGACCGTCAACAAGTGGAGCGCGAAGCACAAAATCTTGTGAAAGTCTAACCATTGCGTCATACACAGATGAGTCGCCGTGTGGATGATATTTACCCATGCAATCGCCGACAATTCTTGCCGATTTTCTGTATGGCTTATCTGGTGTTAAGCCAAGTTCCATCATGGAGTAAAGGATACGCCTTTGAACAGGCTTTAATCCGTCCTCCACTCTTGGCAAGGCTCTGTCCATAACCACATGTTCGGTGTATGGAATCATAGAGTCATGAAGGACATCACTTAATTCCTTTGTTATAATTCCGCTTCCGCCATCTCCATAAAATCCGTCTTTTCTTTCTTCCATTTTTCTCTCACTTGTTTCAAAATTTTTTCTTTTTGATTTCGCATATGAAGTTAAATCAAATCTCGCATCGTTTTCATAGTCAACATCGTCGCTCATTCCCTCGTCAGCACTTTCTAAATTTTCTTCTTTTTCCTCTACTTCATATTCTAAACCCTCAGTTTCAACTTCTTCTAAGCCTTCGCTCTCCGCTAAGTCAACCTCTTCATCATCCTCGATTTTATTTTTCGCTTCTTTTAAAGGATAATGCTTAGTTTCGCTTTCTTCCGAGGTTTCTATTTCTTCCTCTTCTTCAACATCGCTCTTTATTTCATCTTTTAAATCTTCTTCCTTGGTGTTTTCTCTAATAATTTCTTCATCTTCATTTTTATTATCTTCTTTTGTTTCTAAAATTTCTTTTTCGTCATCATTATCTTCTTTAACCTGTTCTTGTTTTATTTCTAAAATCTTATTTTTGATAGGCTTTATTGACCAAATATCCAACTGACCGTCCAAAACAACTGGCGGACTTTCTTCCTCAGGCTCATCGCTTTCTGGAAGCAAAAGTTCGTCATAACACATTTGCCCGGGAAGAGGCTTATTTTCATCTTCAAACTCTTGATTATCCATATCTCTCCGTGTTAAATGTTTTTGTATTCTTTCATGAAGTTATCTTCTTTATCAAAGTTTGCATGTTCGCTGATGTATGCCTTTCTATCTTCAATCGCATCGCCCATAAGTGTGGTTATGAGTTTTTCCGCTTCTGCTGCGTCCTCAATGGTCACTTGAATAAGCGTGCGCTTTTCTGGATCCATAGTCGTTTCCCAAAGTTGCTCTGGGTTCATCTCGCCAAGACCTTTATATCTTTGAATCATATATCCTTTTCCAACCGCTTTCACGGCGTCGGCAAGTTCGGCATCGGAATAGACATACTTTTCATAGTCTTTCTTATAAACCTTGTAAAGCGGTGGAAGCCCAATGAAAACATGACCATCGGTGATAAGTGGTCGCATATATCGGAAAAAGAAGGTTAAAAGTATCGCTCTTATGTGAGCGCCGTCTTGGTCAGCATCGGAAAGGATGATAACTTTATTGTATCTTAAACTGTCAAGGTCAAAGTCCTCGCCAAAACCAGTGTCAAGCGCAGAGATGATGGTTCGAATTTCCTCGTTTGCAAGCACTTGGTCAACACGCTTTTTCTCCGCGTTGAGTGGTTTTCCGCGAAGTGGCAAAATCGCTTGAAAAGAGCGGTCGCGCCCCTGTTTTGCACTTCCACCTGCGGAATCTCCTTCCACAATGAAAAGTTCGCTTTTCTCTCTGTTTCTTGAAGTGGAAGCGGCAAGTTTTCCAACAAGGTTAAAGTTCTCTGCATTTGCCTTTGCTCGTGTTAATTCCTTAGCCTTTTTCGCCGCCAACCTAACTTTTGCTGCTTGTTTTGCCTTATTCACAATAATTTCAGCAACAGTTGCGTTTTTCTTGTCGTCCAAAATTCTGGTTAGTTCGCGAAGAGTCAAATTTTCCACTTCAGTTTTTGCTTCAATGTTGCCAAGTTTAGTTTTTGTCTGCCCCTCAAACTGAACATTGTTCATTTTAACATTAATGATAACCGTGATACCCTCACGAAAATCTTCGCCAAGAAGATTTGGTTCTTTATCTTTCAAAAGCCCATTTGCACGCGCATAGTCATTAAACGCCTTTGTGAAAGCCGACTTAAAACCAGTTTCATGCATACCACCTTCCGTGGTTGGAATGTTGTTGACAAACGAAAAGGTGTTTTCGGTGTAAGAATCGGTCAAAATGAAAGCAACCTCTAAGTATAGCGCTTTGCTTTCGGCGGAAAAATAAATTGGAGTTTTGAATAATGAATTTTTGCCTTCCACAAGATAGAGTGCAAAATCGGAAATTCCACCTTCATAGTGGAAGAAATATTCTTCTCCAGTGCTTCTATCTGTCACTTCAATGCGAAGACCTTTGTTTAAAAAGGCTAGTTCTCTTGCTCGCCTTGTGATTGCCTCACAACTAAATCTTTGCTCACCAAAAACCTTTGGATCAGGCAAAAATGTCACGCTTGTGCCAGAAGTTGAAGAAGTGCCAATTTCCTTTAAAGGCGCAACAGGAACACCGCTGTGCATTTTTCCGTCATCGTCCTCATAGGAATGAAATTCGATAAAATATTTTTTGCCATTTTTGCAAACAGTCACTTTACACCACTTTGAAAGTGCGTTTGTGACAGATGCGCCCACGCCGTGCAATCCGCCTGAAAATTTATAGTTATCGTTATTAAATTTTCCGCCAGCGTGAAGAGTGGTGTAAACAACTTCAACACCGCTTTTTTTGAGTGTTGGATGAATATCCACTGGAATACCACGTCCATTATCCTCCACAGTCGCACTTCCGTCGGTATTTAAAAAGATTTTGATGGTGTCACCATAGCCGTTGGCAATTTCGTCGATGGCGTTATCCACAATTTCCCAAAGGATGTGATGGTATCCGCGTGCGCTTGTTGTTCCGATATACATTCCCGGACGAAGCCTAACAGCATCCAACCCTTCCAAAACCACAATATCTTTTGACTCATACTTTTTTTTTTTTTTTTTCACCTCAAAATATGTAAAAAAAATTTAAAAATTAGTTTTAATTAAAACTTTTCATTTTATTATAACACAATTTTTAAATATCAAAAAATAATTTTCGACCTTTACGCAAAATTTCTTTTAAGAGAAAAATTTGGCAAATTTATAACAAAAATCATAAAAAAAAGATAAAAAAGCAAAATAAGTTTAAGAGGAAAATATGAAAAAAATCATTTTAACTGGTGGCGGAACAGCTGGTCATGTCTATCCAGCACTTGCCGTGGCTGAAAAACTTAAAGACTATGAAATCCACTATTTCGGCGGAAGCGGAATGGAAAAGGATATTTTGAAAGATTATCCCAAAATTACATATCATGAAATACCGGTTGTAAAGTTGGAAAGAAAATTGACTTTGAAAAACTTGCTCATTCCTTTCAAACTTTTTCGGTCAATAAGAGTTTGCAAAAAAGAAATAAAAAAGTTAAAACCAAACATTGTGTTTTCAAAAGGCGGTTTTGTTGCCGTGCCAGTTGTTATCGCCTCACACAAACAAAAAGTGCCAGTTGTTAGCCATGAAAGCGACTTATCTATGGGGCTTGCAAACAAAATCATTCTGCGTTTTTGTAAATGTATGTGCACCGCATTTCAAAATACGGCAGAGAAAAATAAAAAGTGCGTGTTCACTGGTCAACCTATTCGAGAAAAAATTTTAAAAGGTAATAAAAACAAAATTCAAATGAAGGAAAAATTGCCATACCTATTAATTTTAGGTGGAAGTTTAGGTGCAAAATTTTTAAACAACTTTGTGGAAGAAAATTTAAAACTTTTAACAACAAAATTTAATGTTATTCATATCCACGGTAAACAAAATACCCAAATCTCTTCTCACAAAAATTATCTCCCTCTTCCATATGCAGAAAACATTGAAGATTATTATGCTCGCGCCGATGTTGTCATCTCTCGTGCTGGAAGTGGAGTTATCAACGAACTTCTTGTTTTGAATAAACCTATGCTTTTAATTCCACTGTCAAAAAAATGCTCGCGTGGTGACCAAATTGAAAACGCTAAACTTTTTCAAAGCCTAAACCTTGCCAAGATGTTGGAAGAGGAAGAAGTTTCCAAGGACTTAGTGTTTGAAAATTTAGATTATCTTTTAAAAAACAGCGAAATTATCAAAAAAAATATGAAAAATTACTCAAAAAACGATGCAAAAACCTTGATTTTTGAAATTATTAAAGAAAACGAATTAAAATAGCCTTGTTGCATACCACCACAAAATCTTGTGTATTATGCAAGCCTTTAAACTAAACTTGGCACAAAAATAAAAAACGAGAATTCTTTTAATCCTCTTGATTTGATTTTTTTAAAGCGTGAAAAAAGTTGTGTTTTGAATTTTGCTTGTGCGGGAAAGTGGTGGGCGAAAGTCCATGCAAAGCATGGGCGTGCGTAAGCACGCTGGCTTTTTGCCTTGCAAATAATTATATTTCAAAAGCATCTTATTGAAAATTAAATAAGCAAAGTTTTCAAACATAGTAGCAAAAAGCCACTTTCGCCCACTCTCCAATATTATGACAATAAAAAAGAGTGCATATAGCACTCTTAAACCTTAGTTATTATCTGCTGATTTAACTTTGGCAGCCTTTCCAGTGAGGTCACGAACATAGTAAAGTTTTGCTCTTTTTGGCTTACCTTTTCTGATAACTTCAATGCTTGCAATTTTTGGTGAGTGGATAGGATAGGTTTTTTCCACACCAACGCCATAAGAAATTTTTCTAACAGTGAAAGTTTCTCTAACGCCACCATTTTTTCTTGCAATAACCACACCTTCAAAAGCCTGAATTCTTTCCTTGTCGCCTTCTTTAATTCTGACATTAACCCTAACGGTGTCACCAACAGAAAAGACAGGAACAGACTCTTTCATGTTTTCTTTTTCAATTTGGTCGATTAAATTTGCCATGACTTATCTCCTTTTTTCAGATTTTCGACATGATGTTCGTAAAGCCTTAAGCCACAGCGGAACATCCGAAGTCGCATTAATTATATCACACATAAACCAGCAAATTCAAGCATTTTTCGAAAAAAATTTTTAATTTGACAACTTTTTCTTCAAAGTGTCCAAAATCTTGTTTTCAAGACGCGACACCTGAACCTGTGAAACACCCAAAATTTTTGCTATTTCGCTTTGTGTTTTATCTTGAAAATATCTCAAAAGGATGATTTTCTTATCTCTATCTTCCAGTTTTTCAATAACTTCTTTAAGTGCCAAATTATCCACAAAATCACTTCCGCCACTTTCACTGTCAAACCTGTCAATCACAGTTAACCCTTCTTCCTCGCCGTCATCAAAAGGTGCAAAAAGAGAAATCGGCATTTTGGCAGAGTCCATTACCATAACAACTTCCTGCTCTTGAAGATGAAAAGTTTTGGCAATTTCTTGAATTGTTGGTCGCCTATTGTTAACAGCAAAAAAGTCATCAACATATTTGTTGATTTTGATATTTTGCGACTTAATCGCCCTCGACACCTTCACCGCTCCGTCATCACGCATAAAGCGCTTAATTTCGCCCACCACCATTGGCACAACATAGGTGGAAAACTTAACATTAAACGAGCAATCAAAATTATTTATTGCTTTCAAAAAACCAAGGCATCCAAGTTGATAAAGGTCCTCATTTTCAATCCCTTTATCTTTAAACCACTTCACCACGCTTTTAATAAGCGGAGAATTTTCGTTAACTAAGGTTTCCTTGGCGTCTTGGTCGCCATTTTGCGCTTTTTTGATGAGAGAGATAGTTTCTTCTTGACTTAACATTCCTTTGCCACTTCGCAAGTTGCGATTTTTTTAGTCATTTTCACAGTTGTGCCAAATGAATTGCTGGAAACTTCCACGCTGTCCATAAAACTTTCCATAACCGTGAAGCCCATGCCAGAGCGTTCCTCCGACGGCTTTGAGGTATAAAAAGGCTCGCGAGCTTTTTCCACATCCTTAATCCCCACGCCTCTATCTGATATAGTGATAGAAACCATATCACCTTCAAGTTCACACCTAAGAGTAATATCGCCTTTTATCGCATTTGGATAGGCATGCACAACACAGTTGGTCACCGCCTCACTGACAGCAGTTTTGATGTCGGTTATTTCATCAACAGAAGGATTGAGTTGCACGCAAAATGAAGCAACGCAAACGCGCGCGAAGCCCTCATTGACCGACAACGCCTTAAATGTCACTTCCATAAAATTTGAATATTTCATAAATAACTCCTTAAACAATTTTGGGCATAATTTCATAAAGCCCTGTCATCTTAAAAATTTTTTCCACATGACTTGAAGGATTGCAAATATAGATAGGAATGTTTTTATCCTTCATCTTCTTATAGCGTCCG
Source organism: uncultured Clostridia bacterium (assembly GCA_944364445.1). Classification (GTDB taxonomy): domain Bacteria; phylum Bacillota; class Clostridia; order Christensenellales; family UBA1242; genus Caccovivens. The sequence continues at coordinate 16,992 of CALVWC010000012.1, read as the reverse complement.
ATTAAAACGCCGATACCTGTGGAGTCCATAAACGACAATTCCGACAAATCTATGACAATTTTTTGAAAATTAGTTCCCAAAAACAACTTATCAAGCGTAAGTTTTGTGTATGAAGCGGAATGTTCGTCAAGTTCTCCGCATAAAAGCACATATAGCGTGTTATTATGCACACGACTTTTAATTTGCATAACACCTCCTTGTCAAAATTCTAGCACACGAAAAATGTGAAGATTTATCTTACTTTGTCAAATCATGAATAATTTTGGAGAATGCTAGATTTGGCAATTAATGCTGAAAATAAAACTAAATATGGTGTATTATGCAAAAATATCGCTTGCATATCACACAATATTTAGGAAAATTAAAAAATAAAAAAAATCTCACTATAATTTGCTAAAAGAAAATTAAATATGATATAATAAACTAAGATAGTTAAAAGGTGTTTAAGTATGGAACAAAAAACTGAATGTATTGTTGTGACTGACCCCGGTGTTGATGACGCCACCGCGATAATGTATGCTCTCTTTTGCAAAGAAATTGACATCAAACTTTTTTGTATTGCTGGAGGAAATGGTCCAATCATAAACGCCACAAACAACTGCCTTTTTTTAATGGATTTATTCAAACAAAACATTTCTGTTGCAGTTGGACCTGACCACCCTTTAAAACGCCAACCAACCTATGCACTCAACGCTCAAGGAAAAGGTGGGCTTGGCGGATACAAAGTCAACCCAAAAAAATTGAAAAGTAAAGCCCTTGAAACCCCTGCCTGCGACGCGATGTTTGAAACGCTGAAAAAAAGCAAGAAAAAACTTCCTATCATCGCCATAGGACCTATGACACCGATTGCCGAAATGCTGGAAAAATATCCTGACAGCAAAAAGCATATCAAAGAGATAATTTTTATGGGCGGAACAAAAGAAAAAATCTATGGCAAGCCATATCGCGAATTTAACATCGCCTTTGACCCCGAAAGTGTGGAAATTGTTTTGAAAAGCAAAATTCCTCTTGTGATGGTGCCAATGGAACTTGGGCATTTTGCCTATCTTGATAAGAACGATATTAAAATTTTCAAAAAAACAAATAAAATCGGCAAAATTTTTGCAAAGATGTTCAAAAAATATAAGGATTTTCATGTCGGTCATCTTGGTGCTGCCGTCCATGATGTTTGCACCATATATTACCTCACAAATCCACAAAACATGAAATGGGAAAACGGATATGTTGAAATGAAATACTATAAAGACGGCAACGAAAACTATGGCTACCTTGACACTTCCTATGACAAAAAGCCAAACGCAAAAATCTGTGTGGATATAGACATAACCGACTTTAAAACCGACATCTTTAACGCTTTAAAAATGACCTCAGAAATTTTATAAGAAAAGAGTGTGTATTGCCTAAATACAATTAGACTGTAAATAAAACAGTTTAATTTTTTTCGTGGTTTTGCTAAGCGAGGAAGGGTGAGCGTGAGCGAACCGCACGAAGTGCGAAAAAATTTTACGAAGTCAAAATTTTTGCTTCCGAAGCGAGATCACCTTAAAATCTTCAAAAGGTTTGGCACACCATACCCCTCACTGTTCGCATCAAATCCAATGCTGGAGCATCCTTGCAAAAGTTTTGTTTTGATTTGATTAGGCGAAAGATTTGGAAAGCGTTCCAACATCAAGCACACAACACCAGCAATCATAGGTGTTGCCACACTTGTTCCACTAAGTTTGGTATAAAAACTTTTTATCCCACACGAGGTTATGTCCACACTCGGTGCAACCAAATCTGGTTTGAAATGCCTAAGTGCTGGTCCTCGAGAAGAAAAGTTTGCCATTTCAAAAAAATCTTTATTAAACGAATTATCGTCAAAGCGGTTATCGTCAAATCCGCCAACTGTGATAATTTCAGGGCTAATACCGGGAGATTTAATCGTGCTTTCCTTTGGACCGCTATTCCCAGCCGCCGCAACCACCACAACGCCGTCCTTCCAAAGCGCGTTCGCGCCAAGCATAATTGGGTCGTTATAACCAATCGGCTCACTGCCAAAACTCATGCAAACAACTTTAATATTTTCGGCAATATGATGATCAAACACCCACTCCATAGCATCCAAAATCTTATTAGCAGTCGCCTCGCCATTTTCATCCAATGCTTTAAGCACAAAAAGTTTTGCCTTTGGTGCAATTCCGCAAAATTTGAATTTTGAAAGATAACCTCCGCCAGCACACACACCGCAAACAAAAGTGCCATGGCCGTTATCGTCATACGGTTCTTTTTTTTCAGCAACAAAATCTTTAAAAAACTTAATTCTGTTTTCTCCAAGCAAAAAATCGGCATGAGGATAAATTCCAGTGTCAATAACTGCAACATTCACTCCCTTCCCCATTAAAGCCACTTCCTCAGCCTTTAAAATTTCCTTAGAAACATTCATCTGGCAAGTTGCTTTGGAAAGAGAAGAAATATATTCAACTGCATTAAAATTTGAATAAGTCAAAATTTCCTCTTTTGTCATCTTACAGTGAAGAGCGCGAATAAAGAAATAGTCATTTTCAATATGTATGTTTTTAAAAATCCTCAAAATTTCTGCTTTGTTGCGATAGTAAACAAAACAATCAATTTTCTTAACATCAGAAAACGAAGTTATGAGGCTTGTTAATCTTTTGTCAATCTTTTCCATTTATTTCATCAATAATCCTTATCATGTTTTCGTAAACGCCATTTGGAAGGTATGCTCTGATTTGATTTAAAGAATTTAGCATGGCGTCATAATTAAAACTTCCATTAGCCTTCTGCCTTTTAATATCTTCTCGAAGCCTATTTAAAAGTTCGTCATGTGAAAGATTTTTCATTTCATCATATTGCTTTGTTAAATCTTTTTCTATATCCATAGAATTTTGTGATTTTTCTGCAAATTCACTTAACTTCATAACCACTCCTATAATCAATATATGTTTAAGAAAAATAAATTTGCCTTAAAAGGATAAATTTTTAAATTAAATACGCATATATATAAACTATGAATGAAAATAATGGCGTATATTATCCTGAAGAAATTTTCATGAAAGACGGAAGAGTTGTCGCACAAAACTCTTCTCAATCTAACCAAACCTCATCACAAAACGAAAATAAAAACGCACCTCAAAGAAATTTTCTTTCCAATCTTTTTCCACAGTTTTCAGATAAAAATTTAAGCGACTTATTGCCATTATTACTAGGCAAAAAAAATGGAACTGATATTATGTCAACGCTTCTAGGAAGTCAAAAAAAGGAAGTATCTAAACAAAGCGTAAACAAAAAAAATAATTCTCCGCAAAAATTTATCGAAGAATTATAATTTTAAATTAAGCAAAAAACACACTTTTTTTCGAATTTTTAGCAATTTTTAGGCTAAAATTTTGTGTTTTTTTAATCATCCACAACACAGCCATGTTCAAAGAACACTTTACGCTTGCAAATTTTATCCGCAAGTTCTGGTCGCGAGCAAGCCAAAATTAAAGTTGTTTTTGGTGTTTTTAATTTTTTAATTAAACTTAAAATCGCCTCAGTGTAAACATCGGAAATTTCATCGAAAATATTATCAATTAAAAGTAAATCAATAGGTCTGAAAGAAAGCCTAATGAGAGATAGAATATATTTATCTTCCACACGAATATTTTTCACTTTTGTGTCACGAAGTTTCTCTATGGAAAATTCAATGATGGCATTATTTATCATCTTTTCTGCTTCTGCAGGCTTAACGCCTTTTTTGTTTAAAATATATTGAAAATTTTCATACACCGTTTTATTTTCCAAAAACACTGGGCAATATGGCACATATCCTAAACTTATGTCGGTGCGAAAATCCACTTTTTTAATTGGAATTTTGTTGATGTAGATCTCTCCGCTGTCAAAGTTTTCAAGTTTACAAATAACTCTAAGCAAACTTGTTTTACCGCTCCCCTGTTCACCAACAAGTGCCACACTCTCACCTTCTGCAACATCCAAATTGATGTCGTTAAGTGCAAAATATTCCTTGGTGTATTTTAAATATAAATTTCTAATAGATAACATATCTTTCTCCAATTTATATATATCATACAACAATTTTAAAAAAAATGAAAGCAATTTTAAAAAATTACTTTCCTTATTCTTCATTTTTCTTCACTTCAATTTCAAGTTCATCGGAAACTGGTTCGCTGGAAGTTAAAACTTGACCAGTTCCAGCGTCGCTTAAAACCGCCTCACCAACAACAACTCGGAATGTTAATAAGGTATCTGAGGTGGACGAGAAAAGATAGGTTTTATTGCCTTTATTTTGATAAGTTTCGTATTCCTCGTTTTTCATTCCATTTGCCTGTGCCATTAAATATGATAAATTATACCACTCGTCAGCCTTAACAAAATTAAGTTCCACCTTATCCTCTCCTTCTTCGCCAAAGAGGATTTTTTGGTTTTCGTGGCTACTCTTAATTTGAAGGTCAACCTCCTTATCTTTCGCCCTTTCATCTTCGTCCAGCACCATTTTTATGGCATAGTTGGTGCTAAGTCCTTGCGTGGCGTTTGTTAAATGCGCGCATCTAAGCCCTTGCGTTTCGCATCCCACACATACAAACAAAATTGCAAGTAATATTAAACCTAATTTCTTCATAAAATTAGTTTGCTCTTTTTATGTTTAAATCATACCTTAAATTTACATAAAAAGAAAAATTTAGTAAAAATGCGAAAAAATTAAAAAATTTTCTTAAAAATATGCAATTTTGACTATTTTTTTCTAAATAAAAAATCTTGTGGATAAAAAACGGCAAGCATAAACTTACCGTTTCTTAATTTTAATAATTAACTTCAATCAAGCCAAATTTACCATCATTTCTGCGATACAAAACATTAACTTTTCCACTTTCAGCATTGAGGAAAATGTAAAAAGTGTGACCAAGACGCTCGATGGCATCCTTTGCTTCATCTTCGCTCATAGGGTCAAGATTAAAGGATTTCTTTTTGAAGACTTCTGGCGATTTAACCTCTGGCATTTCATAGATAAATTCAAAGTCATTTTTCTTCTTTTTTGCGTCAATCTTCTTTTCACGATTTCTGACAATTTGCTTTTCAAGTTTTGGAAGAGCAAGGTCAATGTTGTCATACATATTATCGCTCATAACCTCGGAGCGAAACAAAAGACCTTTGTTTGAAACTGTGATTTCCAATTTTTCTTGTTTGTTTTGCTTAACGCAAGCAATCGTGACAGTGGCATCATCGCCAAAATATCTTTTAAGTTTTTCAAGTTTTGCTTTCATAACCTCTTTAAAGCGGTCAGCAATTTTATAATTTCTTTCTACAAATTTAATTTTCATAGTTTTTCTCCTTTCGCTTTTATTATAGCAAAATCAAAAATTTCTTCCAAACAAATTACATATTTTTCTTAATTTTCTTTTAGTAATTTTAGATTTAAACAAAAAGAACATATTGAAATTTTCATCAATATGTTCTTCGTCTTTTTATTTGTCCATTTCAAAATCAATTTGGTCACCATTCAAAAAGACCTTGATCTTTCCCTTTTCTTCAAGTTCGCCAAGTAAAAGTTTTTCGGCAATTCTATCCTCAATTTGTTGCTCGATATATCTTCTTAAAGGTCTTGCGCCATATTCCATATTAGAGCCTTTGCCAACAATATATTCCACAACATCGTCTGGAATTTCTAAGGTCAAGCCACGCGCTTCAAGACGCTTGTTGATGTTGTTAAGAAGAATATGTGCAATTTTGATAAGGTCTTGTTTCGACAAGGTTTCAAAGATGCAAATCACATCAATTCTGTTGATAAGTTCTGGCTTAAAGCGTTTTTTAAGTGCTTCCATATAGATTTCTTTTTCTGAAATTTTTTCTTGTGTTTCTCCGCCAAAACCAAGTTTTTTGTGTTGCTTAATTTCGTTTGCACCGATGTTGCTTGTCATGATGATTATGGTGTTTTTAAAACTAACCGTTCTTCCCTTGCTGTCAGTCAATCTGCCATCGTCCAAAATTTGAAGCAAGGCATTCAAAACCTCTGGATGAGCCTTTTCGATTTCGTCAAACAAAACAACTGAATATGGTTTTCTTCTGACTTGTTCGGTTAGTTGCCCACCCTCGTCAAATCCGACATATCCCGGTGGCGAACCTATGAGTTTGGAAACGGTGTGCGCTTCCATATACTCACTCATATCAATTCTTATAATGTTGTTCTCGTTATCGAACATCGCCTCGGCAATCGCTTTAGATAGTTCCGTTTTACCAACACCCGTTGGACCCATGAACAAGAACGAGCCGATAGGACGCTTGCTGTCCTGTAAGCCAACTCTTGCGCGTCTAATTGCTTTTGCAACTGCATCCACAGCCTCTTCTTGCCCAACCACGCGTTTATGCAAAATTTCTTCCAAATGAACAAGTTTTTCCTTTTCGCCTTCTGTGATTTTTGTCACTGGTATGCCTGTCCACTTAGAAACAACTTCTGCAATCTCGTTTGCACCAATTTGCCCGCTGGAAGTTTTCTTTTTAATTGTGGCATCAAATTTTTTAAGTTCATTTTCAAGTTTAACGATTTCCGACTGAAGTTTTGCCGCTTTTTCATAGTTCCTTTGAAGCGAAGCCTCGTCACGATTTGCAGATAAGCCTCGGATTTTCTCCTCCAAATCGCGAACTTTTTGAGGTTTCAAAGTGAAATTGACTTTTGCTCTTGAACAAGCCTCATCAATAAGGTCAATCGCTTTATCAGGCAAACTTCTGTCCATAATATAGCGGTCAGATAAAGTGGCAGCAGCCTCTATTGCCTCATTTGTGATGATGATTTTGTGGAATGCCTCATAAGTATCTTTCAAACCTTTCAAAATTTCAATGGTTTGTTCCACACTTGGCGGATTGACCATAACAGGTTGAAATCTTCTTTCGAGTGCCTTGTCTTTTTCGATAAATTTTCGGTATTCATCTGTGGTTGTTGCACCAATCGTTTGAAGCTCTCCGCGAGCAAGATATGGTTTAAGCATATCAGCAGGGCTGGTTTCACCTTTTTCACTGCCCGCTTGTGCTAAGGTGTGAATTTCATCGATAAAAACAATGATGTTGCCATTTTTGATTATCGTTTCAATGGTATCCTTTAGCCTTTCTTCCATTTGACCGCGATATTTTGTGCCAGCCATAAGTCCGCCTATCTCAAGTGCATAGATAATTTTGTCTTTAAGTTCTTCTGGAACATCTCCGCTGACAATCGCTTGCGCCAAACCTTCCACCACTGCAGTCTTACCAACGCCCGCTTCACCAATAAGAACAGGATTATTTTTTGTTTTACGGCAAAGAATTTCAATAATTCTTTGGATTTCCTCCTCCCTTCCAATCACTGGGTCAAGTTTGTGTTGTTTTGCTTTAAGAGTGATGTCGCTTCCCATTTCAAGAAGTTTGTCTGGAAGTTCACTTCCAATTTGCCTACTTTCTTCAACATTATTGTTCGACGGAGCATTAATTTGCATATTGCTCATGATTTCATCCTTAAGTTTGTCAACATCCACATTAAACGCACCAATAAGCACCTTGGTGGCATAGCAAGATTTATTAGAAATCATGGCAAGAAGAAGATGCTCTGTGCCGATAAACGAGTGGTTGAATTGCATGGCAATTTGCTGTGCTTGCTTAAAAAGTTCCTTTGTTCTTGGAGTTAGTTCCACATTTCCAAAAATGGAAATACCAGAAAAAGATTGCTCAAACAAGTCGAAAAGTTCATTTTCTGTCACGCCATAGTCACGTAAAAGTTTGCTGGCAAGGCAATCTTGAATGCTGACGATGCCATAAAGAATATGCTCCGTTCCAACAAGTTGACTGCCAAAGCGAAGGGCTATTTTGCTGGCATTTTTAATCACTTTTTCGATATTGTCTGAAAATTGAATGTTATTGTTATATCCCATTTTAACCTCCTTTAATGACTAATTCGCTTATCTTCTTATTTATATACTCCGCCCGCACCACTTCTTCCTTTTTTATTTCAAAAAAATTTGCAAGTTCTTTTAAATTCGCCGAAGCTCCCTCTGTGAAAAGTTTTTCAAACTCCTTTTCTTTGATTTTCAAAAAGCCAAGCGCACCGCCAAATTTGACAAGAGATAAAAGTTTAATCATTTCAGTTTCATCTAATAAAGCACACTCCTTAAGCGTTCCATAGGCGCGGAAAATTTCATCTTTAATTTTCAAGTGGTCGCTGGATAAGATATCTTCACGTGCTGACATCTCCATTTCGCAAATATTAAAAATTTGCTCAGAAACACAATCGATGATTTCTTCTTCACTATTTCCCAGCGAATTTTGATTGGAAATTTGATAAAATCCGCCGTAATTTTTACTTCCTTCACCATAAAGCCCGCGAATTGTGCAACCATTTTGAAGAACTTCTTTCTTCATAATTTCAATTTCGCCTCGATGTTCAAGTGCTGGCAAAAAAAGCATAACTGACGCTCTCATTCCAGTTCCCAAATTGGATGGGCTTGCTGTGATGAAGCCTAAATCATCGCGATATGCTATGTCGATTTCAGATAAAATCAAATCGTCAAGTGTCTTGATTTCGCGATAGGGTTTATATAAATTAAAACCGTCATACAAGCATTGTAATCTTAAGTGGTCCTCTTCATTCATCATAACAATTAAATGCTCGTCAGCACTTATGGCAACTGCGGAAATATCTTTGTTTTCAATAAGTTCACGGCTTATGATATGCCTTTCAAGAAGAGCATTACATTCATTAAGCGAAAGATTTTTAAGGCGAATAAAATCGAAAGAGCCAAACTTATTTAAAATGTTTTCCATGGTTTTCAAGATAAACATAGCATCATTTTCATTAGTCAATTTCGTAAAAAAGTTAAAGCCAGCCACATTACGCGCCAGCCTAACTCTTGATGAAATTGCCACCTTTTCAAAATCGCCCACCTTATCTCCTAAAGTTATAATTCTAAATCATCTTCGCCGTCTGGATATCCATCTGGTAAATCTTCCGACCCGTCCGACATTTCAAAAAAGTCATCCAAGTTTTTTTCTTGTGATTTCATCATTATGCTGTGAACCTCGTTTTCTGCATTCAAAAGAACAAGATAAAGTTTATCCTCTTCATCTTTAGAAAGCGTGTTCGGTTTAATTTCATTTAACTCGTCTCTAAGCAAAGAAATCAACAATCCCAAGTTGTTATTGTTATGACTATTTTCCTTAAAATCTTTTGTTTCAGATGAAAAATCAGTAAAGTCTTTCATTAATTATCTCCTTTTTGGTTGTGAATTTTACCATTAAATAATTTTTCCACCGCTTTTTTAACTGTTGGAAGGTCATAACATTTTTCACAACCAACAAAACCTGTTTGCAAAATTTCTTCAGCGGTTGTTCCGCATTTAGCGCATTTTTCCATTACACATCCTTTTCTTCTTCGTTTTCAACGCCTTTCATGGTAAGGGAAATTCTTTTTTTGTTTAAGTCAACAGCAATAACTTTAACTTTCACCTTATCACCCACCTTAACAACTTCAGAAGGATGTTTAACATATCCGTCGGAAAGTTGAGAGATATGCACAAGCCCGTCTTGGTGAACACCGATATCCACAAACGCACCAAAATCGACAACATTTCTAACAACGCCGTCGAAAATCATACCTTCTTTGAGGTCTTCCATGTGAATAACATCGCTTCTTAAAACTGGCTTTGGCATGCTTTCGCGAATATCTCTGCCCGGCTTTTGAAGTTCGGCGGTGATATCTTCAAGTGTTGGAACGCCCACACCGCATTCCTTTGCCACTTTTGCCTCGCCTTTTTCTGAGATGAGTTTTGGCAACAAAACAAGGTTATGATTTTTAACATCATCCTCAGTTAAATTGAAAAGTTTCAAAAGTTTTCTTGTTGCATCATAACTTTCTGGATGCACAGCGGTGTTATCCAAAATGTTTTCGCCACCAACAACACGCAAGAAACCAGCACATTGTTCATAGGCTTTTGGTCCAAGTTTTGGAACAGACAAAAGTTCTTCTCTGTTTTTGAAACCTTTAATTTTGGTTCGATATGCCACAATGTTTTTGGCAATCGACATATTAAGCCCTGAAACATATGACAAAAGCGATGGTGAAGCAGTGTTAAGGTCAACGCCAACACTGTTAACGCAGTCCTCAACCACACCAGTTAAAACTTCGGTTAGCCTGTTTTGTGGCATATCATGTTGATATTGCCCAACACCTATTGACTTAACATCAATTTTAATAAGTTCTGCCAATGGGTCTTGTAAGCGTCTTGCAATGGAAACAGCCGAACGCAAAGAAACATCATAGTCAGGAAATTCCTCAGCACCAAGTTTGGACGCTGAATAAACCGACGCTCCCGCTTCAGAAACCACTGCATAACTAACAGGACGATTAACATGTTTGATAAGTTCGGCAACAAAAATCTCTGCCTCTTTTGACGCCGTGCCGTTTCCGATTGAGATGATGTCGACGTTATATTTTTCAATCAACACTTTAAGTTTCTCAATGCTTTCCTCGGTTTTGGTTTGAGGAGGTGTTGGATAGATAACAGTGGTGGCAAGCACTGCGCCGTTTTTGTCTATAACCGCAATTTTGCACCCTGTTCTATATGCTGGGTCAAGCCCTAAGATGATGTTGTTTTTAAGTGGCGCTTCAAGTAATAATGGTTTCAAATTCACTTCAAACATCTTGATTGCCTGCTCGTCTGCACGGTCAGTTAAATTGCTTCTACATTCGCGTTCAAGTGCTGGGAAAAGCAAACGGTCGTAAGAATCACGAATAACCTCTTCCATAACAGCATCAGTGTCAGGATTATTTTTCTTAAAATGCTTGTTGATAACTGAGAACATCAAATTCTCATCAACTGTTATCTCCACTTTCAAGCATTTTTCTTTTTCACCACGATTGATTGCCAAAATTCTGTGGCTTGGCAAATTTTTAACTTCTTGCTTAAAACCTGCATAAGTTTCATAAGTCAAATTGTTTTCGTTTTCAAGAAGAGTGCAATTAATAATTCCCTTCTCTGCCAAAATTTCTCTAAGTTCCTTTCTTAGTTCTGCATTGTCGGAAATTCTTTCAGCCACAATATCTTTTGCACCCTGCACTGCCTCTTCCACTGTTGGAACATCCTCTTTAACATATTTTTGAGCCTCGTCAAGAAGGACATAACTTTTGCTTTGTGCTTGCAAAACATCGGCAAGCCCCTCCAAACCTTTGGCAATCGCCACAGATGCACGAGTTTTTCGCTTTGGTTTATATGGCCTATAAATATCTTCAACTTCGGTCAAGGTCATAGCCTCACTGAGTGCTTTTGCAAGTTCATCAGTCCATTTTCCTTGCTCAGTTATCACCTTTTGGACTTTTTCTTTTTCCTCATTTAAATTTCTGAGATATTTCAGCCTATCGGCAAAATCTCTTAAAACTTGGTCGTCGCAAGAGCCGTGCATTTCTTTACGATATCTTGCGATGAAAGGAATGGTGTTTCCTTCGTCAATAAGATTGATGATGTTTTCTGCATAGTCTTGCCTAAGACCAAATTCGCTTGCAAGTTGTTCTTTAATTTCCATTGTTTTTCTCCTTAAATGTTGCTAGTTTAATGTTAATATTTCTAGAAGCGAAATCCTTAAAAATTACAACCGCTTCTTTATGATATTTTAACATATTCCCTTCAATTTTCCATAACAAAAACGCCATTTTCTTGAAGAATTTTTCCATTTTTTATTGTGAACAAGATGTCGCTGTTGTTTTTGCCAAAAACGATTTCGTCAAATGGGTTAATATATCTTTCATCGCGTTTAACAATAAGAAAATTCGCCTTGTTTTTCTCTTTCACCTCGCCGTTTTCTCCTAGCAATTCTGCGCCTTTAAGCGTGGCGATTTCCAAAATTTCCTTTGCCGTCAAAAGCGAGGTATTTTCCATAACAAAAGAATTATACGAAAGAATTTGTCGCATCATTTCAAAGAAGTTTATTTCAGCAAACTCTCCACTTCCAAGCCCAAACGGAATTTCATACTTTTTCAAAGTGTTGATATTAACAAATCTTCTTCCGCTTCGTGCGTCATCGTTTGGCAAGAGGATGAAAGAAACATCATAACTTGAGAAAAGTTCGATTTCATCTTTTTCAAAACAATTCCCGCCAACAATGAAAGTCTTTTTATCCAAAATTCCAAAATCTTCCAGATACTCACTTGGCATTTTCTTGGAAAGGGCGTTTATCTCGCCCATTTCCTCTAAGTTCTGCCCTATTTTCACATAGACTGGGCTTTTTAAGTTTAAGCAAATTTCATCTAATTGTTTTTCGCTGAAACTTGCCACATTCTCTAAATATGAGGTAATTTCTTTTTCATAGCACACACCTGCCAAGGCACTATTTTTTCGAAATTCGTCGACATCAACATTTTGATAACTATTTTTCACCGCTCTTTCGGCATTAAAGAATAAGTTTGCAAACGCTGGCATAAGGATATTTCCATTAACATCAATCGTTCTATCACAAAACGCGTCGATGTCGTTTGAAATCTTCACAATTTCATTTTCATCAATTAAAACATCTTTTTTCTCAAATTTCTCCTTAGAAAAACTTAAAATGTTGGCATTTTTAATCAAAATTCGCATATTTTCTCCTATAAAACGAAACCATAACAATTAATAATATACCAAAATGGAGGAGAAAAAGCAAATGAAAACAATCTTGCATTCCGATGTTAACAACTTTTTTGCCTCTGTGGAATGTGCCACGCGTGAGGACCTTAAAGATAAGCCAGTGGCAGTGACTGGTAATCCTGAAAAACGAAATGGAATAATTTTGGCAAAAAATGAAATTGCCAAAAAATTCGGGGTTAAAACCGGAGAGGCAATTTGGGAAGCAAAACTAAAATGTCAAGACCTTGTCTGCCTTCCTCCGCACTATGATGTTTATGAAAAGATTTCCAAAAAGCTTCATGAAATCTATCTTGACTACACCGATTTTGTTGAACCTCTTGGACTTGATGAATGTTGGCTTGATGTGACCAACTCACTTTCCTATCTCGAAAAAAGCGGAAAGCAAATTGCCGACGAAATTCGTGAGCGTGTTAAAGAGGAGTTTCATATAACTGTTTCAGTTGGCGTTTCCTTTTCAAAGATTTTTGCCAAACTTGGCTCAGACATGAAAAAACCAGACGCCACAACTGTTATCCCATATGAAAAGTTTAAAGAAATGACCTATAATCTGCCACTCAACACCATTGTTGGCATTGGCGGAAAACTTGAAAGGCGTTTTCAAAACATGAACATCTTGACGATTGGTGATTTTGCAAATTTGGATGAAGATATTGTGAAAAGCATCATGGGTAAAACTGGCGTGGAACTTAGGCTTAAACTTCGCGGAGAATTAGTAGAAGATGTTACCAATTATTTTGCGTTAACACCGCCCAAAAACATCGGCAACGGAACAACAACCATTATCGACATTGAAAAAAGGAAAGATGTTTGCAAAGTGATTGCATTTCTTTGTGAAAAAATCGCCATGCGAATGGCAAAAGGTGGATATGAAGGAAAAACCATTTCTGTCACAGTGAAAACGAAGGGGCTTAAAAAATTTCGTCACGCCAAAACCTTTTCGCCCATGAAAAGTTATGAAAAAATCTATGAAAATGCCATGCAACTTCTTGACTCATATTGGAACTATGATAAAAAAATTCGAGCTTTAAGAGTGCGTGTTTCCAACTTATCCTCCACAGAAAAACAGCACCAACTTTCCATGTTTGACGACGACAAAATAAAGTTAACCGAAAGTGTGGAGGAAATAAAAAATAGGTATGGTAAAAATAAAATTTTCATCGCAAGCGACACATCTTCCTTTATCAATCGCAAAACCGAGCAAGAGGAACTTTAAAAATATTTGCTGAGGGCAAAATAAAATAGTGGTAAAGTTTTTACCACTAATTTTTACTTTATGTTAATTTGAAAACATATTTTTAAACTTCGTATTGTTGACCTTTTTTCACTTTTTCTTCTTGGCGTTTTCTTTTTGCTTCCATTCTTGCAATCTTTTTCTTGGAAGGTCGGTATGCAATCGCCCACAATCCCGGTGTTAAGAAAATGGAAGAATAGAAACCCGAAAGAATACCAATCATGATTGGGAAAGCAAACTCTTGAATGTCGCTTACTCCAATCACAGTGACAAGGAAAATCATGATGAAGGTGGTCAAAGTGGTCAAAATAGAACGAGTGAGCGTCTGCCTAACAGACCTATCTGCCACCTCAAAGTTATTGATTTTGCCAAGGTTTTTGCTCATCTTAACATTTTCTCTAATCCTATCAAAAATGATAATGGTGTTATTAATTGAGTAGCCCAAAATTGTGATAAGTGCCGCAATGAAAGCAGAGTTAATTTGCACACGGCAGATAAGCATTATGGAACTTGTGATGATGATGTCATGAAAAAGTGCCAAAATGGCTGCAAGTCCGCTTGTCAACTCAAATCTTATCGCCACATAAATCAAGATTAAAACGATAGCAACAAGAAGCGCCAAGAAAGACCTCATCATAAGTTCACTGCTTGCACTTGCTGTTGTGACTCCGCCGTTTGCAATAAGAGCCGAATAATTTGTGCCATCAATATAACTTTGAACGGTGCTGTCATCTAAACTCATAATGTCAGTGTTTTCTGGAAGAGAAATATATCCAAACTCTTCCATAAGTGCAAGCCTAATTTTGTTGTTTACTTCCTCAACATCGCCGTCGCCGTTTTGGAACTTAACAATAACCGCACCGCCGTCTGAGATGACAAAACCAAGCCCTCTGTCTGCATTTATGTCGATGGTGGTTTTTTGATAAGAACTTGCCTCCAAATTAAATTCGCCAAGCACGCTGTCAATTTTTTCAAGCACTGTGTTATAGTCTTCATCCTTGTCAACATCATAACTTTGTTCAGAGAAAGCACCATTTTCCAATCTTTCACCATTGGTGTAAATGGTCATGTTTGTTCCGCCAGTGAAGTCGAAACCAAGGTTAAACCCTAAAGTGCAAAGAAGCACAATTCCAATAATAGTGATGATGATTGGAGCAATTAAGAAATATTTCAAATTCTTTGTGAAACTAAATTTGCTGTTTGCAATTTTGTCGTCGATAGAGAAGTGTTTAACTTTCTTATTCATTGCCAGCACCTCCCTCAACGATAACTTCAATTTCATTTGCAGAGCCAACTTGCTCTTTCACAGGCTTAATTTGTTTTGGCAAGTGAAGAGGTTTTGCTTTCACGCTGTTGAAAGGAAGATACCACTTAACGAAAAATCTTAAGATAACCAAATTCATAAACATAGACAAAATAATACCGATTAAAAGAGTGATTGCAAATCCTTGAATGGAACTTGTCCCCAAAATGAGAAGCACAACTGCTGAGATTATTGTTGTGATGTTGGAGTCAAAGATTGGCCAAAATGCACGTTTAAAACCATTTCTGCAAGCAAGTGGAATTTTCTTGCCAGAGCGATAATCTTCACGCACCTTTTCAAAGATAATAACTGTGCCGTCAACCGCCATGCCGATGCTGAGCATAATTCCAGCAAGACCCGGCAAGGTGAGTTGAACAAAACTGATTGCTTGCAAGAAGAAGAGCATTAAAACGATGTAAATTACAAGTGCAAAGGAAGCAAGTAAGCCAAAATCGCCATATCTCAGCCACAAGATGAGCATGATTAAAACAATTCCAACTGCTCCGCCAATTAAGCATAGCATAAGCGCTTGCGAACCAAGAGTTGCGGAAACCACCGAACTTTCCTTAAGCGACATTTCCACATTGAAAGTGCCAGACATAATTCTTAAAGCATACTCCTCAGCCTCGTCAAGCGACCAACTTTCAGAAGCGTCCGAGCCACCAGAAATAAAGGTTGTTCCTCCAGTTATTGCCTCATCACATGAAACTGTGGTTTGCCAAGTTGCGTTATCTGAAATTTCACCAAGGTAGATATGAATTTCACCGCTTCCGCCTGCTGCCTCACTTGTTAAATCTTCAAACTTTTTGCTACCATCCTCTGTGAAATTGATAACCACGCCATATTGACTGTTTTGGAAAGAAACAAAAACATTTTCAATGTCTTGTCCGTTAATTCTTTCTTCGCCATACTCATCAAGCGTCATATAAAGTGGTGTTGGCTCACCAATAAGCCTGAAAATTTCGTCAGAATCGGTGACGCTTGGCACTTCAATTCTAATTTCGTTATTGCCTTGCCTTGTGATGACCGCCTCGGAATGTTCCGCCCCGATAACAGATTCAAGACGCGCCACTGTTGCGTCGATTGCTGTGTTTAAATCAGCGGTGGAGTCCTCTGAAGGTGAGCAATCATAAACAAAATAAATTCCTCCCGCAAGGTCAAGACCAAGCGAAATGGAATTTGCAAAGCCGTTGTAGGTTGTGTTTGTGTATGGAATTGTGAAACTGCAAACAGAAAGCAGAATTCCAACAAGAGTTAAAACAGCAACCGCAACAAAATTTAATATGGAATTTTTTTTGAGTCTATTCTTTGCCATACTGCCCCTTACTAATGGTATTTTGGTTAAATTTACCATTTAAGTATATACCAAAACGGGACAGTTGTCAATTAAATAACTAAATTTTTTTCAAATTCACGCAAATTATGCCACAAATCGCACCAATAATCGTTCCAAAAATGATGTCGTTTAAAAGAGTTCGATTAAATAGAAACGTCCCGTCAAGCAAAGAAAACACCAAAAAAGCAAGAATTATAAAGAAAAACCCAATTAATGCGCCGTTTATTATGCCATTTTCCTTCACTTTTTTAAGACCAAAAAACACGCCTAAGAAAATTGCCACACCTTTAATGACTTGGTTCACTGGCGAAATTATGCTGTCGGAAACACTGGTAAACCTTAAAATAAAGGCAAAGAGGAGAATTGCCACCAGCGAAACACAAAGCGAAGTGATAACGCCTTTCAAAATCGGCTTGAAAAATTTGTCCTCTCGTTTTAGTATCTTTGCTTTCAATTTCATTATTGACTCCTTTATCAAAAATATACG
>CALVWC010000011.1 GCA_944364445.1 uncultured Clostridia bacterium | reverse complement strand
TTGTGAAATATATTGATAATTTGTGGCACAATTATGTATGTTTTTAATTTCATCGTCGGTAATCCTTGGTTCTGTTAAGGTTAAATACACCTTATCATAATCCTGAGCAATTTTTAAACCATTGATATATTTCACACTTTCCACAATTAATGTGTTTGTTTTATAAGCAGAAAGAGTATCATTATTTAAAGCAAACTTTGGCATAGAAAAGTTTTGTTTCAGTTTATAACATTCACCATCTAATCGAAATTGAGTGTAAACATCACAACTTCCGTTCAGATTGCTTAAAACTTTTTTAACAAAATGAGCGGTAGCGTTTTTGCCACAAACAAAATCTTGCTCATATAAAATTGATGATATTTTTTTGAATGTCTTACTTAATTCGCAAGCTATTTTATACCTAAAATCAAAAGAATAAGGATTTTTGTATGAACTAACAACATAACCCGCACGCTTTCTCATTTCTCGCAAAATTCTATCTTTGGAAATTGCGTTCACAAGTTCCTCTGATTTTTTAGCAACAACAAAACTCAAAATATCTTTAAAACAAGTGTCGTCTATACTATAATTTTCTTTAAAATACGCAGAAATACAAGCCAACACATACACCGCTTGTGAAGAAGAGATATTGTTAAAGAGTGTTTGTAAAACCTCTAGTTTATCTTCGCGATTCTGCCAATTTTTGAACGCTAAACGCACATATCTATTGCCTATAACACGAAATTGAGTAAGATAATCAATATATTTTTCATCTTGTGACCAAACGTCGTTTCTTTCGTTATATGATTCAAAAATTTCACACGCCATTAAATATGCTTTTTTATATTTATCTTCTAAGTTAACATTTTCCATAGCACACCTCGATGGAAAAAGTATATCAAATCGCTTCGACTTTGTCAATAGATAAAAAAAGAAGATAGCACGCTATCTTCATGAAAGATATGCTTTCAGCGCCTAGGCAAAATCTAAAATCGCCATATATCGCTTGCATGTTTAAGGTCTAACCCCTCTTTCACACCATTAGTATATGCAAAATTTCAAAAAAAGTCAACTTTTTTAAAAATTATCTTGACAATTACCCCCCCCATGTTATACTCAAAGTGGAGGGATAAAATGGAAAATCAAAATAATGAAATTGATTTGGCGAGCGAATTAAAAAAATTTAATGATTCTATGTTGTCATTCTTAAAAAGTTTGGATGCTGAAATGAAACAATTAAAGATGACTGTGCAAGGACTGCAAGAAGAAAACCACCGCTTATCCAAATCAGTAGAAAAATTAAGAGAAGAAAAACAACAATTAAGTAGTGAAATTGATGTTTTGCAAAATGAAAGAAGAAAGTTTGATGGTTCTTGCATTTTGCTTGGTGCCGAAAATAAAGCATTAGAGAAAAATGTTGGAAAACTACATGAAATGAATTTTGAAAGAGGCAGATACTAAAATTTTTATTAAATTATAAAATCAACTCTATAATTAGAGTTGATTTTTTTGATTAATATTTGCATACTTACACAAGTTTTGTGTTATTGATTTTAAATAAATAAAAAGCCTAGGTAATATCATTTATATCATCTAGGCTTTTCATTATACTCAAATTATCTAGTCATGCAAAATTTGTTTGCTTATTTTTTTCTTGGATATTTGATGTTTGCTTGAGCTGCAGCTAGGCGTGCGATTGGCACACGGTATGGTGAGCAAGAAACATAGTTAAGTCCAATTCTGTGGCAGAATTCAACAGATGATGGATCTCCACCATGTTCACCACAAATTCCAAGTTTGATGTCTGGACGAGTGCTTCTTCCAAGTTCTGCGGCAATTCTCACAAGTTTACCAACGCCGTTTTGGTCAAGACGAGCAAATGGATCGCTTTCAAAAATCTTCTTCTCATAATATATTTCAAGGAATTTTCCAGCATCATCACGAGAAAATCCGTAAGTCATTTGAGTTAAATCGTTTGTTCCAAATGAGAAGAATTCAGCATATTTTGCGATTTGGTCAGCAGTGATAGCGGCACGAGGAATTTCAATCATCGTTCCAACTTTATAGTGCATATCAACTTTCTTCTCTGCCAAAATCTTGTCAGCAGTTTCTGTGACAATGTCTTTCACATACTTAAATTCTTTGCTGTCACAAGTGAGTGGAATCATAATTTCAGGAACAACTGTGAAGCCTTCCTCTTTTTCCACTTCAATAGCCGCTGTGATAACAGCCTCGGTTTGCATTCTTGCAATTTCTGGATATGTGACAGCAAGTCTAAGTCCGCGGTGACCCATCATTGGGTTAAATTCATGCAAACTTTCCACAGTTGCTTTCAAAGATTCAAAAGAAAGTTTCATTTCTTTTGCAAGCGCTCTGATTTCATCGTCCTCATGAGGCAAGAACTCGTGAAGAGGTGGGTCAAGGAAACGAATTGTCACAGGGCGACCTTTCATTGCTTTGAAGATACCCTTAAAGTCTTTCTTCTGCATTGGAAGAAGTTTTTTGAGTGCTTTTTCTCTTTCAGCAGTTGTGGAAGAAACAATCATTTCTCTCACTGCTGGAATTCTGTCTGCTTCAAAGAACATATGTTCAGTTCTGCAAAGACCTACGCCCTCTGCGCCAAAGGAGAAAGCAACAGATGCGTCGCGTGGATTATCAGCGTTTGTTCTTATGCTAAGTTTTCTATACTTATCAGCCCATTCCATGATTGTGGCAAATTCGCCAACAATTTTAGCAGGTTCTGTGGCGATTGCGCCATCATAAATCTTACCAGTTGAGCCGTCGAAAGAAATCACATCGCCTTCTTTATAGGTCTTTCCGCCAAGAGTGAAACTCTTTCCATCATCAGCAAATTTAAGAGCAGAGCAACCTGCAACACAGCAAGTTCCCATACCTCTTGCAACAACGGCAGCGTGAGAAGTCATACCACCACGAGCGGTCAAGATACCTTGAGAGGCAGCCATTCCTTCAATATCTTCTGGAGATGTTTCAAGACGAACAAGCACAACCTTTTCTTTCTTGCCTTGCTCCTTAGCCTTTTCAGCAGTAAAGCAAATCTTACCACTTGCAGCACCTGGAGAAGCAGGAAGAGCCTCGCCGATTACTTTTGCTTTCTTAACAGCACTTTCATCGAAACTTGGGTGCAAAAGTGCGTCAAGTTGTTTAGGGTCAATCATAAGAAGAGCGTCTTTTTCAGAAATCTTGCCCTCTTTCACAAGGTCAACGGCAATTTTAAGAGCAGCCTTAGCAGTTCTCTTACCATTTCTTGTTTGAAGCATATAGAGTTTTCCTCTTTCGATTGTGAACTCCATATCTTGCATATCTTTATAGTGGTTTTCAAGTTTTGTGGCAATAGCAACAAATTCCTTGTAAACTTCTGGATTTTGTTCTTCAAGTTTAGCGATTGGTTGAGGAGTTCTAATTCCTGCAACAACGTCTTCGCCTTGAGCGTTCATAAGATATTCGCCATAAAGTGCGTTTTCGCCAGTTGCTGGGTTTCTTGTGAAAGCAACGCCAGTGCCAGAGTCCTCGCCCATATTACCGAACACCATGGATTGAACGTTAACGGCAGTTCCCCAGTTATATGGAATGTCGTGCATTCTTCTGTATACATTTGCTCTTTCGTTATCCCAAGACCTGAACACCGCCTTAACAGCTTCAATAAGTTGAACTTTTGGATCTTGTGGGAATTCCTCTTTTTGACCTTCTTTATAGAGTTTCTTAAAGAGTTTAACAATTTCTTTTAAGTCCTCAGCGGTGAGGTCCTTATCAAACTTAACACCCTTTTTCTCTTTGATTTGATCCAAAATTCTTTCATACTTAGATTTGTCTTGTTGCATAACAACATCGCTGAACATTTGGATAAATCTGCGATATGAGTCATAGGCAAAACGAGGATTGTTTGTTAAACTTGCCAAACCTTCCACCACTTCGTCGTTAAGACCAAGGTTCAAAATTGTGTCCATCATTCCAGGCATAGAAACTCTTGCACCAGAACGAACGGAAACAAGAAGAGGATTTGACGCATCACCAAACTTCTTGCCTGTCATCTTTTCGATTTGAGCGAGTTTTTGATAGATTTGTTCAATGATACCCTCATTGATTTTTCTTCCATCTTCGTAATATTTTGTGCAGGCTTCAGTTGTGATTGTGAAACCTTGAGGAACAGGTAAGCCAATTTTGGTCATTTCAGCAAGGTTAGCACCCTTTCCGCCGAAAAGTGCTTTGTTATTACCTTTTGCCTCTTTAAAAAGATAAACATACTTTTTCATAATTTCTCCTTTATTTGTATCGACTTAATTATACAAAAAAATATAACGAAAAGGCA
This sequence comes from uncultured Clostridia bacterium, assembly GCA_944364445.1. Lineage (GTDB taxonomy): Bacteria > Bacillota > Clostridia > Christensenellales > UBA1242 > Caccovivens. The sequence continues at coordinate 23,648 of CALVWC010000011.1, read as the reverse complement.
AACAATTTCGCTATATTTTCAAAAAATTTTAATTATTTTTTCATATATATTGTGAATTCATTTTTTAAATCCCCAAATTTTCAAGTTTCCACGCTGTTTTCAATGTAATTTAAAATTTCCTCCTTGCCAAACAAGGTTTCACTGGAATAAGGATAAATAATTTCCTTTCTTGTGGATAACTCCTTAGCGATTTTCGAAAGACTTTGCGGAATTTTGCTTTTGGCAAGTTTATCCACCTTTGTGGCGATGATGATGTATGGAATTTGATAGTGATTTAAAAACTCAATCATCATTTTGTCAAGTTCTGTTGGCGTGTGACGGCAATCAATAAGCACAAACACCGTTCTTAAAAGTGAGGAGTTTAAAAGATATTTTTCCATAAGCCCCGCCCAGTTTGCAATGTGATGTTGACCTGTTTTTGCATAGCCATAGCCGGGCAAATCGACAAACTTGAATTTGTTGTTAATAAGGAAATAATTAATCATTTTGGTAAGCCCGGGAGTTGAAGAAGTTTTTGCCAAATTCTTTCTGCCCGTCAAAGAGTTTATGAGGGAACTTTTTCCCACATTACTCCTGCCCACGAACGCGAACTCCACCAAATCGTCGTTTAAAATGTTTTTTTCGTCGACTACGCTTGTCATATATGTTGCACTTAAAATCTTCATGCTTTTATTATAGCATAAATAGATAAAATAAACAATAAAAAATGCCATAAAATCTATGGCACTTTAAAATTACTTTTTAGAGATTAACTTCAAAATCTCTTCAATTTTCTCGTCAATCATCTTTAAAAATTCTTCTTTTTTCATATTCACTCCTTACAAAGTAAAATCCTTAATAGACTTGAGAATACTTTCTTTCTTTTCAGATCTTTGTGCTATTGTTGCAAATTCTTTTTCGGCTTTTTCTTTTACTGAGGCCAAAAGTTCTGTAGCATATTTTGCATAATCGTCATCAACTTCTTTTTTGCCCTCAACTTGTTTAACTAAATATCCTTTTACAGATTCACATGCAAGTTTTATAAATCCTTTATTTTCAAAATCATCAGTTTGAAGATCTAAAAATCTTTCTGGACTTTCTTCATATATGCTTTTCAAAATATCTGCTTGCTCTTTAGTATAAAAATTGTGGTCAAAATCAAAAAATAGGATTTTTTTTTTCGCCTCTTTCAAACATTAATCCTTTCTATACTTCGCTTGTTACTGAAAAAAATCTTTCTTTCCAAACATTTTGATTTTTGTCAACATATGTTGTAAAACCACCATCATTAATATTTACTCTTGCTAGACCATTTTTATAAAAACCAGAAATATAATTAAATTTTTTCTCCCATTCATTTCCATTCTCATCAACAAATGTATAGGCTGGATAAAAAGGACTATTCTCTTTTTCTGTTTTAACAACAGCAAATCCCTCACTGAAATCTTCTGCATAATAATATTCTTTTTCCCATCTTGTTCCATCTGGGTTTTCAAAAGTATACATTCCGTTATCTAATTTAACCACTTTTGGATATTTCTTTTCTTCCATAATTTTCTCCTTTATCTTTGTTTCTCATTCGCATTATACCGAATTCCCCCCCCCGCGTCAAGTGATTTCGAAAATTTTTTAAAATTTTTTTGATTTGGCGTGAGTTTGAAAAAATTAGTTAAAATTATTTTACAAATTTAGAGATATCCGCTATAATAACTTCCATGAAGAATTTTTGGCAAGTTGTTAAGTTCACATTGTTTTCCATTTCCGCTGGCATAATTCAAATTGGCACTTTCTCGCTGTTTGATTATGTTTTTCATTGGGACTATTGGGTGGCTTACATCATCTCGCTTGTGCTGTCGGTCATTTGGAACTTCACCTTCAACCGCCGTTTCACCTTTAAAAGCGCGAAAAATGTTCCGCTTGCCATGTCGCTTGTGGTGGTTTACTATCTTGTGTTCACCCCTCTTTCAACTTTATGGGGAAACGCGATGGAAAACGCTGGCGTGCCAGATATTCTTGTGACAGCCTTTTCCATGGTTGTTAATTTTGTCACTGAATTTCTTTATCAAAAATTTGTCATCTACCGCGGAAACGAGAACACAAACGACCTTGCTCTTTCCGACGACGAAAAATCTTATCAACTTATTTTAAAAACAATAAAAAAGAAATTATAATAATTTACTATATAATAAAAGAAAAGAGCTTTTTTCTATTTTCGTTTGAAATTAATTGCGTGTGAGAAAAATGTGTATCCAGTTATTCCTATGCGGGCAAACTGGGCGAAAGTCCATGCAAGGCATGGGCACGCGAAGCGTGCTGGCTTTTTGCATGAAAACAAATCCCATTTTCATCCTTGCCCGTCACTGCAAAAAGCCACCTTCGCCCGCTCTACACCTCTTCCTTTTCCTCTACTTTTTTCTCTTCCTTCTCGTCGTCAAAACCGCAGTCGTTGTTTTCATACCACTCTTTATTTGTTTTCACATACCACTCTTGTGTTCTGGAAAGCAGTTCGTTTATCTCTGCTTTTTCGTTTTCCAAAGTTTTGTTGGCATAAAGAGGTTCGCCAATAGTGTAATTTAGATAATACTTAAATTTTCCGTTTCGCTTTTTCTTACGCCTAAAAGTGACAAGAATTGGCAAAACTGGCACATCGTTTTTAACTGCAGTTGAGAATGCTCCTTTTTTGAAAGGTCTAATCTCTCGATAATATGGCCAAAGCGAGCCTTCTGGATTGAACATAACTGGCTTTTTCTTCTTTTTTAAAATGTAAGCAACATCCTCATTAAATTTTTTCATGCCAGAAAGTGAGGATGCTGGAATTGGCATTCCACAAAGTGACCTAAGGAAAAAGCCTGTGAACCTGCGCCTAATGTTATTTTCCAAAGTGGTGAAATATATCATTCTTTCTGGAAAAACATTGGCACAACAACAAACATCATCCAACACATGAACATGAGAGCAAGTTATCACATATCCTTGCCCGCGCAATTTCTTTTTGTTTTCATGCCCTGTTATTTTGATATGATATTTCAAATACGCAACAGGGTTAAACACGCAAACGGCAAAAGTGCGGAAAAATCCCGCCCAAAGCCTGAATGGAAGCCTTGGATAGAAATGATAGTTTTCATCAAACTTAAGTTTTCTTTTACCCAAAACAAGTTTGCGATTATGGGCATGCAAATCGTCTGGGCGTTCAATTCCGTCTTTATCAATCATGTTAATCTCCTTTAACCTTTTAAAACTCCAAATCATAACTAAGAAAATAGGAGTTTTTATGGCAAATTTCTTTGGAACAGATGGAATTCGAGGTGTGTTCGGCAAAACCTTGACCTCTTCTCTTGCCATCAATGTTGGCAATGCTTTAACAATGGTGAGGCACAATCCTCGAATAATCATTGGTGCTGACACTCGCATATCTTCAGACATTTTGAAATGTGCTGTGGCAATCGGCGTGATGACTGGTGGCGGAAACGTTGTGGACACGGGAATTGTTCCAACCGCCTGCATTTCGTATCTCACAAAAAAGTTTCACTTTGATTTTGGTGTTATGATTTCCGCTTCTCACAATCCCGCTGAATACAACGGCATTAAAGTTTTCAAATCTAACGGTCAAAAGATGAACGATGAAGAAGAAGCTGAACTTGAAAGTTTTTTTGGAAACAATTTTGAAGCAAACACTTTTGGCACTTACAGGCAGAAGAATTTAACTAAGCACTACATAGATTTTTTAATAAATTCCTCTGAGTTTAATTTAAATGGTGTTAAAATTTGCCTTGATTTAAGCAATGGTTCCGCTTATCATATTGCCCCTCTTGTGTTTTCAAAACTTGGTGCAACGGTTTTCAAGACTGGCGCAAAAAACAACGGACTTTTAATCAACGACAAATGTGGAAGTTTGAACATAGAGCATCTTGTGCATTTTGTTAAACTTAAAAGTGCCGATGTTGGTTTTGCTTTTGATGGCGATGCTGACCGCCTTATTGCTGTGGACGCAAACGGAGAAGTTTTTGACGGCGACAAAATCTTATATATCCTCGCCAAAAAGATGAAGAAAGACGGCTCACTTTTTGCTAACACAGTTGTTGGCACAAGCCACACCAACAGTGGAATTATGACAGCGCTTGGCAGACACAAAATCAACCTAATTCGCACCGATATTGGCGACAAGTATGTTATCGACGCCATGCAAAAAATGAATTTGAGTTTGGGTGGAGAGCAGTCTGGGCACATCATTCTTCGTGACAAAATTTCCACTGGTGACGGCATTTTAACCGCCATTAATATTATGAACGCCATCCGCGAGGAAAATTCTTCGCTGTCTAAGCTTTTCGACGCACAACTTCTTCCTCAAGCAAACTTAGATGTTGTTGTGAAAGATAAGATTAAGGTTATGAATAACGACGACTTACGCCAACTTCTTTCCAACATCTCCTGCAACATCTCTCCAAGTGGCAGAGTGCTGGTGCGTGCAAGTGGCACTGAAAATAAGATAAGAATAATGGTGGAGCATACAAGTTTGTCAAGAGCAAAAAAACTTGCCAAAGAAATCAAAAACTTTGTGGTTAAGATTTAATTTTCTTTTTCTTCTTCACAGGTTTAAAAACCTTGTCAATTAAAACATCAAGCACATTGTCAATTTTTTTGACATCCTCTTTTTCCAAAGATTTTTCGATGTTGTTTAAAATAACTTCGCCATAGTTTGCTTTACTGTCATAGAACTTAAAGAATTTATCTGTTGGAGTGAGCCTATACTCACGCCCGTCGCTCTTGCTTTTCTTTTTCTCTAAATACCCCTTTTTGATGAGTTGTTTAACTTTATAAGTGGCATTTGGCGAGGAGATTTCAAGAAAATCTGCAAATTCAGAAATCGTTGGATTGCCAAGTAGGTAAACACATTCCAAGCAGAAATATTCTGATGACGAAAGACTGTCATCCGTTTTGTCTTTAAGCCCCTTGAAAACATTTTGGTAAATCATCAATTTAAAGTTTTTGTAGATGCAATCTAATTTGTTTTTTGTCCTCATATTTTCACCTCGTATTGCAAAATTATATCACAAATTAAGGTCAAAAGCAAAGCATTTAAAAAAATATTTGCAATTTTTTAAATATCTTCGTTCTCCTCATATTTGCATGATTATATACAATCTTAATTTAAAAATAGATAAAAATTTTTAATTTTTCTTTTTAAAATAAATTTGCAGAAAATAAACAAATTTTTTATTTTAATCAAAAATTCTTGATTTTCAAATTTTAATGTGCTATAATACTTGATGTCTTGGTCCCATGGTCAAGCGGTTAAGACGTAGCCCTCTCACGGCTGAATCAGGGGTTCGAGTCCCCTTGGGATCACCAAAATTGGCAAAAAGGTAAAATTAGTTTAATCTTATAATATTAAATTTTTTGCTCTCAATTATAAAAAACTTCTTCAAATTGAAGAAGTTTTTTACTTTATTTGTCATTTTGAAATTAACACTGTTTTCCCTTTCGTTCCATTGCTTAAGCATATCCACGATTTTTTCGCTTGTGTCTTGATTTTTTCTGTTTTTGAAAATTCTCACATCGTCGCGAATGATATCAACAACACTCTTTATCACGATCACCGCAACTGCAATTGCTGAAGTTAAGAAGAAACCATAAGTGTAGAAAATTGGACAGATAATTAACCCATAGCAAACTGTAAAGAAAATCTTTTCCCAAAATTTCATGTTATTCCAATCCAAAAGCATAGTGATAAATGGAATTATCATAACTGTCAAGCAATACCCATTGCATACGCCCGGGAAAAGAAGATATGTTCCAACAGCAAGCGTCACAAATTCTTTATATTTCTTTGATTTAAAACTGATTAATGGCAAAACAAATGCAAGAACAACCAAACCATATCTTAAAAGTGTGCTTAAAATGGTGTGGAGTATGCTCATGTCCGCTCCACCAAAAATTGTGGAAAGTGCCAAACATAAATAGTAAACAATGGTGTCGAATGACACATTTGAACCCCATGTTGTTGCTCCACCTGAGGAAAACCCTGTCACATTACTTAAGAGGATTGGAATGTTTGAAAAGCCACCTTCGATAAATAAGAATGGCACAAAAACCACAACTAAAGTGTAGGCTAACACTTTCAAAACACCCCATAATTTTTCCCATTTTTCGCCACGCCAAAGAATATAAAACATAATAAAAATTGGATATATCTTCATGCAGATTGCTCCCGCAAGGAAGACATATGAAACTTCTCGCATCCAAATTTTATTGCGCGAATTAAAGAAGAAAAACAGAAGCGTGAAAGTGCAAACTGTGAGTGTGTTATTCGCTCTGACAAACTCGAAAAGCAATGGACCGAAGCAAAAAATTATACTTAAAAGATAAAACAAATTTTTGCCTTTTAGTTTTGTGAATTTTGCCACAACAAACATGATTATGGCAAGATTGATGATGTAGTATAAAAGAAAACTTACAATGAAGCCAGCATTTGCAGAAAGTTCAGCAAGCGTGATGTTTCCCGCACTATATTCATTTAAAGCACCTTGACAAAACCAAGTGAAAGGATAAAAAATAAGAAAAGAAAGTGGTGGATAGATGGAATGAAAACCATAGTCACCATTGTATGGATTTGGACAAAGTGCATATGACAAAGTTTCTGCAAAATCAGAAAATAGCGTTGTTGCCATTATTCCATTTAATAAATGAGGAGCAACACAAGCAAAGATAACTGCAAGAAGAACATAAACTCCAAACCCAGCCACTACGATAATAAAGAAAATTTTAAGCGCTAAATTTAAATCAAATTTTTTCCTAACATCCGTCATAATTTACTCCTAAACTTTAACCATTATAGCATATTAAAAAATAAATTAAAAACTTTTATCACACAAAATTAAAAATTTTTAAGGAATTTTATAAAAAATTAAGTTGCTTTACCAGTGAAAAATGGATATAATTAAAATGTGAGGCATTTATGGATAGATTTATGAAAGAGGCAATAAAAGAGGCAGAACGAGGAATAACGAATGGCGATGGCGGACCTTTTGGTGCTGTGATTGTGAAAGACGGTGTGATTGTTGGAAAAGGTCACAACAAAGTTTTGAAAAATAACGATGCCACCTGCCACGGAGAAATTGAAGCAATTAAAAGTGCTTCAAAAAAACTTGGAACATTTGATTTGTCGGGTTGTGTTCTTTACACAACTGGCGAACCTTGCCCTATGTGTTTGTCGGCATGCTTATGGGCAAATATTGAAAAAGTTTACTATGGTTGTTCTTTAATGGACAATGAAAAAATAGGCTTTCGCGATAAAAAATTCGACACGCTTATGGGTGGAAGAAAAAAGTTGAAAAATTATCTTGAAGAGTTAGACCGAAAAGAATGTCTTGAACTTTTTGAAAAATATTTAAATTTAGAAAACAGAAAAAACTATTAAAACACCATTTTTGGTGTTTTATTTTTATATATGATAATTAAAATAAATTCCTTAAAATTTAATATTTTTTCTAAAAATTAGTTAAAATTAAAGAAAAATTCACTTTTTATCAATTTTTTCGGCATTTTTTAAGTATTTTTTTTCTTATTTTTTAATTTAAATTAAATTTTTATTTAAAATAAATTTAATAAATTCCATATTCTTTTAAAAGTTTAATATACTCATCAAAATGATTTAAGCGAATGGGCATTGGTCTATTATTTTTGAAATAAATTAAAAGGCAAGGCGAAATGTTGTGATAACTTTCCAAAATTTCATAGCCTGTTGCCTCGCCGTTTTTAATCAAATTTTTCACTTTAGCGTGATAGTTAAAATACATATTTTTATTTTGTGAATATCTCAATTTTTTATTAAACAAAAAAAGAAGTTAAACTTAACTTCTCATAAACTTTTTGCAATCTAAAATTTTATTTTTTGTGAAATAGGAATAAATGTCGTTAAAATCGCCGTTAAATAAAAGCGTTTGCATATTAAGCTCTTCTGCAGGTTTAATGTCGTTTTCATAACTATTTCCAACAACAAGAATTTCCTTTGGCTTAACTTTTTCTTCTTCCATAATTTTTTGGTAGACTGGCGTTTTTGTGTCAAATGCGAAATGGTTATCGGAATACACGGAAATCACTTTTTTAAAACAACTTTTTTCGATGCCATATTTTTTTATGTAAAAATCTAAATATTTTCGCCTGCCCATTGAAACAACATAAAGCGAATATTTCTTTTTTAATTCTTCAAAAAACTCATTCGGCATTGTTTTCGCTTCCATATCGCCACGGTCATAGATTTTGTTCTCAACAATTTCAGCAAATTTATTTATGTCATACCCCTCACTTCGCACACAACTTATCACATCATTTGAATGAATTGGACTTTTCAATTTATGTCGCTGAAAAAATTTTTCCTCTTCCTTTTTTCCAACAAGTGTGCAAATGATATCTTTCCAATACTTATCAATATCTTTCCAATTATCTTTTACCGTGTAAAGTGTGTCATCAAAATCGAAAATAATGGTTTTAATCATTCTCGTATCCCTTCAAAAATCTCACTGCTTCTTCCCTATCTTTTGCAGTGAAAACATAAGAGCCTGAAACCAAAATATCCACACCAAGTTCACGAAGTTTTTGTGCGTTTTTTTCATTTACCCCGCCGTCAAATTCAATTTTGAAGTTAAGATTATTATCCTTTTTAAACTTGTTAATTTCTGCAACCTTTTTGTAAGTTTCCTCGCTTGTTTCTTGATAGGATGCCCCCGGCTCGACGCCCATAACAAGCACAACATCGGCGTTATATGCAAACGCACGAATTTCCTTAAAAGGTGTTGCAGGTTTTAAGCTTATGCCTGCAAGGGTGTTTCTTGAACGAATATACCTTAAAACCTCAGCAAGTGTGTTTTTATCGTAAAAAGCCTCATAATGCACTGTGACGATGTTTGCACCTGCATCAATATATTTAGAAACGCTGTTTGCTGGTTCATCCACCATCAAATGACAATCAAGCATTATGGCACTTGCGCTGTTTATCGTTTTCACAACGTTATAGTCGAAAGTGTTTTTCTTAACAAAATTTTCATTCATAATGTCGCAGTGCAAAAAATCCGCCACGCCCTGCATCTCTTTTGCATATTCCACTATATTTTGAAAATCTTGAATTGGGTCGGTGGAAACCGCCACATCAACAATCTTTTTCATAAAAACTCCCTTAATATGATAGCAAAAATTCCTTAAAAATCAAAATTTTTTCATAGATTTCAAGTTTTCTTGCAAAATTTTATAGTTTTCATACCTAAGTTTACTTATTTTTCCACTTTTAACGGCTTTTATTACTTCGCAATCTTGGTCATGCAAATGTAAACAACTTTTATATTTACACTTTTCCGCAAACCTCAAAAATTCTGGATAATATGATTTAAGTTCATATTCATCCACATTTAAAAGTTCTTCGCTAAGTTTTGAAAAGCCTGCCGTGTCAGCCAAAAATTTCCCTTTTTCAATTTCATATAACTCCACAATTCTTGTGGTTTGTTTTCCGCGTTCCACTTTCTTACTAAAATCTCCTATCACTGCAACATTTTCCTTTAAAAGTGCATTGATAATCGACGACTTTCCAACAGCACTTTGACCAGCAAGTGTGGTTATTCCCTCAATTTCCTTTTTAACTTCATCAACATCGCAATTTATTGTGGAGCAAGAGATAACCTTACACGCTTTTTTATAGTTCTCTTTCACAAAATTCACAAAATCTTCGCCTAAATCGCTTTTATTCACACATAAAACTGGTGTGATTGCATGAACAACACAAAAGATGATGAGTTTATCCACAAGCAAAAAATCTGGTTTCGGCGTTTTGCTTATCACGATAATCATTTTGTCAACATTCGCAAGTGGCGGACGAATTAAAAGATTTTTTCGCTCTTTGACCTTGTTTATGGCACTTTTGTCAACCTCCACTTTGTCGCCAACAAAAATACCCACATCTTTCAAATTTCGGGCAGAAAACATTTCCACTTTGTCACCTACAAGCACACTGAATTTGTCGGAGTTCTTTTTTATCACAAGCCCGTTCATGCGCCACCTCCAATCTTGTTTCTAAGTTGCCCACAAGCGCCCTCAATATCTTCACCCATTGTTCTTCGCACAGTGGCACTTATGCCGTCCTTATTTAAAACCTCGCAAAGATAATATGCTCTTTTTCTTGGCACGCCTTCAAGCTTTTGTTCTTCAACCGAGTTGAGTGGAATTAAATTAACATGGCAACTTCTTCCATGTAAAACCTTTGCAAGCGTGTGCATATCATCCGCTGTTGAATTGACGCCTTCGATAAGCGCATATTCAAACAAAACCCGCCTATGAGTTTTTTCAAAATAATAGTCGCACGCTTTCAAAATTTCCTCAATCGAGAAAGAGTTTGCTGTTGGCATAATCTTTTTTCGTATCTCATCTGTCGGCGCGTGCAAAGAAATTGTCAGCGTCACATTAAAGCCATCATCAGCTAAGCGATAGATGTTTTTCACAATTCCACAAGTGGAAAGAGAGATGTTTCTTTGGCTGATGTTTAAACCGTTTTCTGAGGAAATTAGATGTAAAAATTTAGCCACATTTTCATAGTTATCCAGTGGCTCGCCACAACCCATTAAAACCACATTAGTCACTTTTCTGTCTTTCACGCTTCCGCCTAATATGCGATTATAGATTAACACTTGCAAGAGAATTTCGCCAGCCGACAGATTTCTTTTAAGCCCACCAATTGTGGAGGCGCAAAACTTGCAACCCATTCTGCACCCAACTTGCGTGGAAACACAAACGGTGTAGCCATATTTATATTTTAAAAGCACACTTTCCACCACGCTTCCGTCGCTTAAAGAAAGCGCCATTTTCTTTGTGCCGTCCTCACTTTCCAAAATTTTAACTATTTTCCAAGTTGGATAATCTTCTTTAATTTTTTCCTTAATTTCTTTTGAAAGATTGCTCGCCTCTTCCAAACTTTTTGCCATGTAAAGCGCGTCAAAAATTTGCTTACCACGAAAGCGTGGCAAGTTTAACTTGACCGCATAGTCATATAGTTCGTTAAGCGATAAATCTAACAAATTCATACATCAACCTTTTTTGCTTTGAAATGATAGCCGTTTAAAAAGTCGCGCACATTTAAAACTTTTCCGCCTTGTGCTTGGCAGGATAATATTTCAAAAAAACTGTCCTTTGCCTTAACAAAAAACTCTTTTTTTGTGGTGATAATCTCGCCAATTTTCGCTTTTTCGTTTAACGCACTGACCTTTGCCTTATAAACTTTTATACGCTCGCCTCCCACAAAGAAGTATGCCACTGGCGACTCGACATAAGCACGCACTTTGTTGACAAGAGTGGAGGCTTTTTCATGAAAATTTAAAAGCGCATCCTCTTTTTGAATGAGTTTAACAAAAGTGGCGCCTTCTTCCTTTTGTTTTGTGAATTTCACTGTGCCATTTTCAATTTGTTCCACTGCTTTTAATAGAAGTTCTCCTCCAAGTTCGGCAAGGCGTGGCATAAGAGAAAGATAGTCGTCCTCATCAGATATTTCCACTTCTTTTTGAAGAATGATGTCGCCATCGTCCATGCCAACTTCCGTTTTCATGATTGTGACGCCTGTCATTTTGTCGCCATTAAGAAGTGCCGACTGAATTGGCGTTGCCCCGCGGTATTTTGGCAAAAGTGAAGGATGCACATTTATGCATAACTTCATGTCAAGAAGTTCCTTTGGCAAAATCTTACCATAGGACGCCGTCACAAAAAGGTCGCATTGAATGTTTTTGAAAGTTTCCAAATTTTCCTTTAAGCGTTCAAATTGATAGACGGGAATGTTTTCCTTTTCCGCCATCATTTTTATGTTTGGCGAAACAAGTTTTTTTCCGCGTCCTGCCTTCTTATCCGTTTGGCAGACAACACCCACCACCTCGTGCTTAGAGAGAAGTTTTTTTAACACAACCTCTGCAAAATATGGCGTTCCAAAAAACAAAATTTTCATCCTTTCCTCTCAAACTTACTGCGATATTTCTTTCCCTCATCGGTGTAGTCCACAAACAAAATGCCGTCAAGGTGGTCAATTTCATGGCAAACGCAACGCGCGGTGTAGTCTTTCGCTTCAAAGGTGAACTCCTTGCCATTGCGGTCTTGTGCTTTAATCATAACATACTTTGGTCTTGTGACATCGCAGAAAAAATCTGGAATGGATAAACATCCCTCGCTGTCGGTTACCTTACCTTTGGTTTTGATGATGACAGGGTTCACAATTTCAAGATACTCCCCCTCTTTCACTTCCACAATAATCGCTCTTCTAAGCGTTCCCACTTGAACTGCTGCGATTCCAACGCCATTTTTCTCCACCATTGTGTTTTTCATATCATCTAAAAGCGCGTGCAAAGTTTCGTCGAAGTTAACAACAGGCTTCGACTTTTTCCTCAGCGTTTCGCTTCCAATTTTAACAACATTTCTAACTGACATATTTCCTCCTAACTCAAATTCTGTGGATTAATCTCGAAAAAGACGGATGATTTTGCCTTTTTATCCACGCACGAGTAAAGTTCTTTTTCAATTTCTTCTGCATGAGCAAGTTTAAACCTCATCAAAATTTGGTATCTATATTTCGTTTTAATTCGATTTAATGGCGACTTCATCACATCAAGATAGATAAAATCGTCTTTAAACTTCTCTTTCACTTTCTGCACATTATTATAGCACACTTTAATCTCATTTGCCACAATATTTTCGTCTTCATGCGAAAATAATATGCGAAGAACCTTGGTATATGGCGGAAAATTGGTCACTTTTCTTAAATTTGCCTCTTTTTTGAAAAAACCTTTAAAGTCATAGTTCTGCGCATAGTAATAAACATAGTGGCGCGGAGAATAGGTTTGCAAAATAACTTTTCCTTGGTCCTTACTTCTTCCTGCACGGCCACTGACCTGCGTAATAAGTTGGAAAGTGCGTTCAATCGAGCGATAGTCAGACTGATACAAACTTTGGTCAGCGTCCACAATTCCCACCAAGATAACATCTTCAAAATCATGTCCTTTGGCAATCATCTGCGTGCCAACTAATATTGCAGGTTTAGTTTCACGAAATTGTGACAAAATGCTTCTGTGTGCACCCTTTGTGGAAGTGGTGTCGTTATCCATTCTGAAAATTGTGACATCGGAAAAAAACCTTTTTAACTCCTCCACCACTCTTTCCGTGCCGATTGCACCTTGCTTAATGTTTCTGCTTCCGCAACTTGGGCAGATATCAAGCGCCTTATACCTCTTTCCACAATAGTGGCATTTAAGTTTGTTTTCATAGTGATGATAGACAAGCGAAACATCACAATCTCGGCATTTTGCCACATATCCACATTCTCTACATCTTTGAAAGGATGAGAAACCTCGGCGATTTATGAAAATCATTGCCTGTTTTTTTCTTTCCACCACATTACCTAGTTCCGCAAGAAGAGGAATGGAGAAAATTTCACTGTTGCCGTGCCTTAGTTCATTCAGCATATCCACAACCACGATTTTTGGCATTTCCATGCCATTCACACGGACTGGCATTTCCACAAGCGTATATTCTCCGTCCAAGGCTTTTGCATAACTTTCAATCGACGGCGTGGCACTTCCAAGCACCAAAATGGAGTTATTGTATTTTCTTCTAAATTCGGCAATCTCGTGTGTGTCATAGCGAGGATTGCTTTCAGAGATATAACTTTGCTCGTGTTCCTCGTCGATGATGATTATTCCCAAATTTTCTAGCGGTGTGAAAATGGCAGAGCGCGCACCAACCACTACTTTTGCCTCGCCAAAGAAAATTCTTCGCCACTCGTCAAAACGCTCGCCTGCCGATAAGCCACTGTGAATAAGTGCCACCTCCTCACCAAAACGCGCTTTGAAATTGGCAAGCACCTGAGGTGTTAAAGAGATTTCTGGCACAAGCATAAGTGCAGTTTTGCCGTTTTTAAGTTCGCGCTCGATTAAATTCATGTAAACTTCTGTTTTGCCAGAACCCGTGACGCCATGAAGAAGATAGGTCTTGTTTTCTTTAATCGTGTCCACCGCGCGCTGTTGAAGAGGAGTTAACGCCTTTTTCTCGCCAGAGATTTTGTCAAAATCCACGCTTCGTTTTCTTTCCTCAAAACTCACACTTAAAATACCTTTTTTTATAAGTGCAGACAGTGGCGCATAGCCAAATTCGTTAGAAATTTCCGAAAACTTCGCCTTGCCAATTTGTTTTATAAATTCCACAATAATCGCCTGCTTTTTGGCGTTTTTAGGAATTTCCACATCTTGATTTAAAGAAACATATCTTTCCACAAGTTCTTTTACCTTTCCTGTTCGCATTTCGCTTGGAAGGAAAAGGCGAAGAATGCTGGCAAGTTTCAAAAACAACTTGTCCGCCATATATTTCATAAGTGCAAGCATTTCTTTTTTGATAACAGGAAAGCCGTCAACCGAGCGCAATATGCTTTTAAGTTTTGTTAACTCAAAAGAAGAATTATCCTTAATCTCAACAATAAAACCTTGAATAACTCTTGCGCCGAAAGGAACCATCACTCGTTCTCCTTCTTTAAGTTCAAGTTCGTCTGGAATGAGATATTCAAATTCGCGGTCTAACGCTTTGGCATCTTGGTCGATAATGACGCTTGCAACTTTCATCTAAACTCCTAATAAAAAATCACTGCCATGATAGGACAGTGAAATTATATCATAAAATTTCGTTATGGAAAAGCGATTTCCACTATTCTTGCACACCAGTGTAGGTTATTTTGCCGTCGTAAATTTCTTGAAGAGCAATCGAGATAGCCTTTTTATCAGCGGTTGCAAGTTCTTCACGCCTTGTTGCTTCAATTTCCTTTGCGCGTTTTGAAGCCAAGATCGACAAAATATATTTGTTTCCTCCTGTTTTTTCAGCAAGTTTATCGATTGGTGGTTCATTCATCATAACTTTAATCACTCCTATCAAATATTTCCTTGCTATTTTAGCACAAATAAAAGAAATTGTAAAGTCTTTTTTTGAAAATAACAAAATTTCTTAATTCACAAAGCCAAGAGAAATCAAAAGTGCGCGATTGACCTCTTTCATTTTATATTCATCAATCGAAGCGATTTTCTCTTTTAGCCTGCGTTTATCCAAAGTGCGAATTTGCTCGAGTAGCACAACCGAGTCCTTTGGAAGATGATATTTTTGTGAAGATAGTTCAATATGCGTTGGAAGTTTTGCTTTCTCCAGTTTACTTGTTATTGCCGAAACAATAACGGTTGGCGAGAACTTGTTTCCCACATCATTTTGGATAATTAAAACAGGACGAATTCCACCTTGCTCACTCCCAACAACTGGGCTGAGATCGGCAAAATATATTTCTCCTCTTTTAAAAATATTCTCCATATTTACTTCCCATTAAATTTTGATAATCTAATAGGTCAGCAATTTCAAGGTCTGATAAATCTTGATATACTGAACCCATTTCATCAAATGCCTCCACTATCATTCTATGCGTGGATTTGTCCATAGTTGATAAAATGACGAAATCTTCCAAAGAGCCGAACTCTTTTTCGATTTTTTCCACCTTTTGCATGGTTTTTGAATAGATATTTTTATTCATTAAATATCTCCCGTATATCAAAATTTCATACTTATTTTGTGAAAATGTGAAATTTTTATTCTTTTGATGGCGTAAAAAAATTCATAGGTCAAGCCTATCAAATTTTTCGATTGGCTTAGGTTATAAAATAATCACAACCGCGCCAACAATATCCTTTGTGTGAGAAAGTGAAACTTCAATTTTTCTTTCGCCCAAAAACTCTTTTGCCTTGCCGTGAAGCGTTAAGAATGGCTTGCCGTTTTCATGATGACATAGTTCAATTTCTTTATAGGAAATTTCGCCCGCCTTGATGTCAAGTGCTTTAAAAGTTGCCTCTTTAACCGCCCACAGCGTTGCCACCTTTTCCTTTTTGTTCTTAAAGCCTTGTATGTAAGATATTTCCTTAAAAGTGGCAATTTTTTCTAAGAGTTTTTCTTCATTTTTAATTCGTGAAATGTGTTCAAGGTCAAGCCCAATCATCGTCGTCCTCCAAATTGAATAGTTTATCGCAAACTTGCCTTGCCACACTATAACTATACCCTTTATAGATTAAATGTGCAAGGCACTTTTGCTTGTTTTTTAATGTTTTTTCTCGATTTTTGACGAATTTTTCTCCAAGCACTAAAGCGCGTTCAAATTCCTCTTCCTCGTCCACCATTTCCAAAAGGTTTTCCACAATCTCAGCACTTACGCCTTTTTCTCTTAGTTTGTTTGCAATAGCCCGCTTACCCTTACTCTTTTTTAAACTTTCAAAATATTCCCTTGCAAAAACCTCGTCGTTTAAATAGCCATATTCTTGAAGTTTTGAAACGGTGTTTTCAATAACCTCCTTTTCAATTTGCTTCTTTTTTAAATAGTCTTTAAGTCCTTTTGTGGAAACGGAATATTTTTCAAGATAGGAAAGTGCCATTTCAAAAGCAAGTTTTTTATCGTTCTCTTTTTTAATGGCAAAAAGTTCCTCTTCGTCAAGTTCCTGCACCGTTTTAAACTCAGTTTTTGCCAAGGTTTCATCCAAAAAGACGCCAAAAAATTTATCATCCACATATACATGATAACGCATGGCATTTTTAGTTTTCTTAATTTCCGTTATTGTCATTTGTCCTCCAACACAAGACTTGCCACTTTGGTGTAGGCTCGAACAAGCCCGCCCGCGCCAAGTTTAATTCCGCCGAAGTATCTAACCACAAACACGCAAACATCACTTTTTCCTTTCTTTTGAATAACCGAAAGAATTGGTCTACCCGCAGTTGAAGATGGCTCGCCGTCGTCCACTGCTTTTTCTAGGAATGGCGATTTCAAAGAGTAGGCATAGCAAATGTGAGTGGCTTTTTTATGCTCTTTCCATAAAATTTTCAAGGCGTTTTCCACTTCCTCCACCTTTTCGCATGGCAATAGATAGCCGAAGAACCTCGACTTCTTTTCCACATATTCCACAACCCTTGCAAATTCCATATATTTAATATATCAAATTTATTGATTAAACTCAAAATAATTTTATCATCTTACGTATTATCTTCCAAATTATCTTGCGTACTATCTTGCGTATTTTAGTTTTCCAATCCACAAAGATAATTTATTGAAACATTAAAAAATTTAGACAGTGCTATTAAATCCAATACATCTGGCATACCACTTCCCTGCTCCCACCTAACTATTGTTGAATGCGCAACACCAATACCCGCACCAACCTGCCTTGCAGATAGTTTTGCTTCCAATCTCAATTCTCTTAATCTCTTGGCAAAAATTTCCATAATCAACTCCACTTTTTGCCATTATACAATATAAACTATGTGATGTTAAAAATTTATGCCAATAAATTTTTAATAAATTCTGACGAATTTGCGCGCTTTGCTCGCCATCACTGTTTGTATGAACATCAGCCTCGCTCAAATACAACTAAAGTTGTGCTTAACTCGGCTTCCGATAATATAAATTTTTAAAATAATCTTATGTTGCCAAATTGCATCATAAAATTTTAATCTTTAAGCCCACAAATATAATCAGTGGAAACGCCATAAAATTCTGCGAGGATTATTATCTCTTTTAAATTAGGTTGACTTACTCCTCTTTCACACCTATTTAATTTATCTTTATTGATATTTGTTTTTGCTGAAAGTTCTCTAATGCTAAGCCCTTCTTCCTCTCTCAAACTTTTCAATCTTTTAGCATACTTTTCCATATTACTATCCTTATTTTGATTTTACATTAAATTTTATTAAAAACGCTTGACTGTATCAATATAGATACATTATAATAGCAGTGTATCATATTTAATACAAAAGGAGTTATTATGGGAAAATCAAATGATTATAAAATTAAAGTGGAAATCTTTAAAGAATTTTTAAAAAAGAATAATCTAACAAAAGAAAGTTTCGCTGAATTTTATATATTCGACAAAGAAGAAGTGGAACTTTTTTTGGATGAAAACGCTGAACTTAAATATTACCAAGTTGTTTGCCTTGCAAAATTGTTGCATATTAAGTGCGACGAACTTATTATATCGGAAAATTAAAGGAGTTTATATGTCACCAAAAACTAAACGAGCGTTTGTTATTAATATTAAACTTATTGAGGAATATATGAAAAAACACAACCTAACAAAAGAAGAGTTTGCTAAGTTGTGTAGATTTACATTGGAAGAGGTGGATTTAATTCTTAAAAACAGCGTTAGAGTTCCACTATATCAACTTGTGCGCATATCAAAAATTATGCAAGTGAAATTTGAAAATGTGGTCTTGCCGTCGACAGAATAGTTATATTTCCAATTTCATAAAGTTTTTCTTGCCTTTTTTAAGTATGCAAATACCATTTTCAAAGTCTTTTTCGGAAATCTGGTATGCAAAATCTTTTTCCACCCTGCCGTTGATGGAGATTGCTCCCTGCTGGCACATTCTCCTGCCCTCCGACTTCGAAGAAACAAGTTTGCTTTCAAAAAGTGCGTCCGTCAAATTCATTGGAAGAGAGATATGGCAAGTTGGAACATTATCCAAATTTCCGCTTCCTGAAAACAGCGCTTCCGAGGCCTTTTCTGCAATTTTTGCATCCTCTTCGCCACGAACGAATTTGGTCAGTTCATAGGAAAGCCTCTTCTTCGCTTTCACAATGTCCTCTTTTATCATTACCTTAATTTCGTCCATTGGTATGTCTGTGAAAAGGGCAAACATCATCTCCACGCAGGCGTCTGGCGTTTGATAAACACCTTGATAGAAGTCGTATGCGGAGATTTTATCTTTATCAATCCAAATTGCGCCTTTTTCCGTTTTACCCATTTTCTTGCCCTCTGGCGTTAAAAGAAGTGGGTTTGTTGCACCAATAAGATTGATGTTTGTGCCGTTTTCAAAGTTGAGTTTTCTTGCAAGTTCCACGCCAGCCACGATGTTTCCCCATTGATCAGCGCCACCCCATTCCAAAGTGCAGTTATGTTCCTTATTCAAATGGATGAAATCATATGCCTGCATTGGCATATATCCAAGTTCAAAAAGTGTCAACCCGCCCTCTTTAATGCGGTTGGCGTAAATTTCGTTGGAAAGCATTTTGTTCACATTGAAGTGCCTGCCAATTTCACGCATAAAGTCAACATAGTCATAGCCTGTGAACCAATCTTTGTTGTTCACAATTATTGCTGGGTTGTCGCCGTCGAAATTCAAGAAAACCTTTAAGGAATTTTTGATGTTTTCAATGTTTTTGTCAATAGTTTCTTTGTCAAGCACCTTTCTCATCTCGCTTTTGCCTGTTGGGTCGCCGATTGATGCCGTTGCTCCACCCATTAAAAGCACCACTTTGTGCCCTGCCTGCTGAAAACGACGCAAAATGCAATATGGCACACAGTGGCCAATATGCAAACTGTCCACCGTTGGATCAGTGCCTTCATAAAGCGCGATTGGCTTTCCACTTTCCAAAACCTTTTTAAGCGCCTCCTCGTCAGTGCATTGATACAGAAGCCCTCTCTCTTTCAAAACCTTAAACAAATTTGTGTCAACCTTTTTCATCTTCTCTTCTCCTTTTAAATCTATCCAATATCTTTCTGTGATTTTTCCGTCTGCTGATTTTATATCGCCGTCATATTCTCCGCCATTTTTCTTAATGTTTTTAATGCTTGGCAAATTTTTCTTGTTGCAGGTCATAAGAATTGTTTTTATTCCCATTTTTGAACACACTTTAATCGCTTGTTTAAGCATTAAACCGCCATAACCTTGCCCTCGCTCGCTTGGTCTTATTCCAAGCCCAATATGCCCGCCAATGTTTTCATTGCTTTCTTTAAGTTCGTGGCGGATGATTGCCATGCCAACAAGCTTATTATCACTTTTCCTTATATATAGATATTGCGACATCTCTGGCTCGCCAGTTTTTGCAACTTTAAGGTTATTACAATAATCTTGGAAATTATCATATTTTTCAAGATGTTTTGTGCCTTTAATCACATCATTTTCCTTTAAAAACTCTTGACGATATTCCATTACAATCTTGCCATCTTTTTTATCCATCTTTCGAAAATCAAAATCCACATTGCCCTCCAGCAAAAATTTCAAAATAGATTTTAGCAAACATAAAAACAATTTGTCAAGAAAACTTCTTTTTTTTATTAAACTTATTTCATTTATAATCAAATTTATTTTTCATTTTTACAAATTTATTTTGATTTTTCTCTTCGTTTTGATATAATTTATAAGGTTAAAGGAGAATTTATGGAAAATTGTGTTAAAAACATGAAAAGCTTTGGACCATCTCCTATTCCACAAGAGGGAAAATGGGACCAAACAAAAGAAATTACGCAAATCTCAGGTTTTTCGCATGGTTGCGGTATGTGTGCACCTCAACAAGGCACTTGCAAACTGACCCTTAATGTGAAAAACGGCATCATTAAAGAGGCACTTATTGAGACCATTGGATGCAGTGGAATGACTCACTCCGCCGCTATGGCAGGGGAAATTTTGATTGGCAAAACTCTTCTTGAGGCGTTAAACACCGACCTTGTTTGCGACGCCATCAACGACGCTATGAAAAACCTCTTTTTGCAACTTGTTTACGGAAGAAGTCAATCGGCATTTTCGCTTGGCGGACTTCAAATTGGTGCGTCAATGGAGGATTTGGGAAAATATAAAACAAGCCAAGTTGGAACAATCTTTTCCACCGAAAAAACTGGCGTTAGATACTTGAACCTCACAGAAGGCTACATCACCAAAATGGCTCTTGACGAAAACGACGAAGTGATTGGTTATGAGTATGTCAACCTTGGGCTACTTCTCAAAAATATGCAAAGCGACGAAAATTTAACTTGCAAAGAGGCTCTTCAAAAATCCACCAAAGTTTATGGCAGATTTAACGACGCCAAAAAAATTATCAATCCGAGAGGTGAGTGATGGAAAATAACTATGTTTTGGAAACTTTGAAAAAATATAACTTCAAAAGTTTGGATGATGCAAAAAAAGTTTGCGAAAAAGCAAATATCAATGTGGAAAAAATCGTGAGAGATATTCAACCAATTTGCTTTGACAACGCGGTTGAGGCATACACTCTTGGCACGGCAATCGCCCTTAAAAGCGGAACAAAAAACGCTTGCGAGTCCGCTGAAAAAATCGGTGAAGGACTGCAATCATTTTGCGTGAAAGGCTCAGTTGCTGATGAAAGAAAGATTGGGCTTGGGCATGGCAATCTCGCCTCCCGCCTCCTCGATGAAAACACCAAATGCTTTTGCTTTCTTGCTGGTCACGAAAGTTTCGCTGCCGCAGAAGGCGCAATGGGAATTGCAAGAACGGCAAACAAGATAAGAAAAACACCGCTTAAGGTCATCTTAAACGGGCTTGGCAAAGACGCCGCCTACATCATCGCACGCATCAACGGCTTCACATATGTGAACACGATTTTTGATAGAGAAAGTCAAAAACTTCAAATTTTGGGCGAAAGAAGATTTTCTGACGGCGAAAGAGGGGATGTTAAAATCTATGGCGCTTACGATGTTTCAGAAGGTGTGGCAATCATGCAACACGAAAATGTGGATGTTTCCATAACTGGTAATTCCACCAACCCACTTCGTTTTCAACATCCGGTGGCTGGAACGTATAAAAAATGGTGCAACGAAAACGGCAAAAAATATTTCTCTGTCGCCTCTGGTGGTGGCACTGGAAGAACCTTGCACCCAGACAATATGCGTTGCGGTCCAGCAAGTTATGGCATGACCGACACAATTGGAAGAATGCACTCCGACGCACAATTTGCTGGCAGTAGTTCGGTGCCTGCACACGTTGCCATGATGGGCTTTATCGGCATGGGCAACAATCCAATGGTTGGCGCAACCGTTTCGCTCGCCGTCGCTGTCGCCCTTGCAAAATAATTTGATGATTAAAAAGTTGTAAAAAATGAAGTGAAGGTTAAACCATTTTAAAACTAGCATAATAAATAAGAAAAGAGTTCTACTTTTAGCGGTAAAACTCTTTTTCAATTAGTTTGATAATTTATAACCCAAAATCACTTCATTTTTTCTTTATTGTTTATCACCTTTATCTTTTTGTCCAAAAGCTTTTCTAAGTGCAGGACTTAAAAATTTACCATTTTTATCACAAAGTGAATAAGTTTCATTAAATTCCTCTCTTTGCACGCCATAGATATCAAGATCTTCAATAGGCTTTTTATCAAGATTTTCATCTATGTCTGTCACATTTAGATATCCACCCGCTTTTAAATTAAAAGGGATTAAACTGCCACCTTCACCCCAAGGCACCATAAACTCAATATTTTCAGGAACACTTATAAAGTGATTAACCCCACCAATTGGTGCATGCTTTCCGTCAGCACCAACATTTAATTCATAAGTTTTTTTAAATTTTGCATCCTTAACAATATAAGCTTCTCCCATAGGATTTGTCACAATCCAATCTGTTGGATCTTGAATAACAGCATCCTTAACTTCAACATGACCATCACTCATAATAGTGGAAAGATGTTGACCAACTCTATCCTTTCCAGCCTGCACTGCTCTAACGCGAACATATTTCCTGAAAAATCCATCGAAGATAAGATTATCTTCCGCTGGTTTCGCCTTTCCTGAAAGCAACTCTCCTCTTTTCATGTAAAGTTCAGCAATATATGCCAAAAGTTCTGCATTTGTTTTTAATTTTCTCATTTTTCCCTCCTGATGACCTCATCATAACATGGGGAGGGGTAATTGTCAAGTCTTTTTTAAAATTTTTCTATTTTCCTCATTTTTTGTGCAATTTATTTAAATAAAGCACATTTTTATCTATAAAATTCAAACTAATATGGTATATTTTTTCCGCCTCTGCAAACACTATCATCGGGAGGTAAAAAATGGAAAAATTTAGACCTGGTGAAACCGTGCGCGAATCTGGTGAATACACTGCATACAGCGCACAAGGCCAAAATGGTGGAAAAACCTACCTTGAAAAAGGCGAAACATTCCCACCAACACAACACGAAGGAAGTTATTATGTTAAAGATTAAGTGAAATTTCACTTATAATTAAAAAATGCGTTTTTTCACGCATTTTTTATTATTTTTTTTGATTTTTTATTGATTTTTATTGTTTTTTAGCGTATAATAATTACAAGAAAACTTGAGACAGAACTTCGTGTTCGGGCGGTCTCAAGTTTTTTTCGTCTTATAGCAACTTCATAAACATAAAAGGTTTGAGAAAGGGCTATGTGCTTAAGTGCTCAAACCTTTTTCTTTTTCACATTGTTTTCAAATAATTCATTAAAATCATAATCCACATCATGATATTTCACACCCACCATGGTGTCGATTTGGCAATTATGAATGCTTTTAAAGATGTGATTTTCCACATCTGGAATTTTGTTCTTTAAATCCTTAATAATGTTTTTAACATTCAGTCTTGCCGACGGAGAGATTTCTTCCTCATCTAAATTTTCTGTGAAACGGCAAGCGCATTGCAAAAATGTTAAGTCGTTATATTTTTTCCAAGCCAAAATATCCTCTTCACGCACGCAATAAAGCGGTCTTATCAAACTCATCCCCTCAAAATTTTTAGAGTTCAATTTCGGAGGCATCGCTTGTAGTTGCGCACCATACAACATTCCCATAAGCGTGGTTTCAATCACATCGTTAAAGTGATGTGCAAGAGCAATTTTGTTGCAACCGC
>CALVWC010000010.1 GCA_944364445.1 uncultured Clostridia bacterium | reverse complement strand
TTTGTTTTAGAGAAATGGCTAATCGCGGGGAAATTCCTGGCGTGAAAAAGTCAAGTTGGTAAGGAGGGAATTATGTTAAGCACAGACCCAATCGCAGATATGTTAACTCGTCTTCGTAATGCTATTTCAGCAAAACATAAGACTGTTTTAGTTCCTGCATCAAAGGAGAAAGTTGAAATTGCTAAAATCCTTTTCAACGAAGGATACATCACAAGTTATGAACTTGTTGACAATGGCAAATTCAAAGATATTTTAATCAACATTAAATATGATGACGAAGGTCAAAGCGTCATTCAAGGCTTGAAAAGAATTTCAAAGCCTGGGCTTCGCATCTATTCAACCAAAGAAAATCTTCCAAAAGTTATAAGCGGACTTGGAATCGCAATCATTTCAACAAACAAAGGAATTGTGACTGACAAAGTTGCTCGTTCTTTAAATGTTGGTGGCGAAGTCCTCGCTTATGTGTGGTAAGGAGGTAAGTATGTCTAGAATAGGTAATAAACCCATCAAACTTGAAAATGGTGTCACTTTTTCTCGCGAAGGAAACGTTGTTTCTGTAAGCGGTCCAAAAGGAACACTTAAACAAGTTATTGACAAAAACATAAGCACAGAAGTGAAAGATAATGAACTTCATTTCACATATCAAAATCCAGAACTTAACGCAAAGCAAGGCTTGGCAAGAGCGCTTGTTAACAACATGGTTATCGGCGTCACAAAAGGTTGGAGCAAAAAACTTATTGTTGCCGGCGTTGGTTATAAAGCAAGCGTTTCTGGAAAGAAAATTGTTATGAGTTTAGGTCTTTCCCATCAAGTCGAGATGGAAATTCCAGAAGATTTGCAAGTGTCTTGCCCAAGTGCAACAGAAATTGTTGTTTCTGGTTTAGACAGGCAAAGAGTTGGTCAATTTTGTGCAAACATCATGAAAAAGCGTCCTTATGAACCATATCATGGCTATGGTATCCATGTTGATGGTGCTCGTCTTATCAGAAAAGTTGGTAAGGCTGCTGGTAAGGGCAAGAAGTAGGAGGAGAGAAAATGATTACTGTTAACGATAAAAATGAAAACAGACTTATTCGTCACAAGAGAGTAAGAAAAAATCTCTCTGGCACAAAAAAAAGACCAAGATTCAATGTATATAGAAGCTTGAATCATATCTATGTTCAAATCATCAACGACGAAAAGGGCGAAACTTTGGTTTCTTGCTCCACTCTTGACAAAGAAGTTGCTTCAAAAATTGCTGGAAAAAGCAAGTCTGAAGCAGCAAAAATCGTGGGAGAAGTTGCTGGTGAAAGAGCAAAAGCAAAGAAAATTAAAGAAGTCGTTTTCGACAGAGGTGGCTATCTTTACACTGGAAGAATTAAAGCAGTTGCTGACGGTGCAAGAAGTGCCGGTTTGAAATTTTAGGAGGAAGTCATGGCAGAAGATATTAAAAAGAATAAAAACGAAAAACCTCAAAGAAATAATCGTGAAAAAAGACCGGTTAAAGTGGATGACGGCTTGGAAAAAAGACTTGTTTCTGTTAGACGCGTCAGCAAAACTGTTAAAGGCGGAAGAACAATGCACTTTTCAGCACTTGTTGTTATCGGCGACATGAAAGGCAACATTGGAATGGGCATCGGCAAGGCAAGCGAAGTTCCAAACGCCATCGACAAGGCAACTGTTGTTGCTAAGAAAAACATGAAGAAAATCTCTCTTAGCGAAAACACAATTCCTCACGAAACAATCGGAAAATTTGGCGCAACCAGCGTGCTTATGATTCCAGCCGAAGAAGGTCACGGAGTTATTGCTGGTGGTGCTGCCCGTGCAGTTTTGGAAGTTGCAGGTGTTAAGAACATCGTCACAAAAATTCATGGTTCAACAAACAGAATCAATGTGGTTAAGGCAACCATGAACGGACTTTTGGGCTTGAAGACTCGCGAAGAAATTGCTGCAAGACGCGGTAAAAAGCCAGAGGAAATTTAATCGGAGGTGAATGAGATGAAAAAAACAAAAACATTAAAAGTCACCTATGTGAGAAGTGCAATCGGATATAATAAAAATCAAATGAAAATTTTGGAAGCACTTGGATTCAAAAAACTCAACCAAACAAGAGTTCTTCCTGATAATCCTTCCGTTAGAGGCAGTTTATATCATGTAAGACACCTTGTTGAAGTGGTGGAAGAATAAGGAGCGCGATATGAAGATAGAAAATCTTAAACCTAGTGAAGGTGCAGTCACCAAAAAGTTTAGAGTTGGTCGTGGTATCGGCTCTGGAAACGGAAAAACAAGTGGTAAAGGTCACAAAGGTCAATGGGCTAGAAGTGGCGGTGGAGTTAAACCAGGCTTTGAAGGCGGAAACATTCCACTCATCAGAAAAGTTCCAATTCGTGGCTTTAACAACTATAATTTCCATAAGAACTATTCAACTGTTAATGTTGGCGACCTTGAAATTTTTGAACCAAACACAGTTATCACTGAGGAACTTTTGTATGAAACGAGAGTTGTTGGCAAGCGTATGCCTTACGGACTCAAAGTTCTTGGAAATGGAGAAATCACAAAGCCTTTAACTATTAAGGCGAAAAAAGCAACCAAATCTGCAATCGAAAAGATTGAAAAAGCGGGTGGAAAAATCGAAATTGAGGAGTAATTTATGTTTAAAACTCTCGTAAATGCTTTTAAAGTTAAAGATATAAGAAAGAAGCTTTTAATTGTGCTTGGCTTACTTTTGGTCTATCGTGTGGGTTGCGCAATCGTTTGCCCGGGGCTTAACCTTTCAGACACACTTGACACTGAAGGCACAACTTTCTTCTCTCTTATGAATATGTTGTCAGGTAATGCGTTGTCGCAGGGCTCCATTTTGGCGCTCGGCGTTTCGCCATATATCACAGCATCCATTGTTATCCAACTTTTAACTGTTGCCATTCCTCCACTTGAAAGATTGGCAAAACAGGGAGAAGATGGAAAAAGAAAAATGCAGTTTTACACTCGCATTGCGGCACTTGTTTTGGCACTTGCTCAGGCGATTGGTATTGTCGTTTCCTATCAAAGTGCAATTTCCACAGAAGTTTTCGGTGCAAGTTTTCCAGCGTGGGTTGTAAGCATGGGCGTGGTGCTTGTGCTAACCGCGGGCGCAATGTTCACTGTTTGGATTGGTGAAAAAATCACACAACTTGGTGTTTGTGGAAGTGGTATGAGCCTTCTTATCTTTGTTGGTATTTTGGCATCATCTGCACAAGGCATCAGCAGTGCAATTCAACAATCCATCGATGACCCAAACAACATTTGGATGATTGTTATCTATGTTGTTGCAGTTATCCTTATTTTCGGACTTATCGTTTTCATGGATTCTTCCGAAAGACGCATTCCAGTAAGTTATGCAAAGCAAATTAAGGGCAGAAAGATGTATGGCGGACAAGACACTTTCATTCCAATCAAACTAAATAGTTCTGGTGTTATGCCAATCATCTTTGCAACTTCGCTTTTAACTTTACCACAACTTATCATTTCAATTTTCTGGCCAAATTCGTCGGCGGCAGTTTGGTATGAAACGTGGCTGGGAACAAATTCGTGGATTTATATTGTTGTGCTTGCACTTTTAATCTTTGCTTTTGCGTTCTTCTATTCCATGATAACATTCGACACCAACGACATCTCGCGCAGGCTTCAACAGCAAGGTGGTTTTGTTAAAGGAATAAGACCAGGCAGAGAAACAGCAGACTATTTAAAGAAAATTTCAAGGCGTATAACCTTGTTTGGTGCTTTCTTCCTTGCTTTCATCGCTTTAATTCCAAGTTTGGCGTTTAAAGCAATCGACGACGCATCAGCATTAACAAGTTTAATCAACGCTTTCAGTGCAACAGGGTTAATGATTATCGTTTCTGTTGCTTTAGAGTTTGACAAAAATCTTGAAGCACAAATGTATATGCGAAATTATAAGGGCTTTTTAGACTAAGTAAATTAAAATCTTTATAAAAGAGGAGTATATATGAAAATAATCTTACTCGGTGCACCATTTTCAGGAAAAGGCACACTTGCAAGAAACATCACAAAGGATTTTAACATTGTGCAAATTTCGACAGGTGACCTTTTCCGCGAAAATATTAAAAATGGAACAGAAGTTGGGCTTTTGGCAAAGAAGTATATGGATAAAGGCGAACTTGTTCCAGATTCTGTCACAATCAAAATGCTTCAAAATCGCATTAAGGAAGATGACTGCAAAAATGGTTTCATTCTTGACGGTTTTCCAAGAAGCATCGCTCAAGCCGAAGCGCTTGAAAAAATCACCGATATTGATGCGGTAATTCAGTTGGACGTTCCGCTTGACGAAATCAAGCGTCGTTGCGTGGGAAGAAGAATATGTTCTAAATGTGGCGAAATTTACAACACTTCTTCTTACGATAAAACCACATGTGCAAAGTGTGGTGCGCCATTGTTCCAAAGAGATGACGATAATCTGGAAACAATTACTCTTCGTCTGGAAGTTTATGAAAAAACAACAGCACCACTCATAAACTTCTACGCTGATAGGCTTAAAGTTGTTAAAGGTTCCGAAAAAGGACCAGAAGAAACCTATAAGCCTGTGAAAACTTTTTTAAAAGGACTTATGAAGTGATTCAAAAAACTCCAGCGGAAATTGTTCTTATCAAAAAGGCTTGCGAAATCACACGAGACGCATTAATTCTTGCAAAATCATTAATTCGTGAAGGAATTTCCACTTTTGATATTGACAAATCCATAGAAAAGTTTATAATAGATAGTGGTGGAACTGCTCCTTGCATCGGCTACATGGGTTATCCGTGTGCTTCTTGCATTTCGGTTAACGATGTGGTTGTCCATGGCATACCAAACAAAAATATCATCCTTAAAAAAGGCGACATTGTCAGTGTTGACATTGTGGCTTCCTATAAGGGATATTGCGGAGATGCCACAAGAACCTATTGCGTGGGCGAGGTTGATGACGAGAAAAAGAAACTTGTTCGCGTCACAAAAGAGTGTTTTTTCAAGGGTATTGAAAACGCGCGCGTGGGCGACAGAATAGGCAAAATTTCTCACGCCATTCAAACGCATGCTGAGAAAAACGGATTTTCGGTTGTCCGAGAACTTGCAGGGCATGGAATAGGTCGAAAAATGCACGAGCCTCCAGAAGTTTTGAACTACGGCAAAGAAACAGATGGTGCTGTTATCAAAGAAAACATGGTGATTGCCATCGAGCCTATGATTAACGCTGGTAAAAAAGAGGTGGCACTCCTGTCTGATGACTGGGGAGTTGTCACTCGTGACGGCAAACCATCAGCACATTATGAAAACACCGTTTTGTTCACAGCAAAAGGACCAGAGGTGTTGACTTTGGAGAAAGATGATGAGTATTATCCAAGGTGACCTCGTTGTTGCAACAGCAGGTAAAGAAAAAAATGATATCTTCATTGTTTTAGATGTCGATGATAAATTTTGCTATCTTGTGGATGGAAAACGATTGAAGATAGATAAACCGAAAAAGAAAAGCCTTAAACACGTTCAAAAGGCTTCAAAAATTCCTTTTCCAAAAGAACATCTGGAAAAGCGAGAAGAAAAGTTGAATGCGGAGATTCGAAAATTTTTAAAGGAGAGAAAAAAGTATGTCGAAACAAGATGTCATTGAGTTTGAAGGTGTGGTCACGGAAGTTTTGCCAAGTATGACTTTCAAGGTGACACTGTCAAATGGACATGTTATCACTGCCTACATTTCAGGTAAGTTAAGACAGAACTTTATTCGCATTATTGAAGGCGACAAAGTTAAAATTGAGATGAGTCCGTATGATCTCTCGAAAGGTCGAATCACTTGGAGAGAAAAAGGTTAAAAAGGAGCAAAAAAATGAAAGTCAGAGCATCGGTTAAACCAATGTGTGATAAATGCAAAGTTATCAAAAGAGATGGAAAAGTTATGGTTATTTGCTCTAAGAGCAAAAAGCATAAACAAACACAAGGTTAAAAAGGAGAATTTAGAAAATGGCAAGAATTGCTGGTGTTGACCTTCCAAACGATAAAAGATTGGAATATGGCTTAACTTATATTTATGGTATTGGTGTTAAAACCTCTCGTGAAATCTGCGAAAAAACTGGAATTTCCATGGATATTCGTGTTAAAGATTTAACTGAGGACCAAGTTGCTAAACTTCGTAATTACATCGAAAATCAACTTATCGTTGAAGGTGAACTTAAATCAAAAGTAAGCATGAATATCAAGAAACTCGGAGAAATTGGTTGCTATCGTGGTATTCGTCATCGTAAAGGACTTCCTGTTCGCGGTCAAAACACAAAAAATAACGCAAGAACAAGAAAAGGTCCAAAGAAAATCGTGAGCGGAAGCTCTAAGAAAGGTAAGTAAGAGGTAGAATATGGCAAAGGTTAATAACACTAAGAAAACTAAGGTTAGAAAAAGAATAAATCAAAAAATTGAAAAAGGTCAAGTTCATATCACAACCTCTTTCAATAACAATCTTATTTGTTTCACTGACATGGCAGGAAATGTTATTTCACGCTGTTCATCTGGAATGCTTGGACTTAAAAGTTCCAAGAAATCCACTGCATTTGCCGCTCAAACTTGCGTGGAAAGAGCCGCTGAGGGTGCGCTTAATGCTGGAATGAAAGATGTTGAAGTTTATGTTAAGGGACCAGGTATGGGCAGAGAGGCTGCTATCCGTTGCCTTTCCACTCTTGGCTTTAATGTCACACTTATTAAGGATGTTTCTCCAATCGCACATAACGGTTGCAGACCTCCAAAAAGAAGAAGAGTTTAAAAGGAGAAAAAGATAATGGCAAGAAAAATTGAACCAGATTGCCGTCAATGTCGCAGAGAGGGTCGCAAACTTTTCCTTAAAGGCGAAAGATGCACAACAAAGAAATGCGCAATGGAAAGACGACCTGTTATCCCTGGACAACACGGAGCTTCAAGAAAGAGAGTCACAGAATATGGACTTCAACTTCGCGAAAAGCAAAAAGTTAAAAGAATGTATGGCATCTTGGAAAAACAATTTAGAAAATATTATGAAGATGCTGTGAAAGCGAAAGGTGTCACTGGTGAAAATATGCTTTCTCTCATCGAAAGACGCCTCGACAATGTTGTTTACAGAATGGGTATTGGTGCTTCAAGAGCGGAATGTAGGCAAATTGTTAACCATGGTCACATTCAAGTTAATGGAAAAACTGTTAGCATTGCTTCCTACAGAGTTAAAGTTGGCGATGTTATCACCATTAAAGAGAATAAGCGCGATAATGAAATGTTCAAACAGCTTAAAGGTATGAAAATTGTTGCGCCAAAGTGGTTGGAATTTGACACTGAAACCTTGACAGGAAAAATTGTTGCTAACCCAACAAGAGAAGACATTGACCAAGACATTAAAGAACAACTTATCGTTGAGTTCTATTCAAGATAATTTAGGGGGATGATATTATGATGGAAATGGAAAAACCAAGAATCACTTGTGAAGAAAATGACGGCGGAAATTTTGCAAGATTTGTTGTTGAACCTCTTGAAAAAGGATACGGCATCACTCTTGGAAACTGCATGAGAAGAACATTACTCAGTTCTCTTCCGGGGTCTGCTCCAATCGCTTTCAGAATTGCCGGCGTTGCACACGAATTTTCAACAATCAAAGGTGTTGCTGAAGATGTGGTCGACATTGTTTTAAATTTGAAAGGGCTTGCAGTTAAATGTTCTAATCAAGAGAAAAACTTTATCACATATCTTCGCCTTAGAAAGAAAACACCGGGTGAAGTGACAGCGAAAGACTTCGAGTTTAACGATGAATGTCAAGTGCTTAATCCTGACCTTCACATTTGCACTCTTGATGAGGGCGCTGTGCTTGATATGGATGTTATGGTTGGAAATGGTCGTGGCTATGTTCCTGCAGACGCTAACAAAGAGAAATATGATAACATCGACTTCATTGCAATGGACAGCATTTTTTCACCTGTTAAAAGAGTGAATTTCAATGTTGAACCAACTCGTGTTGGAAACAGCATTGATTTCGATAAACTCATCCTTGAAGTGACCACAAACGGCACAACAAGCGCAAGAGAAATTGTCAGCCTTGCAGGAAAAATCATCAACGAACATATCAACCTTTTCATTGAACTTTGTGCACAAATCGGAGATATGAACATCCTTGTTTCTAAGGAAGAAGATAAACAAGTGAAACTTATGGAACTTCCTATTGAAGAAATGGACCTTTCTGTTAGATCCTATAATTGCTTGAAAAGAGCAGGACTCAACACCATTCAAGATTTACTTAAAAAATCCAAGAGCGATATGTTTAAAGTTCGCAATCTTGGTGCTAAGAGTGTTGAAGAAGTTATCAACAAACTTGAAAGTTATGGTTTTAGTCTTCGTAAAGATGAAGAATAATTAAAAAAAGGAGAAAGAAAATGGCTAACGATAAATTAGGCAGACCTTCTAAAGAAAGAAAAGCCCTTCTTCGTGGACAAGTTTCCACACTTCTTTGGAATGGCAAAATTGAAACCACTCTTGCCAAAGCAAAAGCAACAGCAAGAGAGGCTGAAAAAATCATCACGCTTGCCATCAATTCCTATGAGGACACTTTGAAAGTTGTTAAAGAAGTTAAAGGTGCTGATGGAAAGAAGAGCAAAAAACAAGTTCTTAATGATGGTCCAAAAAAACTTGCTGCAAGAAGAAAAATCATGGGCTATGTTTATGATATTCAAGAGCAAAGAAAAGCAAAAGAGCCAATGGAAACATATAAAGCAAGAATTGAAGGTATCAATCATCCACTTTTGGAAAAGATTTTCAACGTTTATGCACCAAAGTATGCTAAGCGTGCAAAGGAACTTGGTCAAGGCGGTGGCTACACAAGAATTATAAAGCTTGGCACTCGTCGTGGCGATGCATCCGAAATGGCTATTGTTGAATTGGTTTAAAAAAGCAGGGTTTTCCCTGTTTTTTTTATTAGATTTTCAAGTGATTAATTGTTTAAAATTTAATTTTTAAATTGGCGAAAAGGAAAAAATTTTCATAAAAAATAATATGTTTGAAAACATTGCAAAAGAGATAAATGCCAATTTAAAAAATTTTTGCACGTTCAAAATTGGTGGAAGAGGAACAATTCTTTTTCCAAAAAATCAGTTTGAAGTTAAAAGAATTTTGAATGATTGCAAGAAAAATTGTCTTGATTTTTTTACTCTCGGAAACGGCAGTAATGTGCTTTTTCCAGATGGCGAATTAAAAAAAGTTATCATAGATTTAAGAAAGTTGAATAATATTAAAATCACAAAACAGGGCACAATCATGGCAGAAGCAGGCGTTCGCCTTTTTGCTTTTAACAAATTTCTTGAGCAAAATGGCTTTGCGGGTTTTGAATGGAGTTATGGTATTCCTGCCACAATCGGCGGTTTAACTTTCATGAATGGAGGAGCGTTCGGCGAGGAAGTGTCAAATTATATAAAAAAAGTTAAAGTTTTAAAAAATGGCAAAATTTCATGGATAAATCGAAAAAATATTGATTTTTCCTATCGAAAATCAAATATTGAAGGAATTATTCTTGCTGTGGAATTTAAATTTAAAAAAACGGACAGCAGAATTATTGCTGAAGAGCAGAGAAAATTTTTCGATATTCGCAAAAAAACTCAACCTTATGACAAATTTTCGGCTGGCAGTGTTTTTAAGCGGTTTGATGATAAAATTCCTGCAATTATGATTGACAAAGCAGGGCTAAAAGGTGTTAAAATAGGAGGAGCAGAGATTTCCACAAAACATGCTGGTTTCATTGTAAATAATGGCGACGCAACAAGCAAGGATGTTAAAGATTTGATTGGTCTTATAAAGAAAAGGTGTGGAAATTTAGAATGTGAAATTATCATTTTGGAGTGAATATGAAAGCGGTTATTCAAGTGGTGGAAAATGCCACACTTAAAGTTTCGGACAAGTTGATTTCTTCCATAAAAAATGGACTTGTTGTCTATTTTTGCGTAGAAAAAGAGGACGATGAAGAAAAACTTAATTATTTTGCCAAAAAAATTGCTCAAATGCGAATTTTTGTTGATGAAAATGGAAAAATGAATAAATCGGTTAAGGATATTTGTGGCGAAATTTTGCTGGTTTCACAGTTCACACTCGCTGGAAATTGTGAACACGGCAACAGACCAAGTTTCATTTCGGCAGAATTACCAGAACGAGCGAACGCTCTTTATTTAAAATTAGGCAAAATTCTCAATGAAGTTTATCAAATACCAGTAAAGTTTGGCGTGTTTGGTGCTGACATGACAATTTCGCAAAAAAATAGAGGCTCTGTCACGATTATTTTAACTGATAACAAATAAATCTTGAAAGTTTGTTATTTTGATTGTCATTTAACTATCTATAATTCCACTTAATCACTTGTTTTTTTGACTAATTAGTGATAAAATATAGTTATTAGATTAATTTTTATTAATTATCTTTTTTTATGGAAATTTAAAAGGAGAAAAATATGGTTCTATATGGTGACTATCACACTCACACCACTTATTCAAGGCATAAACACGGCAAAGGCACGGTTTTGGAAAATGCCTCTGTTGCAGCAGATAAGGGTTTAAAGCAAATTGCCATCACTGACCACGGTTTCAACCATCTATGCTATGGCATTAGACGCAAAGACATTCCAGAACTTAAAGAGGATATTTTGAACGCTCGCGAGGTGACGGGTGTTGACATCCTTCTTGGAGTTGAGGCAAACCTCATCTCTCTTGATGGCGATGTGGATGTTAAAGAGGAAGATTATGAATTTTTGGATATCTTTCTTATGGGATATCATCGCATGATTAAAACTTCTTCTTTTAAAGATAAGGTGCTTCTTAACTGGGCAACTGACATAGGGAAAATTTTCCGTCCAAGCCAAGAAAAGATTAATCAAAACACCACAGCATTTTTGAAAGCGCTTGATAAATATCCTATTGATGTTATCACGCACTTAAACTATGGCTTTTTAACCGACACTTTGGCGGTGGCGAAAATGGCAAAGCAAAAAGGCGTTTATGTGGAACTTAACGGCAAACGCATAAATTTCACTGATGATGAAGTTTTAACCATGGCAAGTGAAGGGGTAAAATTTATTGTGAATTCTGACGCTCACACGCCAGACAGAGTGGGTGAAGTTAACAATGGGCTTAATTTAATTTATCGCTTAAACATTCCTCTTTCACAAGTGGTGAATGTGGATAAAATGCCAAAATTTAACAAAAAAAGAGGTTGATATGAGTTTTTCCAGACAATCCAAAATTGAAATTTTGAAAAAGGACATCGAGGATGACACTTCAATGTTGGCATTTTTGTCTGGGCTTTTTCACTCTTGTGGCGAGATTGGCAAAAATGGTTCAGTTTACTTCGTTTCCATTATTTCCGATATTCAAGAACTATTTTTATATGTGAAAAACATCGTTCACAAACTCTATGGAGAAAACATTGAGGAAAAAATCACAAATATTCCTTTAAACAAAAACACCTTTTATGAAATGCGTTTTGATGTTGAGCATTTTCAACAACTTCTTCTTGATGTGGGTGTTATTGATTTCTCTGACGGCGTTTCGTTTAATTTCGAAGTCAACAAAAATCTGCTTATTGAAGATGATGCAAGGCGAAGTTTTGTGAAAGGAGTGTACATCGGTTGTTCCACTTCCAGCATAAAATTTTCGGAAGGCGCACACAAAACTGAAGCCACGGGCTATCATTTGGAATTTGTCAGCAAAAACCACGAATTTTTATTGGAGTTTTCTTCCATTCTTGCTTCGTATAACATTATTGGAAAAATTTTTGAGAGAAAAAGTGATTTTGTTTTTTATCTTAAAGAGGTAAACGCTATCATCGACCTTTTGGCACTTGTTGAAGCAAACCAAAGCGTTTTAGAATTAAACAACGAACTTGCCACACGAGAACTAAGAAACAAAGTCAATCGTCAAGTGAATTGCATTAACGCCAACATCAACAAAACCGTGGAGGCAAGTTTAAGGCAGGTGGAGGCAATCAACACTATTAATTCCACAATAGGAATTGAAAGTTTGCCAGAGGATTTACAGGAAGTGGCAGTTTTAAGATTGGCAAATCAAGAAGAGAGTTTAGATGAACTTATCAAACTTTCCACCATAAAACTGACGCGTTCAGGTCTAAATCATAGATTTAGAAAACTAATTAAAATTGCAAAGGAGTTAGAAGAATGAAAGATTTTGTCCACTTACATGTTCACACCGAATTTTCTCTTTTGGACGGAATTGCCAGAATAAACAAACTTGTGGAAATAACGAAGGAACGAGGCTATAGCGCGGTTGCCATCACTGACCACGGCAATATGTTTGGCTCACTCCAATTCTTTGAAAAGTGCATAACTTCTGGCATTAAACCAATTTTGGGTTGCGAATTTTATATCTGCAGTGACCTTCACAAAAAGCAAGGAAAAGATGATATGGGACATATCATTTTGCTTGCAAAAAATGACACAGGTTTACATAATCTTTTCAAACTCAACGGCATTGCATATGTCGACGGCTTTTATTATAAGCCAAGAATAGACTATAAAACTCTTCAAGAACACTGCGAAGGTGTGATTTGTTTATCTGCCTGCATTGCAGGTCATATTCCTCAACTCATTTTGCAAAGGCGTTTTTCTGAGGCTGATGAACTTGCACTTAAACTTAAAAATATGTTTGGCGATGACTTTTATTTGGAACTTCAAGACCATGGCTTAGAGGAACAAAAACTTGTAAATTCATATTTAATTGACTTGTCAAAACGCATCGGCGTGAAACTTGTTGCCACAAATGATGTCCATTATCTAAACAAGGACGATGCGGAAATGCAGGATGTTCTCATGTGCGTGCAAATGGGAAAATATCTTGAAGATCAAGACAGAATGCGTTTTTCCACAAATGAATTTTATCTTAAAACTCGCGAAGAAATGGAAGAAGTTTTCCCAGCAGATGTGCTTGACACCACGGTGGAAATTGCAAATAAATGCGATGTCACAATTAAAACCAAGCATCTCTTTGAAATCAAGGATGTGCCAGAACGCTATAAACTTCCAAGCAACAAAAACTATATTCCAGTTTATAAGACCACAACGGGCGAAGAACCATATGAATTTTTGCGTAGAATTTCCTATGAGGGTCTCCATGAACGCTATAAAAATGTGACGCAAGAGATTATTGATAGATTAGAAATGGAACTTTCTGTCATCAAAGAGCAAGGCTTTGTTGAGTACTTCCTCATCGTTTGGGACTATATCAACTGGTCACGCCAAAATGGAATTCCTGTTGGACCGGGAAGAGGAAGTGGTGCTGGAAGTTTGGTGGCATATTGCAGTGGAATTACCCGCGTTGACCCAATAAAATATAATCTGTTTTTTGAGCGTTTTATCAACAAAGAACGCGTTTCCATGCCCGACTTCGATGTCGATTTTTGCACGGATAGACGTGGAGAGGCGATAGATTATGTTAGGCGAAGATACGGCTCTGACCATGTGGCTCTTATCGTCACTTTTGGTCGTATGCAAGCCAAAAATGCCATTCGCGATGTGGCAAGAGTTTTAAGAACACCATATCCAGAGGTGGACAAAATAACCAAACTCATCCCTGGGAAACTTCCAGAAGGAATTAAAAAACCGCCAGTTTTGAAATACTATTTTGGCACAACTGGAAATGCAGAAAACGACAAATTCATTATTCCAGAACTTCGCGAGATGTATGAAACTGACCCACAAGTTAAGCGTATTGCGGATATGGCAATTAAACTTGAGGGAGTGCCAAGAAACACCTCAACGCACGCAGCAGGAGTTTTAATTTCGCCAGAACCAGTTTCCAATTTCGTTCCACTTGCAAGAAACGGCGATGATATTGTGACGCAATTTGATATGATTGAACTTGAAAGTCTGGGGCTTCTTAAAATGGACTTCCTTGGGCTTATCACGCTTACTGATATTAAAAAAGCCTGTGATTATGTTTATGAAAACCATGGCGTGAAACTTGATTTTTATGATATGGAATATGACGATCCAAAGGTGTTCGACCTTATCTCATCAGGCAAAACCGATGCGGTGTTCCAACTTGAAAGTGCAGGCATGAAAAAGTTCATGAAAGATTTAAAACCTTCTTGTATGGACGATATTATTGCGGGAATTTCGCTATATAGACCCGGTCCTATGGATTTTATTCCAAAATTTGTGAAAAACAAGCAAGACCCAGAACATATTGAATATGATGACCCATGTTTAAAGGATATTCTTGATGTCACCTATGGTTGCATTGTTTATCAAGAGCAAGTTATGAAAATCTTTCAAGTGATGGGCGGTTATAGCCTTGGTCAAGCGGACAACATAAGAAGAATTATGGGTAAAAAGAAACTTGACAAAATTGGCGAAGAAAGAGTTAAATTTGTGCATGGTTGGGAAGACCCAGAGGGTAAAAAATCCATTCCGGGTGCTATCAAACTTGGTCATAAACAAGAGGTGGCTGAAAAGATTTTCGATGAAATGAAAGAGTTTGCAAAGTATGCTTTTAACAAATCGCACGCTGCCGCATATGCCTATGTTTCCTATCAAACAGCATACTTAAAGTGCTATTACGAAGTGGAATTTTTGACGGCTGTTTTAAACAACAGAATTAACAACGCCGACAACTTGACGAAATACATCAACTATGCAAGAAGCGAAAACATTCCAATTCTTCCACCTGATGTCAACAAAAGTGGAACTTACTTTAAGGTGGAAAATGGCGGAATAAGGTTTGGACTTGGCGGGCTGAAACATGTTGGCACAGCAGTTATTGAAAACATGGAGAAGGAAAGAGCGGAAAACGGACTGTTTAAAAGTATGCAAGATTTCATCGACAGAATGAGCAACTACACCATTAACAAGAAGATGATTGAATGTTTAATTTTAAGTGGAGCGTTTGATGCCTTTGGTCATTCAAGGTCGTCGTGTATGGCAGTGTATGAAAAGTTGATGCAACGCGCTTCAAAGGAGAAAAAGACAAGGCAACTTGGTCAAATTTCCTTTTTCGCTACAAATGACATTGAGGATAATGTGGAATATCCTGACATAAAAGAATTCAATAAGAAAACTCTTCTTAAAAACGAACGCGAAATCATCGGCGTGTATATGTCAGGTCATCCACTTGAGGACCATGTCAATAAATTTAAGAACTTCACCTTAACTTCCGAAATGCTAAGTTCAATTAAAGAAGAAGATGAATTTCAAGAGGAAAGCGAGGATGACAAATTTTCAGAAGAAGTTTCTCTTCTTGATGGTCAACCTTTCACTTGTGGCGGAATTATTGTTGAGGCTAAGAAGATTAGAGCAAAAAGCGGGCGTGATATGTGCTATTTAAAAATTGAGGACTTAACTGGCACACTGGAAATCACACTTTTCCCTAACACCTTCACCAAATATCGCAGTGTGGTGGAAGAGGATAACATGGTGACTATCAAAGGAAAAATTAATGTGCGAGATGGAAATGATGTTTCATTAATCGGAGAGGTGATTTTTCCTTGGAATGATGAAGAAAAC
The DNA here is from genome assembly GCA_944364445.1 of uncultured Clostridia bacterium. Classification (GTDB taxonomy): domain Bacteria; phylum Bacillota; class Clostridia; order Christensenellales; family UBA1242; genus Caccovivens. The sequence continues at coordinate 16,287 of CALVWC010000010.1, read as the reverse complement.
GAGAAAAAAGTGGATAAAAAAGGTAGAGTTTTTCTTCGTTTTGACACAAAAAATATCGACATCTACAGCAAGGTTAAAAATTCGCTTTTATCTTATCCGGGAGAGTCACAGGTGACAATTAGATGCACTTCCACTGGCTCGGCTTTTAACTATCAAAACAAAGTTTCCATAAACAACTATTTAATCAACGAACTTTCAGGTATTATTGGCAATGAAAACATTGTGGTTCAGGAGTGATATGAAAATTTTAATTCTTTGCTCTGGTGGCGACGCCCCAGGAATGAACAGATTTATTTACAACCTTTCTAAACTTGATGAGGTCTATTATGCACGCGCAGGTTTCAAAGGTTTGGTGGAGGGCGACATTCTTCCACTCAACAAGAATGAGGCAAAAAAATTTAAAGATGAGGCAGGAGCAATCATCCTCTCTTCACGCTATCCAAAATTTCAAGAGCGAAAGTATTTTTTGAAAGGCGTTAAAAATTCGAAAGATTTTGATGTTGTCATTGTGCTTGGTGGTAATGGCTCTTTTCATGGTGCTAAGGAGTTATCGGAAAACGGAATCAATGCCATTTTTGTGCCAGCAACCATAGATAACGATGTGGAAAATTCTTCTTATAGCATTGGGTTTGACAGTGCTGTCAGCCAAGGCGTTTACACAATAGAAAATTCCATGCCAAGCATTAACGCCTTTTGTCAAACCTGTCTTTTTGAAGTTATGGGCAGAAAGTGTGATGCGATTGCCAAGGCGGTTTCAAAGCAAGTTTTGGCAGATTACACAATTTGTGAAGAAAAAGATTTGAAATTTAAGTTAATAGAAAAAATTATTAAGGAAAGAAGAAAAAACTTTTTAGGCACAAGCGTTGTTGTGCGTGAAAACATTATGCCTATAAATGAAATGGCAGAAAAGTTAAATAAAAATTTCAAAGAGGAAGTTGTTAAAACTCAAGTGGTGGGCAGATTGCAACGCGGTGGCAAACCAACAAGCAAAGAACTCAGTTTTGTGAACAAATTTTCTGAAGCGGTTATCTCTCTTATTAAAAGCAAGAAATTCAATAAACAAGTTTTAATGGATGAAAAAAATAATATAAAAATATTAGATTTTTAATATTAATTTAAATCCCAAAAAAATTAAAAATAATTAAAATTATATTAAAAAATGCAGAAAAACACGATTTTTTTGCATTTTTTCTATTTTTTTCATGGTTTTTAAATTAATTTTTATTTTTATTTTGTTTTTTATTAATTTTTTTATTATTTAATTATTATTTATTTTTTTATATTTTAATTAAAATTTAATTTTATTAATTTTCGTTTATTTCATCAAGTAGAATTTTGCAGTAGGTGATTTTGATAAGAGAGGAATAGGTTTGATTTTCTTCCAAATTTTCTTTTGTCAAATTTTCTAAAATTTCTTCCACTCGTTCAAATTCATCTCTCAACTTTTCAATGTCGTTTAAATGGCTGGATTTAAAAATCGTTTCAAAGTTATTTTTTGTTGTTTCAAAACTTGAGTAAGTTTCGTTGACCTTAAGTTTGGCTTCGGTTTCGCTTATGATTTGAGTGTCAAGGCTTATTGAAATGTCATATAGGTTTTCAAAAATTTTATCTTTGCAGTTTAATGCCAAACGCAAAATTTCTTCTTCCTGAGAGGAAAAGTTTCCTTCTAAATAAAAACTGGGCATGTTGACCTTAATGATTTCCGCATTATAGCCGTTTACATTCAAATTGTTTTTGACAAGTTCCGCGTCGTTAATATTTTTGTAAACACTGGCAACAAGATAAAACTTATCACTTTTAAAAATATATCCAGCACAATTTTTGTTTTGAAATTCGCTTTTCACAGCATTTAAATCCTCTTCGCTGTCACTAGAAAAAATTGAAAGCGCGTAATATGATGTTTGTGCACTTTCCACTTTTTTTGTCAGTTGAAAAAGGTTTGTGCTGACAATGCAAGTGGAGATAAAATAGCCAATGCTAACGCAAAGCAAAACTGAAAGTGTGACGGCAAAAGTTGTAAAATATGGAAATTTTTTCATATCCTAATATATTCCAACAATTTTTGAATTATTATAAAACATAACCTTCTAAATTTGATAGATTAAAATTTTTGAAAATCGTTTTTAAATTGTCGTTTTCTTTGATATAATATAGTCATGAAAAATTTTTTTAATTTGTTTAAGCGTAAAATTAAAGTTGGAGTTGCCTTTGGTGGCGGTGGTGCAAAGGGTATGGCTCATATTGGTGTTATCAAAGCGTTTGAGGAATATGGTTTAGATTTCGACTATGTTGCAGGCACAAGTGTGGGAAGTATTATGGGTGCGGCTTACGCGTCAGGTATGAAATCAAACGAAATTTTGAAAATTGCCAAAAGCATGAAAACCAGCGACATAAGAACCAGCAAGGTTTTCTTTGTGCCTTCCAAAACGGAAGGGATTGAAAGTATGATGCGAAATAACTTTGGAGATATCAACATCGAAAATCTTAAAAAACCTTTCTCGGCAGTTGCGGTGGACATCAAAAGCACCAAAGAGCTTTGTATATCAAAAGGAAATTTAGCAAAAGTGGTTGCTGGCAGTTGCTGTGTGCCGGGAATTTTTCAGCCAGTTCAATTTGGCAACTATCTTCTTTGTGACGGCGGACTTCAAAACAACATCCCTGCAAACATTCCTCGTTTTTTTGATTGCGACTATGTTATTGCTGTTGACTGCAACAGCACAAGAACGTATGGCACAGAAAGTTCAAAAACTTTGGATGTAATTGCCTGCGCGCTTAGAATACTTATGAAATCTAACTCCATTAAAGGCTATTTGAATGCCGACCTCACCATTGCTTGCGACACAAAAAAGTTTAAGTCCACAGAACTTGAAGGTATTGATGAAATGGTGGAAATTGGCTATCGCAACGCCATCGACATGATGCCTGAAATTATGAAAATCTTTGCAGGAAAATATCCAAAAAAGAAGAAAAAGGATTACGGCAAGGACGATATATTGTTTATTTAACTATGCAAACGAAAAAGTTATTAAGGAAAATAAGAAATTTTAAAATAAGCGAGGGATTAGTTTATAAAACTTTTCTTATTATTTTTGCTTCCATCGTTTTCTTCCTTCTTTACATAAATCAAATGACAATATCCTTTCTCACAAACAATTTTTCTTCCATTTTTTCGGCAGATGTTCAAGTTTATGGAATATATGTCGGGCAAGGAGATTCTTCTCTCGTTATTCTTCCCGATAAAACTTCAATTTTGATTGACACTGGCACAGAGACCTATGCGGAAAACCTTTGCTATCAATTGGAAACCATTTTGAAAGCAAATGGAAAAGAGGATATTGACTATCTCATCATAACTCACGCAAACTCTGACCACTATGGCGGAGTGACTGAAGTTTTAAGACGCTTTAAAGTGAACAACATTTTTCGACCAAAAATCGCCGTTCCAACAGAATTTTCTTCCTATGTTGTAAGCACAGATGCAGATTACATAGAGGCGATTGAAGCGTGCTTAAATGAAGATTGCAATATGTTTTTCGTAACGCCTTCAACAATCAATTTAAACTCTGGAGTTTTAACCTTTTGGACACCTACGGAAGATGAATATTACGATTCAAACGATTATTCGCCAATCATGACAATCGAAAGTGCAGGAAAAACTTTGATGTTCACTGGCGACGCAACCTTGCAAGGTGAAGAAGAGTTTCTTGAAGTGGCAGAGAGCCTAGATTTTGAGGTGGATATTTTAAAGGTGGCTCATCATGGCTCAGCCACAAGCACAAGCGAAGGTTTTTTTTTTTTTTTTAACCCAAAATATGCCTTAATTTGTGCTGGCTTCGACAATTCCTATAATTTTCCAACACAAGAAGTGGTGACAAGGCTTATGAATGCTGGCGTGCGGGCAATTTACAACACCAATGACCTTGGCACGATTGGGCTTGGACTTTTTGACAACACTCTCATATCTTCACATTCATTTTTCTTTTTTGATAAGCCATTTTATCTTGTTGCCTATTTGGTTTCTGTGTTCGCCATTTGGGAAATTAGGTTTAAAATTAAGCATAAATTTTCAAGAAGAAAAGAAAACTAAAAATTTGATAATTTTGCCATTTTTCTTTGTTAAAAATAAATATTGTGTTAAAATAAAGGTATGAATGCGGAAAAATTCAATAAGATAATCATAGTTTCATTATATGAGAAGTTTTCGGAGGAGGTTGGAAACTTAATTTCGCATGAATTAGGTATGCTTTTTTGTTCTGCTAAAGACCTTATGGACTATGAAATCATAGACCGCAAAGCAGTGGAGGAGAAATGCACAGTGGCATATCTTAAGAAACTGGAAAAGAAAGTGATTAAACAAATAGCTTCATTTGTGAATGTTTGTGTCGCCATTTCTTATGAAAGATTTGTGGAAAACGCTTTGCTATTTAAAGATAGCGGACTTGTGGTTTTTGTGGATTTGCCAAAAACATATCTTAAAATCGTTTCCACGCCAAACTATTTGCGTTTTAACGAGAGGCGAGAAACTTTAAAAAACCTTTCCACATTAACAATTAGTGTGCGAAAAGTGGACGCGGACAGCGTTAAAGAAAAAATACTAAGTAAACTTGGAGGAATAGTATGAATTTAACTCAAAAATCAATAAATTACCTTAAAGCCATTTCTGCAGAAACCATTTCCAAGGCAAAATCTGGGCATCTTGGCGTGACGCTTGGCGCATCATCTCTTCTTTTTGCTTTTTTCAAGGACCATTATAATTTCGATGCGTCCGACAGCGATTTTTTAAACAGAGATAGGTTTGTGCTTTCAGCAGGTCATGCAAGCGCACTTTATTACACTCTCTTATCTATGTTCGGCTTTGATGTTAGTTTGCAAGATTTGAAAGAGTTTAGGAAATATAAATCAAAAACTCCGGGGCATCCAGAATATGGCATAACCGACGGAGTGGAAGTTTCCACAGGACCTCTTGGGCAAGGCGTGGCAAATGCTGTTGGAATGGCAATAGCAGAAAGCGTTATGGAAGAGCGATTTAACACTGTTGGTTTCAACATAATAAATCATCACACCTATTGCTTCGCAGGTGACGGAGATTTAATGGAAGGTGTGGCGCAAGAGGCGGTCAGCCTTGCAGGTGCGTTAAGACTTAACAAACTCATTCTTTTTTATGATTCTAATAATGTGACCATTGATGGACCATTAAACCTTGCAAACAAGGAAAATATGGCAAAAAAATTTAGAGCAATGGGTTGGAATGTCATTAAAGTTAACAATGGAAACTCCTATTTGTCTTGCACTCATGCCATTTCAAGAGCAAAAAAATCAACAAGACCAACCCTTATCATTTTCAAAACAACAATCGGCATTGGCACTGACAAGGAGGGAACATCAGCGGTGCATGGTGCTTATTTAAACGATAATGAACTTTCTGCATATAAGGAAAAACTTAAAGTCAAAGAAAGTTTTTACATCCCGGGTGATGTTCGTGAGCATTGCATGGCAACCACAAGAAGAGGAAAGTTAAATCATGAAAAGTGGAATCAAACTTTGGCAATCTACAGTTCCACTCATCCCGAGTTATATAAATCTCTCATGTCCTTTTTCGACCGCAAGAAAATTAATTATGAGCGTATTGTGAAAAATGTGGCAAAATATGATGGTCAAAGCACAAGGAAAATCAATCATTACGCTTTGTCAGAACTTGCCTATCAATGTCCACAACTCATCGGTGGCACTGCGGATGTTGCACCATCTTCACTTGCATACATCGACAATGCCGGCAATTATTCCTATGGTTTTAAGCGTGGCAAAAACATCCATTTTGGCGTTCGCGAGCATGCTATGGGCGCGATTGTGAACGGTATAAGTTTGTATGACGACTTTTTGACTTTCGACTCCACATTCTTAACCTTTTCAAATTATATGCTTCCAGCAATAAGAATGCGTGCCATGATGCAACTTCCTGTTTTAAGCTTCTTTACGCATGACAGCATTGCTGTAGGGCAAGACGGACCATCACATCAACCAATTGAGCAGATTGGTCAACTGCGTGCAATTGTTGGGAACACAGTTTTCCGTCCTTGCGACTATAAAGAACTTGTGGCAGGCTATGAATACGCCATAAAAGCAAATGTCCCTGTTTCCTTTGCGTTAACAAGGCAGGATATTCCTCAAGTGGAAAACACTTTTTATGACGGTGCGCTTATGGGGGGATATATTTTAAAAGAAAATTCACCAAAGCCAGATATCGTTTTGGTGGCGAGCGGAAGTGAAGTGCCTCTTGCAATCGACGCTATGGAAGAACTTTCAAAAAAGCACGCGGTGAATGTTGTTTCCATGCCATCGCTTGAAGTTTTTGAAAAGCAGACAAAGGCATACAAACAAAAGATTCTACCTAAAGATGCTCTCATAGTTTATGTTGAGATGTCGAATGACACAAAGCCACTCAATATCTTACCAAAAAATTCCTATTTGTATGGTGTAGGCGAATATCAATTTAGTGGCGACGGCGAAACTGTTTTGGAAAAAGCGGGCTTCACAACAAAGGCTTTAACAAAATTTGTGGAAACTAAATTAAGCCAAAAGTAATATTATTCTATTTAAAAAGACAATTTTTGCTATAATTTAACACATTTTTAATATTATTCATAAAATCTTTCTAATTATAATAGTTTGAGATAAGACGAAAATAATTAGAGAGGTTTTTTATGTTATCTAAAAAAAGCATAGTTTTAAGCGATTTGAATTTAACCAGCAACAAGAAAGCAGTTTTAACCATGGAAAAACAAAAAGATGATGTCATTGGCACAATGAGGCTTTATAACTTTCCTTTAGAGGTTGACGGACTTTTAACGCTTGGCTTTTATGTGGACGGCAAAGTGATTAAAAGTGGTTTAACGCGAAAAGGAAATTCGTTTTATTCTTTTTTGCTTTCCGAAAACTTCATTGAAAAGAAATTTTCGTGTGCGGTTATGGAATTTAAAGATGCTGAGGTCAAACCTATTTTGTTTGGCTCAAGCGAGGGGCGTGAGGAGGAGGTTTACGCCAGCATAATCTCTTCACTTTCCAATGATTTTAGCATGAAGAATGTGGAAAAAGAATTAGATGAAAATGGCATAGATTATGATGAAGAGGAAAAAGAGGAAATTGAAAAAGAGATTGACAAATGCTTAAAAGGTGATTGTGCAAATTGTTTTTATAAATCATATTTCTATGAAAATAACAAAACAAATTCTTTGCAAAATGAAACAAACAATAATGTTGAAGAAAACGAAGCGGTAAACGAAAAGGACTTTTTAAATGCCGATGAAAATACCTTTTTAGGAAAGTTAAGACCGCAAATTGAAAAACTTTTTGAAAAAAATCCTGCTGAAACAAATTTAGAAGAGTTAATTCCGTCATCTAAATGGGTGAAAATTGAATATGAAGACGACGGCGATTTTTATGTTTTTGGGCTTTTATATGAACAAGACGAAGTGAAGTATGTTTGTTATGGCGTGCCTGCAATTTATGAGGACGAACCGCCAAAGGAACTTTCTGGTTATCCAATTTTTGTGCCACTGAACAAGGAAGATAAGGCGGGGTTTGGCTATTGGCTTACTTATCAAGATGCTGAAACGGGCGAGCCAGTGCGTGCAACTTTAGGGTGAGGTGAGGATGAAAATTGTTGGATATATAGTTTTGGTTGTTGCAATTTTAATTCTTTTAGCACTTTTATACTACCTCATTGTTGGAATGATTATTTTTAAAAAAAGTCTAGGAAGAAAAACATTAAAAAAGAGAGTAAAGAAAAATAACCTCACGCAAAATTTAGGAAAATATAACATCGACTTATGTTGGTGGGATAATTTGCCTTTCAAAAAAGTGGAAATCAAAAGTTATGACAATCTAAAACTTGTGGCGCATTTTCTAAATCAACAAAGTGACAGGTCTGTGATTATTGTTCATGGATATAGTGCCAACTATAAAGAGATGCAACAATATGCCAAATTCTTTTACCAGCGAGGTTTCAATTTGCTTTGCGTGGAATTAAGGGCGCATGGCGAAAGCGAAGGCGAATGTGTTGGCATGGGCTATCTCGACAGAAAAGACCTTCTTAATTGGATAGAATTTTTAAATAACGAGATAACTTCAAACATCTTGCTTATGGGACTTTCCATGGGTGCAAGTGCGGTGTGCGCAACAACTGGAGAAAATTTGCAAAAGAATGTGAAAGCGGTGATTTCTGATTCTGCTTTCGATAGTGCAGAAAGGCAGATTAAGCATGTTTTGAAGAAGTTTGGTTTTTTAAAAAATCTTCTATATAAACATCTAAAAAGTTATGCCAAACGCGGATATAATTTCAATTTGCAAGAAGCGGATTTTGTTAAGTGTGTTAAGAAAACAAAAATTCCAATTCTATATTTTCATGGCAAGGCGGATAACTATGTTCCTTTCACTTGTGCACAAAATTTATATAACGCCACGCCAGAAAATTTGCGCGAACTTGTGCTTGTGGATGATGCCGACCACGGAATGTGCTATCCAGTTTTAAAAGTTATGTATGAACGCAAGATAAACAATTTTTTAAAGAAATATCATATTTTTGAATAAGGAGTGTTTATGAAAAAGAAAGACGAAGAGAAAAAATTTGAACTTATCTTAAAAATTTTAAAAGATAAATTTGTGAAAATTTAATTTAACTTAATTAAAATTATAAAAAACTCTAAAAAATAAGCAAAAATTCATAAAAATATCAAAAAAACGCACTTTTTTGTGCGTTTTTAGTTTGTTGTTTTGTTTTCAAGTTCTGCAATCTTTGCTTGAAGCTGGGGGATGACATTTCGTGTTAAATTCCACACCACTTTTTTCAAGTTTTCAAGTTCCGTTTCAATGTTATATAAGTTGTTCATATTTTTCTCCTTTTGTGTTATTTTACCTTTAAAAATTCTCAAATTCAATCATTTATGCCATTTTTTATTTTTCATAAACAAAAGTGCAATCACAATGCCAATGCAGGCAATGGCTATAATGCTGGCATAAATAATGAATGGGTTGATGCCGTCTGGCGTGATGTGGTCGGTTAAAACATATCCATATTGCAAGGTGTTGTCAATCTTAACTGCAACAGGCGTGTAGGTAAGCGCTCCGTTAAAGCCTTCATAAAGAAAAACCCTTACACCTTTTTCAAGTTCACAGGCAGTTGTTAACGTTTCTCCATTAATTTCCATAAGGTCAGTTGCGGTGTTAATGGAAGCGTTAAAAGCAGGGTAGGTTTCTATGGAAGAGTTGTTTTTTGTGACATAATCAGAAAACACATAGGCACTTTCAAAGGTATTTCCTCCAACGCTTTCAACTTGATAAAAAAGCATACCTTTTTCGTCGTGGCTTGAAACAATATTCCCATCTGCAACTTTCAGCAACAAAACATCTTTATGGTTAATTTTTAAAATTTCACCATCCACAATTATTTTATCAGATTTAAAACTTGGAGCGGAGTATAAATAACAAAAATTTGCGATTGTGATATATTCATTATTTAAATTTTCTGCAAAAGCCACATTATTTTGCAGAAAAAATAATGAAAACAGCAAAAAAATAAGCGAAAAACATGAAATTTTCTTCATATTTCATATTATCGCCTATTTTCTTTTTTAAGTCAAGCAATTTCTATTTATTAAAACAAGGATCGATCGGTTTTTATTTTTTCACTTAACTTTTTTACTTTTTCTTCTTGCTTTTCTAATTTTTCCTTTTCTTTTTGTAATGCTCGTTTAGATCTTCTTTTTTTTGCTTCGTCAATGTCATCTGCAATACCAATGGAAAGATTGTATATAGCACCAAGGATTCTTTCGCTTATACATTCACTGCCGTAGCTTAGTAAATCAGCAGATATAATACACTTGCAAACGCCAAGCCCTAAACCTGCGCCCCCTAAAACACATGATGCTATTGTCAAATTTTTTAATTTTTTTCGTGTTTGAACTATGGCAGGGTTTTGTGATTGCTCAAAAAGAGTGTTATCTAAATTTTTCTCTAAAATTTTAATTTGTTTATTAATTTCGTCAGCTTGAGTTTGATATTCAATGCCTGTAATCTCTCCGTTTTCAAATTTTTCTTCCAGCGTTTTCAATTCATCCCTTACAGCATTAATTTTCTGTAATTCGTCTTTTCTGAGGTCTTCATATTCTTGAGTGGCTTTAAAATCTTCTATTCCTTTCTCTTTTGCTTTTTCATAAGCAATCGTTGTTCCAGCTGACGATAACATACATAAAGTTCCTAAAGCAAGAGAAACAGACAATCCTGCAATTGCAAATACTCGACCAACATTTTTTAAAATACCCATTTTATCCTCCTTTTTGCCTTGCAAATTTGATAGGTGAACAAAAAAGCAAGACTTTAAAATAATTTAAAGTCTTGCTAATACGCTGGGTACTCTAAAAGCGGGAAAATTCCGATTGACGCTTTCAGACATTACTTTCGTAACGAAGCTACTCCCTTTATGTCCTTATTATATACCATATATTTCTAATTGTCAATACCTATTTTAAAAAAATTGAATTTTTTCTTCTTCTCCGCTTTGGAAGTATGTCAAGCCCTGTGAACAGCCGAGAAAGAGGTTTTGTTTTTTCGCATATTCCAAATGCTTATGAAAACTATAAGAAAGTTAAAGAACTTATTGAAGCCTCAAAAAATTAACAGCAAACTTTCATAAATAAACATCAATTAAAACAACAAAAGCATATCCTTTGATATGCTTTTTCTATTTCTATTGCAACCAATCTTTTTCGGTTGTTTCTTCCCATATATCTTTTAAAAACTTACCTTCAACTTTTGCATTATTTTTAAATTCTTCTTTTGTTTTAAAAATAAAAGTTTCACTTGTTTTTGAATTGTAAAGCTCAATATCATATTCATCATCGTTTTCGCATGCAAGTTCAACAGTATAGTAAACACCATTATACTTAAATTGCATTTCGCTATAATTGTATAATGCTTCAACAAAATCATCAAGGTTAGGCTCGAAAGGCTTGCCTTCACTATAAAGTTGTTTCGCTTTGTTTAGAGAAATAAGGTTTGGATAGATAACTCTGTTTTTAAATTTATTTGCAAATTTATCTAATTTCCAACCGCAATTTTCGCATTCACCATTCCCGTATTGGTCTTTTAAACATTTTGCTTCGCACACAGGGCATTTCGTTTTAAATTTTCTTTTGAATAGACTCTCCCTTCCACAAACTGGGCATGTGCCGTCATATGATTCAATTGTCACATAATGTCCGCACTCGCATTTATAGTTTGCCATTGAAAATCTTTGAGATGACTTTATTATTAATTTTTCTACCACATTATAAATTTGTTCAAGATTATCAAAGTCCGCATAGATAATAAATCTTGTATCTTTTGATTTTTCGATGATGTTTTTTGTTTCTTTTAAATCTTCAGAGTTATAAAGTTCTTGCTGATAATGATATCCATAAATAAGATATTTGAGATTCGCAAAAACTTCCAAATCAAGAGATAAAATTTCTGCTTTATTTGGATAAACTTTGATATATCCTATGTAGTCGTTATTTGTATAGACATCAAAAAAGACCTCCGTTTTTATTCCTTTCAGCCTAAAGCGGATAAGAGGAATCGGATATAATTCATTTGTAAATTGTTTACCAATTTTTATTCTATGTCCATAATGAAAATCTAACGCGTGGTCAACACAATTTTTGCCAAGAAATTTTGACATATTCTCCATTTTTTCAAATGCAGTCGCGTATAATTTGTTTAAATTTTTAACTGTTATTCTCATATTTTTGATTATAACACATTTATTTATCATTTTAAAACTAATTTTCTTTTAAATTTACTTTAAGTTCAAACTTGTCTAAATAAGTCATATACATAAGTTTTTAAAAATAAAATACAATATGAAATTTTTTGCTGTTAGAAAACGCACATTATGTGTAATTTTGATATGTATAATTTTGATTTGCTCTTTGGTTGGTGTTTATTACACTGTTAAGGCGACAAGCACGCCTAAACCTAAATATACCATTGTCATTGATGCAGGACACGGCGGAAGGGACGGCGGAGCGGTGGGGAAGACCACTGGCGTCACTGAAAGTTTGCTTAATTTGCAATTTGCTTTAAAACTTAAAGAACTATGCGAAAACTATAATTTCAATGTTGTTTTGACGAGAAAGGATATGAACGGCTTGTATTCTGCTTTTGCCACTAACAAGAAAAAGAGTGAGATGCAAAAACGGCAGGAGATTATTGAAAGTTCAAATCCAGATGTGGTTATCAGTCTTCACATGAATAGTTTTCCAGTTTCTTCTTCGCGAGGAGCACAGGTCTTTTATGCGGAAGGAAACGAGAGTGGAAAGGTGCTTGGTGAGAGCGTGCAAAAAGCTTTGCATAATGAAATTGACTACGCTAAAAGTGTGGCGAAAGTAGGCGATTTTTATGTTTTAAATTGCACTGAAAAAGCGGGGATTTTGGTGGAGTGTGGTTTTCTTTCTAATGCAGAGGAAGAGGTTCTTTTACAACAAGAGGATTACCAAGAAAAATTTTGCTATGCCATTTTATACGGAATTTTAACCTATTTTTCCATGTAAAAATGGCAATTTTTCATTATTTTTTGTGATTTTTTTGGTATTTCTTGTTTATTTTTTTAATTTCGCTAAAATTTGACAGAAAATTTTTAAAGATAACCTCGCGTTATGTTTTACAATAGCGTTGAGGCTATTATGAAAAAAATAAATAAATATTTAGACATGGCAATTAAGTTTTGCCTTTTTACTTTTCTCTTCTTTTTGCTCTTTAATGCCAGCATAAATCAAATTCTCTATCCTTTTGCTTTTGGCATGCTTTTTGCACTTACTTGGGCAAACCAAAAAGTGTATCTTCTTGCACCAGCATATCTTTTGGCTGGTCTTATCACCGATTTTTCTTTAGAAAATGCTATTGTTTTGCTTGTCACAATTTTTGTGCTTATTGTGCCATATTTTATTCATGTTTTATGTAAAAAAGTGATGCGTAAGTGGGAATTTGGCGTTTTTGCAGTTTTAAGTCAAATTGGCAAAATTATTTTTGAAATTTTAGGCGGTTTTTCACCGATTTTATCTGTTGTGAATGTGGTGCTTGGTGTTTTATATCTCTATCTTGCCATTGTCATTTTTGAGGCGCTTATCATTCGAGGCTTTTCCAACAAACTGACAAGTTTGGAACTTGTTTCTCTTTTCGTTTTAGTTATGAGTTTATGTGCTGGCTTTGTGAATTTGAATATTGAAAGTTTCAGTTTTTTAAAACTTTTTGTCTCTTTTTTGATTTTGGTTTTTGCTTACACCTCTTCGCCGATTTTGACTCTTCTTCTTGCCATAACCGCAGGAGTTGGTGCTTTGATTGCCACAAACAATCCTCTTTATATGACACCTTTTGTTCTTTGGGCGATGAGTGCATTAATGTTTAAAAATCACCACAAAATTTTCATGGTGATTGGCGTTTTGTGTGTGGAGGTTTTGATTGGATACTATTTTCAACTGTATTATAGTTTTGGTATCATCGAAGCACTTCCGCTCATCATTTCGTCTGTGGTATTTTTCTGTTTGCCAAAGGCGTGGCTTAATGAAGTCAGTGTGGTCTTCAATCTTTCAAAAGACAGACTTGCCATGAAAAATGTTGTCAATCGAAATCGTGAAATTTTGCATCAGCGCCTTGGAAATTTGGCGGAAGTTTTCAACGATATGAACATAATCTATCGCAATATGCTTAAAAAAGGTATGTCGCAAGAGGATGTGAAAAAAATTTTAAATGAGGAAATTTGCGATAAAATTTGCTCCTATTGCCCAGAGCGCAATCATTGTCATAGAACCTTTGCGGAAAACACGCACAAGGTTTTTGATGAATTAATAACGATTGCTTTTGAACGCGGAAAAGTCAACCTTTTGGATATTCCTTCCTATTTAACATCAAGGTGCAAGCAAACTTCTGCTATTCTTGGCGCTGTGAACACACTGACAACGCAATACAAAAAATATCTCACCATGCTCACAGATGTTGACACCAGCAAAACCATTATTGCCGACCAACTTCTTGGGATTTCCAAGGTGATTAGTGCACTTTCAAAAGAGGTTGAAAGCAATGTTTCCTTTGACTCTGTGCGAGAGAATAAAATTTTGGATGAATTGACATATCACAACATAATCTGCATTGACGCTGTGGTTTTTGAAAAAGATATTCACACCGATGTGGCTTCACTTGTTGTGAGAAGCGAGGATGCCGAAAAACTTAGAATTGTGGACTATGTTGGCAAGGTTATGGGAAAGAAGATGATGATTTTTGAGGCTTTCCCAAGTATGCGACCAAATTACACGGTTTTGAATTTAAAAACTGCTCCTCGCTTTGATTGCCTTTTTGGAATTGCGCAAAAAACAAAATCAAATTCCATTAAAAGTGGTGATACCTACAGCATAATAAAACTTGACGGGGATAAGATTTTGTTTGCAATATCCGACGGCATGGGTAGTGGTGAGAAAGCGGAAAATATCAGTGAACTATCTTTATGTTTAATTGAAAATTTTTATAAAGCAGGCTTTGATAACGAGATTATTCTTTCCACAGTCAATAAACTTTTAAATCTTCATAAAGAGGAAATTTTTTCAGCACTTGATATTGGTGTTTTAGATTTAAAAAATGGCATAATTGATTTCATTAAAATGGCAAGCCCAGTGAGTTTCATAATAAATGAAAACGAAGTGAAAAAAGTGGAGTCATCCTCTCTTCCAATGGGCATTGTCAGCGACATCAAACCTGTGGTTAAAAAGGTGGTGATAAGTGGCAACGATTTTGTGGTGATTGCTACCGACGGGGTCAGTGACAGTTTCGAAAATGACGAAATTTTCAAAGAGGAAATTGTTTCCATTAAAACTAAAAATCCACAAGAACTTGCCGACCAACTTCTTGAAAAAGCGCTTTCCAAAAACAAGGGATACGCAGTCGACGACATGACAATCCTTGTTGTTAAAATTTTTGAAAGTTAAATAAAAAATTTTCAAATTTCAAAAAATGTGAAAAAATAGCGGAAAATTGACGAAAAATCGTTGAAAAACCGCTATTTTTTATTAAAAAGTATTGTTTTTTCTTCAAAATTCATGTATACTAATAATATATGAGGGAAAACGATGGAAGAAATTTTAGATTTTATTAAAGAGCATAAACTTGTTAAAAAAGGCGAAGTCATTGGTGTTGGTGTCAGTGGTGGCGTGGATTCAATGTGTCTTCTTCACTACTTGAATTCTGTGAAAGATATTTTGGATATTGATGTTGTTGGCATTCATATCAATCATGGAATAAGAGAGGAAAGTGACAGCGAGGCAAAGTTTGTTTTGGAAAAATGTAAAGAAATGGGAGTGAGAGTTTACAAGTTTACAATCGATTCTCATAAACTTGCAAAGGACAGAAAACTCAGTCTTGAAACCGCTGCTCGCGAAGGTAGATATGGCGTGTTTGAAGCCCTTATAAAAAAGGATATTGTTGATAAAATTGCACTCGCTCATCATCAAAGCGACCAAGCAGAAACAATTCTTATGCACCTATTTCGCGGAGCGGGTGTTGCGGGAGCAAAGGGTATGGAACCGATGCGTGACGGAATTTACATTCGTCCTATGCTTCAAGTTTCCAAAGATGAAATTTTAGATTATGCTTCCATTAATAATATCGATTATGTTGAAGATAACTCAAATCAAGATAATTCATATAACAGAAATTTTGTTAGAAATGTCATTATGAAAGAGATTTTGTCGCGCTGGCCAAACGCGATAGAGGCAATCAACAATTTTTCACAAACCGTTTGTGAAGATGATGACTACATAAACAAAAATCTTGATATGAATATGCTTGTTGTTGACAGCAACTTTGTGCAACTTCCTTGCAGTGTTTTTAAACTTCATTCGGCAATTTACACAAGGATGATTTTCAAGGTTTTCCAAATTATTGGCGTTAATCGCGATATCGAAAGAAAGCATATTGAAATGATTAAAAATTTGGCACTTAACCTTGAAAATGGCAAACGAATTAAACTTCCGCTTGATGTTGTTGTGGTTAAGGAATATGGATTTTTAACATTTGAGAATGTTCATGTGGAAAAACCTGTTTTAAGAAAACCTAATAAATGTTTTACCTTCAATGTGGAGAATTTTGGAGATGTGACAATCAATCGCGTGAAAGTGGAAAACTGCAACCTCAATGACGGCATTTATTTTGACTATCGCAAAGTGCCAAAGGATGCTTATTGGAGACTTCGTGAGGACGGCGATGTCT
>CALVWC010000009.1 GCA_944364445.1 uncultured Clostridia bacterium | reverse complement strand
AATTTAGAAAAGATAAAGAAGTTGTTTTAGAAGCTGTTAAAAGCAATGGAGATGCTCTTAAATATGCACCAAGAAAATTTAGAAAAGATAAAGAAGTTGTTTTAGAAGCTGTTAAACAAAATGGATTTGCTCTTGGATATGCACCAAGAAAACTTAGAAATGATAAAGACTTTGTTTTAGAAGCTGTTAAACAAAATGAAGATGCTCTTGAATATGCCTCAGAAGAACTTAGAAATGATAAAGAAGTTATTTCAGAATCTGTTAAAACATTAGACCGGAAAATTAAAGAAATCTCAGTTGGTAAAGAAACTTCGAAAAAAGTGACAAACACTCCAAAAGAAGTGAATAAAAGCACTACAACTACAAAATCTTCGGAAGAAGAAAGAAAATTGTAAATATATTTATATAGAATTTTAGTGAATTTTCAGAAAAACATTGTATCGAAAAAACACTATTGTCATACTAATTAAAACCTGTGATGCAAAATATTGTGCGAAATGTAAACAAGTTGAAATTTCCACTTGTTTACTTTTTATTTTTGTGGTATAATTATTATGCTATGAAAAATTCTATTGTCATTAAGGGCGCAAGAGAAAATAACCTTAAAAATGTTAACCTTTCTCTTCCAAGAAACAAATTTATAGTTTTTACTGGCGTGAGTGGCTCTGGTAAGAGTTCGCTTGCTTTTGGCACGATTTTCGCAGAAGGGCAACGAAAATATATGGAAAGTTTGTCGTCCTATGCCAGAATGTTTTTAGGGCAAAGCCAAAAACCTGATGTTGACACAATTGAAGGGCTTTCGCCAGCAATATCCATCGACCAAAAAACCACAAACCACAATCCTCGTTCCACGGTGGGAACTGTGACGGAGATATATGATTATCTTCGTTTGCTTTTTGCCAATATCGGCACGCCATATTGCCCACACTGTCACAAACAAATTAAACAACAGACCATTGACCAAATTGTTGACGCTGTGAAAGAATATGGCGAGGGTGCAAAGGTGACCATTCTTGCGCCTGTCGTTCGCGGGCAGAAAGGAACGCAAATGAAACTTCTTGAGTCACTTAAAAGAAGTGGTTATGCCAGAGTGGAAATCGACGGCTCCATTTTTATGCTTGATGACGCCATAAATCTTGATAAAAACATCAAACATAACATCAATGTTGTTATCGACAGAATAACAATCAAGGAGGGAAAGGATGCCCGCCTTGCAGGAAGTTTGGAAACAGCACTCAAACTTGCTGACGGCTTGGTGCTTGTGGAAGAGAACGAGAAAAAAGAACTTTTTTCCATTAACTATGCTTGCCCAACTTGCGGTTGGACACTTGGCGAAATCACACCAAGACTATTTTCTTTCAATGCACCATATGGCGCTTGCCCAACTTGCTTAGGGCTTGGATATAACACCGACATCGACGAAAATGCTGTTTTAAAAAATTCCAACTTGTCAATTAATCAAGGTGCTTTCAACATCACAGGGTGGAAGAGTGAAGAGGGAACAATGGCAAAGGCGTATTTTAACGCTCTATCTAAGCAATACGACATTGACCTCGACAAGCCAGTTAAAGATTTAAGTAAGGAAAAACTAAAAATTCTTCTTTATGGCACTAAGGGCGACAAAATTGATGTGGAAGTTGTGAACGAGAGAAATAAACGCTTTGTTTCCACTGAGTTTGAGGGAATTGTCAATAACCTTAGAAGAAGATATAACGAAACCACAAGCGAATGGGTAAAGTTTGAAATTGGCAGATTTATGCGAGAGCAACCTTGCGTCACTTGCCACGGAAAACGCTTGAATGAAAGTGCGCTTGCGGTTAAAATCAACGGAAAGGATATTTTTGATGTTTGCAACCAAAGCGTGAGAAATTTAATTCCACTTATTTCCAATTTAAAACTCGACAAAACCAAAGCCTCGATTGCAGAACCTATTGTGAAAGAAATTTTGGCGCGTCTAAGGTTTTTGGACGATGTTGGGCTTAACTATTTAACTTTAAGCCGTTCGGCAGACACTCTTTCAGGAGGCGAAGCGCAAAGAATTAGGCTTGCCACTCAAATTGGAAGTGGACTTGTTGGCGTTCTATACATTCTTGACGAGCCTTCGATTGGACTACATCAGCGCGACAATGAAAAACTTTTAAAAACACTTAAAAATTTGAAAGACCTTGGCAATACCTTGATTGTTGTGGAGCATGATGAGGACACAATTCGTTCGGCAGAATACCTTGTGGATGTTGGACCTTATGCTGGAGTGCATGGTGGAGAAATTGTGGCAGCGGGCACGGTCAGTGAGGTTATGAAAAACAAAAAATCTGTGACAGCAAGGTTTTTGCGCGGAGATGACAAGATTGAAATACCTTCAACTCGCAGAGAACCTCGTGATTTTTTGACGATTAAGGGTGCAAAGGAAAACAATCTAAAAAACATTGATGTTAAAATTCCAACTGGTGTTTTCACTGCCGTCACTGGTGTTTCTGGAAGCGGAAAAAGTTCACTTATCAACAGAATTTTGTTCCCATACCTATCAAACCAACTTAACAACAGCAAACTTCCACTTGGAAAGTGTGATAAGATTGAAAATGTTGAGGTTTTGGATAAGGTCATTTGTATCGACCAAGCACCGATTGGAAGAACGCCAAGGAGTAATCCCGCAACATACACTGGTGTTTTCACACAAATTCGCGAACTTTTTGCTTCCACTGTTGACGCTAAAACAAGAGGTTATAACGCAGGCAGATTTTCCTTCAACATCAAAGGCGGACGATGCGAAGCGTGCGAGGGCGCTGGCGTGAAGGAAATTGAAATGTATTTCTTGCCAGACATCACTGTGCCTTGCGAAGTGTGCAAGGGAAAACGCTATAATCGCGAAACTTTGGAAGTGAAGTATAAGGGGAAAACGATAAGCGATGTTTTGGATATGACAGTTGAAGAAGCGCTTGAATTTTTCAAGAATATTCCATCGATTGCCAATAAACTTCAATCACTTTTTGATGTGGGCTTATCTTACATCAAGCTTGGTCAGCCTGCAACCACTCTTTCGGGAGGTGAGGCGCAAAGAGTTAAACTTGCCACGGAACTATCTCGTCGCGAAACTGGCAGAACGATGTATATTCTTGACGAGCCAACCACTGGTCTTCATGTTTACGACATTAAAAAACTTGTGGCAATTTTGAATAGGCTTATTGGAAATGGAAACTCTGTTGTTGTGATTGAGCATAATCTTGATGTCATCAAATGTGCTGACTACATCATCGACATTGGTCCAGAAGGTGGCGATGAGGGTGGAACGATTGTGGCAACTGGCACACCAGAGGAGGTCAGCAAGTGCGAAAAAAGTTATACTGGTCAATTTTTAAAGAAAATTTTAGGAGAATAATTTGAGAGTTTTTAATTTATCATCAGGAAGCGACGGAAATGCAACATATTTGGAAACCGAGTCAACCAAAATTTTGATTGATGATGGTATTTCATGCGCTGAAACGCTGAAACGATTGTCGCTTATTGGTGTGAAAGGCGAAGATATTGATGCTGTCATAATCACACATTCTCATTCTGACCATATGAAAGGTTTGGATGTCTTTTCCAAAAAGTTTCACACGCCAATTTATGCACACAACGATGTTTGGAAAGGTTTGTATCCAAAACTCACGCGAGCATCAGAGGAAAATATGCGCATATTTACAGATAATTTCCAAATTGGTGAACTTGAAGTTGCGCCAGTGGAAATTCCTCATGATGTGAAATGTTTTGGCTTTTCCTTTTATGAGGGTGATAAAAAAGTGAGCGTGTTAACAGATTTAGGGCACACCAACGATAAGATTTTCAACAGCGTGAAAGGAAGTCAACTTATTTACTTAGAGGCCAATCATGATTTGTCGATGTTAAGAGCGTGCGAGAAATATCCGCTGAGTTTAAAGATGAGAATTGCTGGAAAAAATGGACATCTCTCCAACGACGCTTCAGCCGATTTTGCCAAGAAACTTGTTGAAAGTGGCACACGGCAAATCGTTCTTTCGCATTTAAGCAAGGAAAACAACACTCCAGACCTTGCATACACTTACATATCTTCAAAACTTAAAGACAATGGTATAATTGAAGGAACTCATGTTAAAATTGATGTGGCATCCACAATTCCAACAAGGATATTTAGGTTGAAATAGGAGATTAAATGGACGAACAGGAAAAATTTGATAAAAGTTTAATAGAGTCGCTTGAGCATTTGATGTATATGCGTGACAGAATGAGAAACGCTATGATTGTGCCTTGGGATAAATATTTAGAAAGCGTAAATCAAGCGTTGAATTGTTTTTTCGAGCGTTGTTCAGTGAGTTATAAAAATCTTCAAGATAATCCCTTTAAGCAAAAAGTTTTTGAATATTTAGAGTCAGTTGCTCAAAATTCGCAAGATTATCACGACGCACTCAATGAGGAGATTTTAAAAGAAAGTTCCAACTTTAAAACCATTTGGAAAAACTATTTTTTTCCTTTGCGCGAAGATTTAACGGAAATAAAAAAAGATGTTAAAGTTTGTTTAAACAGTGAAAGTGTGAGCCAGAAAGACAAAAAAGACCTTTATCAAAATTTCTGTGAATGTGTTGATTTATATAACGCTATATGTGACGACTATAATGCTTTAATTAAAAACTATCAAGAAATTCAGATGAAAGTTTATGCTATGGAAAAATATGAAAATCTTCCTCTTAATAGTTTTGACAAAAATTTGAACGACAAAGAAAAATAACGCAAATTACACGTTATTTTTTATTTTTTATTAAATTTTTATTGTTTTTTCAGTGTTTTTTATTAATTATCAAATTTTATTACATCTGACATAATTTGACCTGTGCTGTCAAAATTTCTTAAAAAGCAACTTTGTCTTGTGCTGTAAAGTCCATCTTCACCTATGATATAACTATCGAAAAGTTTGCATTTAAAGTTTTTAATCAAATCCTCAATAAAAGTCATGGCGTCCAAATCATCTTGCGATGGGCGTGCTGTGCCACCGGGATGATTGTGAGCGATGGAAATATACGCAGGTTTTGCTGTGGAGATAAAATCATAAAGCTGAAAAGGTGAAACGCCAACTTGCTTTAAGTCGCTGTCAGTAAATTTTCTTTTATGAGTTAAATAGAATTTATTATTGAACGCTAAAATCACTAAATTTTCAGATTTTTTGAAACGCAAAAGTTGTTCAAGCATATCCAAAAACTCATCTTTATTATCCATAGAAATTTTCTTAGCCATGCGCGAGAAAGAATAATACCAAATAAGTTCGTTGAAAAGTTTAATCTTTTTAGCACTTCTTTCATTAATTCCTTTAACAGATTTTAAGTCGCCTTCGCTGGCGTCAATGATGTTGCCAAAGTTATCAAACTTATCAAGTAGGCGATGCGCAAGAGGATTTACATCTCCGCGAGGCATGATATATGTT
The DNA here is from genome assembly GCA_944364445.1 of uncultured Clostridia bacterium. Lineage (GTDB taxonomy): Bacteria > Bacillota > Clostridia > Christensenellales > UBA1242 > Caccovivens. Next base: position 30,942 of record CALVWC010000009.1, on the reverse strand, counting down.
AAAAAATATTCCACCGCTTGCACCTTGCTGACATTTTCAATGCCAGATGCTTCAATTAGTTTTGTTAATCTTTCACGATGTCCGTCATGAGAAACATCGTTGTTTTTTCTTTTATCCATAGTATCCTCTCTTTTTTGTGTTTTTTAAAAAGTTAAGGTGGTTTTTCTAAGCCTTATTTGCACAGTTGAACACTTGTTCGTTTTTATATGCAACATAGTTTGCAATTTCTTCTATTGCTTGAGTGTTAAATTTTCTCAAATCAATGTTTTCAGGATGCTCATCTAAACTTGTGCGCAGAACGGAGAAATATGCAAGGCGTAGGTCTGTGTCGGTGTTGATTTTAAATATGTTATGCTTTGTGCAAGCCTCATGCAAAAGTGCGTCATCCACTCCTTTTGCGCCAGAAAGTTTTCCGCCATGAGAATTTATCACATCCACATATTTTTGTGGCACACTGGAAGCACCATGAAGAACAAGTGGATAATTTTTAAGTTCGTTTTCAATTCCGTTTAAAATGTCAAATCTAAGTTCTGCTTTGCCTTTAAATTTGTATGCTCCATGACTTGTGCCAATGGCGACGGCGAGGGAGTCGCATTTTGTTTTTTTCACAAATATTTTTGCTTCTTCTTTATTTGTGTATATGTTTTTGTCAGCACTAACCAAATCTTCCACACCTTTCAAAACTCCAAGTTCTGCTTCCACAAACACACCTTTTTCATGTGCATAATCCACAACTTTTTTGGTGAGTGCCACATTTTCTTCAAAAGGCAAACCACTTCCGTCAATCATCACAGAGTCAAAGCCTAAATCTACCGCCTTTTTGCAAATTTCAAAACTTTTGCCGTGGTCTAAGTGAAGAAACAAAGGAATATTGAATTCTTTTTTTGCACTTTTAAATAAATTCAAAACAAATTCTTCGCCCATATATTTTAGCGCACCTTCGCTGACCGAAGTTAAGCATGGAGAGTTGGTTTTTGCCGAGCCCATACAAATGCCTTTCAAAACTTCCATATTCACAAAGTTGTATGCACCAAGGCAATAACCATTTTTTATGCTATCTTTAAAATAAAAATCAAGCGTTTTCATTTTTCCTCCAAAATTCGCCTCTTTTTGCAATATTTTACCACATTTCTTCTTTTTTACAAAACTAAATTATAATAAAATGAAAAAAGTAAGGAGAAAAATTATGATGAAAAAATTAATTGTGGCATTTTCACTTGTTTTCGTTCTTTTTGGAGTAGCTGGGTGCGGTAAAACGATAAATAATTTTGTGGAAGAGAATATGTCGGAGATAACAAAAGAGTTTTATTTCGGCGAAAATGATTCCTTTTATGCCACACTCTCTGTTGGCGAGCGAGAATCTACCTATCTATATAATGGGCAAAGCACAGAACCTGTTGACTTTGCATTGTTGACTTTGACCTTTAAAAATGGAAGCAGTGACAGCACGCTGGAAGTTGTTTTAAATGACGGCACAAATTCCTATGATGTCGAACTTTTGGCAGATGATATGTCTGTTGGTTTTATGGCGGACATTGTCAACCTTTTTAATTTTGGTGAAACTTTCACTTTAAATTATGAAGATTTAAGTGTGGAACTAACAAGAATTTCTGATGAGTTTGGAATAGACTATCAAGAAGCTTTAAACATCGCTTGCGAAAATCTTAAAGAAGAACTTGAAAGCCAAAAAAGTTATAACAATTTTAACGCCGAGTGTTATCTTCGAGTTTTAAGAGAAAAAGAAAACAGTTTTGATAACCTTTATTGGTGTTTCACTTGCCTTGATTATGAAGGTGAAAGTTTTAGCATTGTATTTTCCACAGTTGATGGAAAAATCTTAGCAAAAAGTGAAGAAAATGCGTGAAAAAGGTGTTAAAAACTTGAAAAAATCACATTTTTATGCTAAAATTTTCATATGAGCAAATTAATAAATCTGCAAGAAGAAAAAGTGGAAAGAGCGGTTGTGTTTTGTCCGATTTTGAAAGATACGGACAAAGAGTTTCAATTTGCCGAAATTGAAAGGTTGTGCAAAAGTGCACACTTAGAAGTGGTTAAAATTTTTTATCAAGACGGCAAGGCACTCACAAAAAGCACATTCATTGGAAGTGGTAAAGTTCAAGAAATTGCCGAATTCGTTAAAACTAATGATATTGATGTTTTGGTGGTGGATGATAAACTTACTGGTTCACAACTTAAAAATTTAAGCGATGCTGTTGGTGTGAAAGTTTTGGACAGAATTCTTCTTATCATCGACATCTTTGCCCTTAACGCAAATTCAAACGAGGGAAAGATTGAGGTGAAGTTGGCGCAAAACAAATATCTTTTAACTCGTCTATCTTCCATGCAAGGCTCACAAGGAAGGTTTGGTTCTGGTGCTGGCATGAGAGGACCAGGAGAAACAAAGTTGGAACTTGACAGGCGTAAACTTGAAGAGGGGATAAACTCTCTTTCACGCGAACTTGAAAAAATAAAGCGCTCGCGCGAACAAAACAAAATCGCCAGAAAAAAAGCGGGAATTAAAAGCGTGGTGATAGGTGGCTACACAAACGCTGGCAAAAGTTCACTTTTCAACCTTTTAACGCGTGAAAACATCTATGTTCAAGACAAACTTTTTGCCACGCTTGAAACAACTTCACGAAGAATGTTTTTGGGGGAGAACAAGTTTTGCATTCTCACCGACACAGTTGGCTTTATAAGTAAACTTCCTCACGAACTTGTGGAAAGTTTCTCTTCCACCTTGGATGAAATAAGAGATGCTGACTTAGTTTTGCATGTGGTGGATGTTTCTGATAAGAATTATGAAAAGAACATTGAAATCACAAACGAAATTTTAAATTCAATTGGTGCAACAAACAAGCGGATTGTCATCTTAAACAAAACCGACCTTGTTAAAACGCCTTTTGAAGTGAAAGAAAACGAAATTCCTTTTTCCGTCAAAAAGAGGATAAATCTGGAAAAACTAAAAAAAGTGATTAGTGAAGTGTTATTTTCTTAAGTGAACATGTATGCAAATAAAAAATGGCAAAAATTTGCTATTTTTTCTTATTTTTTTGCGTTTTTCTTTATTTTTTCTTAGTTTTTACATTTTCATTTAATTTTTTAAGAACAAAATCGGTGTCAACACCGTGCACAAGGCAAGCCTCTTCCACGGTTTCCATTTGGCTTACTGGGCAGGAAATGCAGTGCATACCAAATCCCATAAAAACATCGGCAAGATTTTCATCTTTTTCCAAAACTTCGCCGATTGTCATGTCTTTATTAATCATCTCTTTTTCTTCTTTCTTTTTCATAACTTCTCCTTTGCTTTCGTATTCTAGCACAAAATATTGATTTTGTCAAAGATTTTCCTGGATAAAAATTTGTCTAATTTTGCCGTTTAGTTTTTTTTGAAAAGGTTATTTCATAATATGCTTCAAGGAGTTGGTATGGAAAATATTGCAAAGCAGGTTGTTTCGGTGGAAGAAAAGAAATGTGTGGGTTATGTTTTAAAACCATACATCGATTTTAAAAACTTTAAAAAATCGGGCTACATCATTGTGGACGAGGAAACTGAGCAGGAATATTTTGTGAATATGGATTTTGTGAAAACAAGCACGAACTATCTTTTAATTGAAAGCGAAAAGAACTTGGAACTTTGTGGCGAAAGCGAGGAACTTAGAAAAAAAGTAATTTCTGACACTGGTGAAGACTACGGCAGAATTTCCAGTTTTGTTTTTTCTGGTAAAACTTTGAAAAAAGTTATAACTGACAAATGCGAGGTTGGAACGCGGAATATTGTGGATAGTGGCGATGATGTTTTGTTTGTTTCTTTTAAAAGAAAGAAAAGAAAATTTCCTCGTTTTGAAAAAGAGGATATGAAAGTGGAAATAATGACGCTTCCACCTGTCATCAATCTAAATCCAACATATTATCTTGGAAAGACGGCAGCCAAAACCCTTCTTGGCATGAACAGTGAACTTATTGTGAAGGAGGGCGACAAGGTGACAAAACAAATTTTTGATAAAGCAAAACGCCATAACAAAATAAATGAATTGTTTTTCATAATTAAATGAAAAATATAGAATTAAATAAAAAATTAATAAAAAATGCAAAAAAAACGAAAAAAATAGCGAAATTTTTAATATTTTTGCTGTTTTTTATTTTTAAATATATTTTTTACTTCTTCTTTTAATATTTTTTTCTTAATTAAAATGTGGAAAAATGCATTTTAATTTAATTTTTATTAATAAAGAATTATTTTGTCTATTTAAAATTTTTATTTTTTATTCTTCAAGTTTTTTGCGTATTTTATTTGTATTTTTAGGATAATTTGTAGTATTATAATTATAAGTATAAGTTTGCAAATGTTGAGGTGAGAGGTTATGGTTAGAATTATTCCAAGAAAAACAAAGGTTAAGTTTGAGTTCTTCCGTGGGGTGACAGGGCTTGATATTCTTCTCGGCGCCATCTTCCTTGCCATTGCCATAATCCTTTTCACCAGCAATTTTCCAATGGCAATTTGGGTGGGAATTGCATGGGTTATCATTGCTGTTTCTCTCTTTTTCAAATTTGCCGACGATGTTAGATTTTACACCACAATCATCTATCTCTTAAAATTTGCTGCACAAAAGAAAAAGTTTGTTAAAGGAAGCGAAAACAAAAAAGGCGACATCAAAGAGATGCTTCCATACGAGGGTATTGTGCAAGATAGGTATATTGATTTTGGAATTTATTACGGCATGGTAATTGAAGTTCAACCAATGTTCTTCACCCTTTTAACTGAGAATTTTCAAGACAATGTTATTGAAAGTTTTGCAAATGCATTAAGGCGCTTAAGCAACACTCAAACTTGCTCGATTGTTAAAATCAGAAAACCTATGGTGCTTGACCACTACATATATAATGAAAATAAGAAATACGACACATTATATGACATGCAATACGATGGGCAAATTTCTGAAAAGGAAATTGACGCCCGTGCGCCAATCTTTGAAGAAAGAGTTTCCTTTTTTGAATACATTAATAGACAATCGAAAATTTACAAAGACTATTTCTATCTTGTCATCTATGACAAAGACAGAGAACTTCTTGAAAACACTGCCACAGGAATGATAAATTCTATGGCTGCGTCTTTAAACCCAATAACCTCCAAAATTTTGACAGGTAAAGATCTTTTTGTTTTCTTGAAAGCTAATGTGGGTAAAGATTTTGACGAACGCGACCTTGACATTATGCCGTTTAATAAATATATGGATTGGGTGACACCAGATAAAATCAAATTCAACATTGCAAAATATTTTGTTGATAAAGATTGCTATCGTGTTTACAATTTAATCGACTATCCAATTCAAGTTGGCAATGCTTGGGCTGCTCCATTTTTCCTTTTGGATAGAACTAAGGTTATCATGAAATTTAATCCTATGCCAAGGTTGGATTCGGAAAAGCAGATTGATAAGGCGATTATGGAAATGGAATCAAAACTGGCAAAATCTGGAAGAAGTTCCACTCAAATTGACCTTCAAACTCACCTTGACACTTTAAAGGAACTTTTGGTTTCTCTTAAAAACAATAACCAACAACTTTATAATGTTAATACCTACATCGTCACAGAGGACGCTGCAAAGAAAGAGGTGCGTGCAATGCTTAAACAACAAGGTTTTAGATATTCGGAAATGTTTTCACGCCAAGTGGACGGCTTTATTTCCTCCAACATTTCGCGTCTTGACACCATGAAATCAACTATGCGCGGAATTCCAACTTCCACACTTGCCGCATCTTTCCCGTTTATTTCTAACTCGTTGCAAGACTATAACGGCATCTATCTTGGCGACAACGAATATCCTGTGTTTGTGGACTTTTTCAAAAGAGACAGAGAAAGAGTTAACTCTAACATGATGATTATTGGAAAATCTGGTTCTGGTAAGAGTTATGCCACAAAAACACTTTTAACTAACCTTGCGGCAGACAACTGTAAGATTTTCATTCTTGACCCAGAAAACGAATATCGCGACTTAACACGAAACTTGGGCGGAAAATTCATTGATGTTGGTTCGTCTCTTCAAGGTATCATCAATCCTTTCCACGTTATCACCTCGCTTGATGCTTCTGAGGATGAGAAAGAGGAATATGACGAAAATGGCGAACTTATTGTGGAAGAGAAAAAAGTGGACGACTCGTTCACTCAACACTTGCAGTTTTTGGAGCAATTCTTCCGCGTGATTTTGGAAGGTATTAACGCCGACGCTTTCGAGGTTTTAAACTCACTTGTTATTGATATGTATAAAAAGAAAGGAATAACTTATAAAACTAACCTTTCTAAGTTTAAGCCAGAGGATTATCCAATTTTTGATGATTTATATAATCTTATTCTTGAAAGGTTGAAAACAGCGAAAGATGATTTCTCCATTAGAAACTTGATGACCGTGGAAACTTACATCAAAAAGTTTGCCACAGGCGGAAGAAATAGTGCGCTTTGGAATGGACCAACTTCCATTGAAACAAACGAAAATTTCGTCACTTTCAATTTCCAATCGTTAGTTGCTGGAAACAACCCAACCGTCACAAATGCACAAATGCTTTTGGTGTTTAGATATTTAAATAACGAAATCATTAACAATAAGGACTTTAACCAAAAATATCATAAGAATAGAAAAATTATTGTTGCCGTGGATGAGGCACACATTTTCATCAATCCAAAATACCCAATCGCACTTGACTTCATGGCGCAAATGGCAAAGCGTATCAGAAAGTATGGCGGTATGCAAATTGTCATCACACAAAACCTTGCCGACTTCGTGGGTTCGGACGAAATTAAAAGGCAGTCAACTGCGGTTATTAACGCGTGTCAATATTCTCTCATCTTCTCGCTTGCGCCAAACGATGTGAATGACCTTATTGAACTATATAAGAAGTCGGGCGGTATTAATGAAGAAGAGCAGAACTCAATTGTGACTGCTGGTGTTGGTCAAGCGTTCCTTATCACCGGACCAACCTCAAGAACCACAGTGCAGGTTATTGCTCATGACTATGTGAAACAACTGTTTGGAGGCTGATTTTTAAAAGGAGTTATATGGCAAAAACTTTTAAAAGAATTTTTGTTGGCGTTTTTTCTGCAATCGCATTTTTGGTTGCAGGACTCTTTTTTGCTGGGTGTGAGGAAGACTATTCAAATGTTTCAGTCACAAGTGATGTGGCGTCGCTTTCTTTGGAAGTTGGGGAGACGGAAACATTAAATTTTCAAATTAACAACGCACCAAGTTCTTTTTTAAACAACTTGATTTTTAATGTGGATAATGAAGGAAAGATTGAAATTTCAAACAAAGTTATAAAAGGTAATGTTATCAGCGTTGATATCACGGCTTTGGAGGGTGGCTCTGTTAACCTCATGGCTGTGACAGAAGATGATTTCATATACACATTTGTGCAAATTAACATCATTGAGCATTCCGAAAGCATGGAATATAACTCCTCTTTCCTATATTATACTCAATCAACGCCTTTCGTGGCAAATGACGGCATTTTTAATTTTGACGCTAACACCACAGATAGAGATGTCACTTTTTACTTTTTAACAGAAGATGTTTCCAATCATACTTTTATCGGATTTGATGAAGATATTGACACCACTGACCCAGAAAATTTTGTGATGCCAACAAATCCAGTTTTAAATTTTAATGATAATTCCACTTCAAATGTGAACGATGTGCAGGCATACGCTTTTCAAACTGTTTCAGTTGGCATAGTAAACGGCGAGCAAGTTATCTTTCTTGACGGCGAGGCGTTAAACACAAGCGAAAATGGAGAGGAATATGTGTCAGCCTCTGATTTTCAATTTATTGCCATATATAACCACTCGGTTATATCCTATCGCGATGGAGAAACTCCATATCTATCTTCAGTTTGTGATGTGAAAATTTTAAACGATTTAAATGTGGAAGTTTCTGGAGGATATGTTGGTGCTGAAGGAAAAGTTGATTTTCAAACTTTAACATCCCATGACATCACACTTGTTCCAAATGCAAACGGAGGTAAAGGAAGTGCATATATTTTGAAGTTAGTGGCAGACAGCGAAAGCGACCTCTTGAGCTTTAACAAGATTGAAGGCGAAAATTTAAGTGTGGATATTGTGCATAACGAAAACTTCGGCGATTCAACAGACTACGCAGGAAAAACGGTTTACTATCTTGAAATAGTTGCCTCTGCCTTTGGCAATTACACTTCAGAATTCAGTTTACAATTAAATTATTTAGGCGCGGAAGAAGTTTTGGATGAAAACATCAACTTTATCGGCCATTTTAATGTGGAAACGCAGTATGTTGCCAAGGAAGTTTACTTAAATGGTGTGCTTTCCACGGCGTTTAGTTCGAAAGAAGATCCAATTATTGTTTATAACGCATACACATGGCCGGAGTTTGGATGGAAACAACTGAATGTGGAAGTTTCGTCTGGACTTGATGTTGAAGCAATTTATGATTATGCCACCATTGAATTTTCTTCAGAAGATTTGCGTTTTAGATACGGCTTGGCAGAAATTGAAAGTGGCAGAAGAATTTATGACCTTTCCACTGGTTTTACTTATAAAGGCGTTGACAATGCTGTGCCTGAAGCTGTGGCTGAAGAAAGAAGTTTCACAATCACACTTGTGAACACGGCAATGAAAACTATTGATGAAGCAAATTCTTCGCTTGTTATTAAAGTTTTTTATGAAATTATTAAAGGGGCAGACCAAATTGATAAAAGCACTGGATATGGTAGTGCTGATGAAAATCAAAAAATTTACCTAGATTATCAAACACACTCAAAAGAAAATGCAAATTTAACGGGCTATTTGATTGCAAATAGTTATTTTGAATCGTTCACAACTTCTCTTGTCAGTGGCGATGATGTTATTGATTTTGTGATTGGTGACTCCTATGCCGAGGAAGCCGTTCAAACAACACAAGAAGGGGATTATAACTTATGTTTTTCTCTCCATGCAAAAGCGATTGGCACGGGAAGTTATCAGGTGACTTTGGATAACGGAGAATCTGTCACTTTCACCGTGGAGGTTATAAACAGCCTTAGAACAAATCCATTTGGCATTGATATTGTTTCTGGAAATTATATTGGCTATTACGATTGGGCGACCTCTTCAACTGAAGAAATTCCTGTTGATTATAATGATGTTTTAAATCTTGAAATTTTAAATCCGACCACGCTTATTGGAAGTGACTATCAAATTCAATTCAATAACACCACCACCATTCAATTTTATGGGCAAATTGACACCATTTCTGTTGATGATGACATGGAAATTGTTTCGGGAGAAAATGTTATTTCAGTTTCTCCAGCAGGAAACAATTCCTTTAACATTGAAACCTTATCTAATGACGTTGCGCAAATTGTTTTCTCTTTGAAAGGTGATGCTGTCAATGAACAATTTAATCGTGTGAACGCAGAGGATATGGAGGAAACAAACTTCACAATCAATATAACATCCTATTCTCTTCTTTCCGAATTTATTTTAACAAATGGCGGAAGTCCTGCAGTTGATAACACTGTCTATTATGGAGCGACTGAATATATTCCAGAAGAGGATATGCAAGTTGATTTTGATATTCAAGCCGAAAACAGAAATTCATTTAACTTCTATCGATATTATTTAAATGAAAGTTTCTTTTTCGAGGATGTTAAAACAGAAAACGGAAGCATTGTGAACGACATTATTGTAAGGCTTTTGGATGGAATTAACAACAATCAAACGCAAAGTGAAAGTTTTAGCTACGACAATCAATATGTTGCAGAAAGCGACTTAACCATGGAGCTTTGCCAAGAAACTTTCCATGAAAATTTCACATACTTTTATGTGCAATCCTCTTTCCCTTTAACAACAAGAACGCTTGTTGACATCACAGTTTCAAATGGGGCTGAAAATAATCGCACTGAGCAAGTTCAACTTTCTTTTAATAATGGGTTTATGTTCTATGGCGAAGGTTACACAAGAGAGTATGTTTACAACGATAACACCTACACAGTGGCAATCTCGTTTTCCAATTTTTATAACATTGAAAATATTGGAACTTTTGACTTGAACACTCTAATTTATGAACAGAAAGATGTGAACAGCATAACACTAACAATTAATGCGTATGTTCGTCAAAGAAATTACACGCGTATGCACTATGAAGCAACCATTAATGCGGTTCAATACACACCAGTTGAGTCGGTTGTGACGGCAACAGATGTCACAGAACTTGTTTTCACAAATAGCACTTTAGAGCATAATTTTGTGGTCTATGTTTCGCCTAACTATGCCACAAACACCAATTTAAATTATACCTTTAGAGCGATAAACTCCACTTCAAGAAATCTTATTGATGTTGATATCACACAGGTTCAAAGCGGGCTTGGAACATATTTAATTGAAGTTTCCGCGCAAGATTTCTATAACTCTCATTCCGACATCGTTTCAATAACAGACGCTCTTGCGGGAACGCTTTATATCTATCCTGTTGAGTGGGGAAATGACCCATCAGTGATTGAAGAAGGAAACGAACCAATCGTCATTGATGTTTCCTATCGCAACGGTTCGGAAAACAATAGGTATATTTTAGACACGCCAGAAGATGTGCTTGCCATAAACGCTAACGAAGTTTCACTTTCCAGCCACTATGAAATTAGAAATATGATTGACATGAGTTCGGTTTCTGCAAGCGTGCCAATTGGGCTTTTGGCAAACACCGCTGACGATGGCACAACTACCTACACTTTAGAAGGGTTTTCAGGCAGTATTGTTGGCACAACTAACGAAGCGGAAATTGCCAATGTCAAAATCTTGTCTAACATCGACCAAGAAGAATATGGCTTTGGTGCAACAATAGAACAGAGCTCAAGAAATTACTATGCGGGGCTTTTTGCAAAGATAAATGAGGGTGGTTATCTCAAAAATCTGACAATTTCGGGAGATATGAAGATGACCGCTGATGGAGATTATTTTGTTGGACTTGTGGCTGGCATTAATGATGGAACTATCACAAATGTTCAAACAAACATCTATTCTTCCTCCATAAGTTTAACACAAAGTGGCACTTTATATTTTGGCGGTGTTGTTGGTCAAAATAATGGTGAAATTTATCAATATTTCCCAGCGTATGCAGATAGCAATGAGGAAGATAGCGAAGAGGAGTTTACCACGCACACGTCAGAAAATAAGCCAGGTGAATTTGCAGGGCAAACACCAAAAAATATTGTCTATTTTCAAGGCACTCTTGAAATTTCATTAAGTGCAACTGCCGATCAAGCTGTTTTATATGTCGGTGGAATTGCAGGTGAGAACACTGGCACAATTAAAAAAGAGGACGACACCTCGTTGCGTTTATATGGCTACACAAACTACTCCGCAATCGTAAACATACGAATAGTGGAAAGTGATGTAAATATAAATAATGCAAGCATACACGCTGGCGGTGCAGTTGGAAAATTGGTTTCTTCAATAACGCAGGATGGTGATGGTGAAGAATATTATTCCATAAGAACGCGTGTTGAAAATCTGCTTGTCGGTGGAATTGTGGATAGCGAGGTGACCACTTCCTCTCATTATGTTGGGGGAATTGTTGGTTTTGCTACTATTCTATACGGAACAAATGGACCAAATAAAAATTCAGTCTATATCACAAATTGCACTTCTCGTGTTTTTGTGCGTGGCGAAACTAACACGGGTGCCATTTTAGGTTTTGATGATTTTGCTAAATATACAACTCTTGTTGTTGACTCAGCATATGTAAATGTCAACCTGTCAGAAAAGGACTCACATAACAAGGACTCACATAACACGATTGAAGCGGTGGATGATGGCAGAACAGCACTTGAAGCATCCATGATTATTATTAGGGATGATGATGCAAAATTTGATGACGAAACAGACACTGACGAAACAGACGCTGACAAAATTAACAGAATTATTGCAATTGGAAATAATTCTGGAAGAACATATAGTGCAACTTTCGAGGTTTCTTCCTATGTGAGAAGAAATTTGTATGAGTTAAGTGATGGTGCAGTCAACCCAAGCGACACCACAACATCTAATTATTATGGCGATTATCTTATAATAGATACAGACAACAATTTTGTTCAACAAGATGAATTTGAAAAGGCGGATGTAAACTTAGGTCTGGAAGAAGACAGCAGTTTTAAGTTAAGTTTAGTTAATGACGACACAGAAAATCAAACTGAAAGAAATGTCTTTTTAATGTTCTATTTTGATGCTGAAAATTTTGTGAACTCTCTTCTTTCAGGCGTGGCACAAGATGTTGTTGATGAAATGAACACCTTTAATCCAAATTCCACGCTCTATCCTTTTGCCATCAACACTCGCGATGCACAAATAATTTCAGCGACAACTGACATTTTACGCGTCGACATCAATGGAAATTTGACAACTTCTGGCATCGGCACCGCCACGATTAAACTTCAAAGCGTTTTGAACACACAAACCTCTGTGGAAGTGACTTTGTATATCGTCAACTACTTTAATAAAGATGTGGAAACTTCCATATTCTATAATTCGAACAGTTCCAACGCTCTCAATATCACAAATGGCTCGCAAGTCAATGTCTATGGCGACAGAAACACCACTTTATATGCCGTTCCTTCCTATGAACTTGAAAACTATTCCACCATAAATGGCGATGAGGTTTCAGTTTCGCGCGATGGAATTATGAGAATTGGTAATCAAGATATTCTTCTTGCTCGCAACAACTCTTTAACGGTTAAAAGCACCTATGTTGGCGAGAGCGAAAAACCAGAATACACAAGGTGCATGGTAAATGGTCAGAGTGTGATATTCTATGGCAGAGTGAACAACGATGTTATTGAAGGAGTGGATAATTATTCGCTTGAGTCTTACATAAGCATGACCGATTCAAATGGTCAAGAATACACCATGGCGATTGGGCTTCAAAACATCAATATCCGTGTTGCATTCTATGAAACTGCAACTGCCATTCAAACCAAAGCGAACTTGGTGACAATTCAATCGAATGACGATTTTTCGGATACGCTTGAAATTCAATCACGCAACCATGAATATGCTTATTATGAAATAGTGTTCACCGATGAAAATGGAAATGATAAAGTTATTCAATCAAGGCTTCCAAGTGCTGAAAGTTTTGAAAATGATGACGATTACAACGATTTTATCAACAACTTTTCAATCAATGATTTATTTGCTTTAAAAATAAATCGCGTTGATGACACAAATAATTTTAATTTCAATCTTGCAGTAAACAAAAATTCAAATGCCTATTTAAACCGCAATCTTCAAAATATCTATGGCTCATATCGCATCATATTCTATGCCAACGAACTTCAAGACGGAGTTTCTTGCAATTTTGATTTCTTCTTAAAAGAAGCAGAAATAACAAATGTTAGCATTGAAAACTATTCCAACTTTAACGATATGGCAATTTCAGATGAGTCGATTATCACATCTCAATACGGAATTTTGGAAATATCCATAGACCCAGTGGACGCAGAGTTTGACACATTCACCATTTCCAATAACGCCATAAACTATAACGAGGGTGCAAATGAGGTTGCATTTACGTTTGTTTATCAATCCACAAGTTCTGGTGTGGTTGAATATGTTGCTGACACCAACTTTGTGGCAATGCATGGCGGAAGTTTGACATTTAGTTATAACGATTACATTGAGTATTTAACTAACCATGGCGAAACCTATAACGGCAGAGTTTATATCCGATACTTTTTAGGCTCTCAAGGGGTGGAGGATGATATTCCAATCACTTTCGATGTTGATGTGGTCTATAATAACGACCTCCATTTCACTTCCAGCATAAATCTTATCACACATCTTGCAAACTATGTTCATCTTTCCTTTAACGATAGAACTCCAAACCAAAACAACATTTACTTTGTGGCAAGAGGGCTTAGTTATGGCATGACGCTTGATTATTATGGTTTCTCGCTTGAAAATATCACAATCACTGTTTCAGATGAAGAGAGGGCGACTGTGGTGGGCGAAGGAAGAGAACGCACTCTTGTTGTTAATTCAGACCCAATCGATTATCAAAATGATATTGGCTATTCTTTGACAATAAATGTTTTTGCTTCCAGAATTGTTGAAAATGTGACTGTGACTTATTCGGAAAACATTACCGTTTACATTATGGAATATGTCTTTAACTATGAAAATTCTCCTGAAACTGACTATGACATTGTTCATGGCGAAGAGGATGGCGTTATCACAACAGCGATAGGAAACGCATATCTTCTTGAACTTGACATTTTAGATTATATGGAATATGATACCTCCAATCCGTCAGTTGTTAGAAATGCTCAAAACTTTGTGGATAGGCTTACTGAAAGTGTCACTTTCACAATCACAGATTCGTCAGTTGTTGGAAGAGTGGATGAAGAAATCACAACCGACACCACTTTGCGTTCCGATTACTATTACATCAACGGAAGGTATTTCACTGGTATCAGACTTTATAACGCTGAGCAGAATATCTATAACTTTGGCGTTTCAGGTTCTTATTATATGCATAACGGAATTTATGAATGTGGCGAAGCACCGGGTGATATTTTCATGACGGGAACAATTTTAGAGGATTTTGCTTTCACTGTCACAAATCAGTCCAGCGAAGAAAGTCCAATTCCAGTTGAGGATTATGATGACCTTATGAATATGCAAGAAGGTCAACATTACATCTTGCTTAACGATATTGTTCTTCCAAATTCTGAAAATTCTAATCAATTCTCTCCAATCACCACACAGGTTGCAAGTTTTGACGGCAATATGCATGTGATAAGTATGGCGGGTGATTATCGCTATGATGCTTCTGTGACCAACTTCGGCTTGTTTGGAAGTGTTGGTCAAAACACAGTGATAAGAAATGTTATCATGGAAATTTCGGCAAGCACCAACATTGTGATGAGTGCAGACAATTTCTCCATTGGCATGATTGCAGGAAGCAATGCTGGAAACATAACAAACTGCGAAGTTCACACATTAAGTGGCGGAATTTTAACAGTTTCTTTCTCCACTTCCACGCAAAACTCATACATAACAGGCTTTGTGGCTTCCAATTCTGGAATTATCACAAACTCAAGGTCGTCGGTGGATATATATGCCACGGTGAATATCTCTGGTTTTGTTGGAACAAACACCGGAACCATCTCTTCTTCCTATTTTATGGGTGGAAGTCTAAAAAATGGCGACAACACCACAACACAATACACGGCAGGATTTGCTCTTTCCAATAGCGGAAATATTTACACCTCCTATGTGTCTGGCGAAATAACAAATTCAAATGACAAAGTTTATTACAAGAATAACACAGATTACATTGCTTCTTTCAACTCCATTGCTGGTTTTGTTTTTGTGAACAATGGAAATGTTGAAGATTGCTATTCAAACATCAATCTTGAAGAAGCAGGACTTTACTCTGCTGGTTTTGTTATGACAAACTCGGCAACTGGTTTCATCGGCACTTCCATATCCACAAGCAAATTGAGAAATTACAACACAAACGCTTATGGATTTGCAAGAAATAACCTTGGCACAATTTCCTCTTGCTTGTGGTTAGAAGATGAAGATGAAAAAGTTAACATTAACATCAGCACGATTGAAAATAACAGCACAACTTCTGTTAATTCCTTAACTATTGAAGAATTTTCCACTTCTTCTCCAAATTTTGAAGAAAACTTTAGAAATTTCGTTTACACAAATTCTCGTGGTTATGATGCTGTTTGGTTCTATAATAATAGGAACAGTTCAGTGACATTTAATGGAAAAATTTTCAACACTTCCACTCTTCAACTTGTTGCTCCAAATATCATTGCTTTCTCGCAACGCGAACTTTATTCTGCTGAAGAAGTTTATGACGAAGAAAGCGGAGTCACATATGTTGAATATGTTTATGTGAACACACCTGAAAGTGGTGTTTCTGGAAGTGTTTATAATCCAATTTTAATTCAAAATGCTGAACAATTTGAAAATTACATCTTAAATGGCAATAATTCAGCAAACTACAACTATAGTTATTATCGAATAATAAACAACATCGACTATTCTGAACTTGACCATAACAGCAATCTATACAAAACAAGATTTATGGGCTATCTTGAGGGGAACTTCTTGACAATTTCCAATCTTCATATGGTTTCCAGCGAATCGCTGACATATGCAGGGCTTTTTGCAGAAGTGGGAAGTTCGTCGCGCAGTGGTGCTGTTGGAGTTTTACTTAACTTTAACTTGCAAGTCAGTGAAATGGTCTTTTCAAACGCTCAAGTGGTTGGTTCTGTTGCGGGTAAATTGGATGCAGGAGTGATTGCAAATGTCAATGTTTCTGGTGGAACAAATGCTGTGACAACAGGCAAAAACATCGTGGGCGGTGTTGTAGGGCTTGCGGTTGGAGATTATAACATTGAAAAAATTGAAACTTCCATGTCGGCAACGGCAACATACACGGTAAATTCAGGAAATAATGTGTTCGACAATCGTGCCACAACTTTCACGCAATATTCCTTTGCAGGTGCTCTTGTTGGAGTTGCAAGTGGCGAGGGAAAGATAAATGATATCGCTTTAAGCGAGGGCTTGGCTGTTATTGGTGCTAAAGCAGGTGGACTTATCGGACTTGTGGATGCAGATGCAGAGGTTAGCAATTTAACGGTGACAATTAATCAAAATCTTCTTATCAATGCCTTTGACTATGGTGGACTTGTTATAGGTGAAAGCAAAGGAAGAGTTTTAAATGTTGATGTTATTGGCTTAGACACCTATCTTTCCATTTTCTCTTCAGTGCCATACACTCCAACTGCGGTTGGCGGAATTGCAGGACTTATTAGCGGTGGTAGTATGGAAAATGTTTCCATGAACCAAAGTTTAAATTTGTCGAGCAATCTTCAAGTTGACGGCATTGCAAACATTGGTGGCGTGGTTGGAATGGTGACAGACAACTTCACTTTAACAAACGCCAATGTGGAAGCAGGCTTTATTGGCTATCATGTTGTGGGCGGTATTATTGGGCTTGCACAAGCGTCAAACACAAGTTTAGTCATCAATAATGTCAATTTCACAAATGGTTATCTAAGCATACTTTCTTCACAAAACTCCAGTGCTTATGCAGGCGGAATTATTGGTTTTATTAATGGAGCAATCAATGTTCAAATTTCCACAGATATCTCTTCAAATGTTCTTGGAGATATCGGCAGAAAAATTGAGGATATTTATGCACTTTCCGACTTTGAACGAAAAGATTATTTGACCAATCGAGATGAAATTGAAACTTTAAAACGCAAAACATATAATACTGGTTTATCTGAAGAAAGAATCAGAGAATTAAGAGATAACATTGCGACTGCAGAGGCGGAATTATATAATAAGGATTTGTTGGAAAATGGTACTATTAAAAAATACAATATTGCCATCGATAGTCTCTTTGATTCAGATGTTGGTGAAGTAAAAATTGAAGAATATATTAATGCTTTAGCAAATCTATATAACATAGAAAAGGTTGAAGAGTCGGGTGTAAGTGTAATTGAAAGCAATATTAAGGAACTTGAAGCAGAATTAACTGACGAAAGTTTAACAGACGATAGAAAAGAGGAAATTAATGCTGAAATAAGTGGATATTTCAATTCTGAATTAGATGAATCCACGATTACTAATTATAGGTCTATTGTTGCAAATTCCAGCCTTTATAACACCACTCTTACGCCTGAACAAATAGATAGGTATAGAACAATCATAGCGTTGTATGGTGCGAGTCTTTATGATCCAGATTTAGAAGAGGTTGAGATTGAAGGCTATTTAACTGAAATTGCTGGATATGAAGAAGAGTTATATAACCCAGATTTATCCGTTGAAGAAAGAGAAGAGAACGAAGCGAGAATTTTGGAGTTTGAAGCAAACTGGGCTGCTCTTGAAGATAAAAAGTTTAGTTTTGCCGAAGATTTTGTTGGTACAGAAAACTACACAACTCTTTCCACTGACCTATACACCAATGAAGATGGAACGATGTTAAATAGTGACTATCTTAGCGAGGCAAACAGAATTGATTTCACTCTTTCAATCACAACAATTGTTTATAATTCAAGTTTCAACACATATATTGGTGAAATAATTGGAAGAGCAGTTAGTGCAGTTGTTCAAGTTTATAACACTGTTTCTTCCATGTCGGCTAATGTTGCTAACTATGATATGGGAATAATTAACCCAGAAGCTCACACCGACACTTTGACTGTGGAACGCGGAAATTATACTTACAATATGTATAACTATCCAAAAACCTTTGTCGACTCAGAAAATCCAGACCGAATTTATGATCTTATTGCAAACGATGGAATTGGTTGGATGCTTGTAAACTCTTCAGATGGTTCAATCACAAGAAGATATGACACAGGCGGATATTTGAAAGAAAGTTTTGCAGGTGATTACACCACTGATGATACTCAAATTGATGACACCGCGGTTTATGAGCGCACTGTGAAAGATGTTAATTATCTTTATCCTATTTATTCACAAAACATCTCATATACTTATTATATTGAGGGCATTGAAGGTGCAACAAGGGCACAACATCTTCAAGTGACAAACTTTGGTGTTTGTGTGGATGAAGAGTTTATCGGCGATTAATAATTTTAAAAAGATGTTTAATTTTTCAAGAGTTGGTAAAAATTCTTTTGAAAAGTTAACATCTTTTTATTATTTTAGTTGCATTTTGCTTGATATTTTGGTATAATTCTATTAAATAAGTCGTTTTTCGCCATTTTTTAATTTATTTTTTAAAAAAACTATTGACAAAAACAACTAAATATTGTTATAATTAAGTGGTTAATTAGCAAATGTGGGAAAAAGCGGTGTTTTTAACTTAATATTGGAAACAGGTTGGTAAAGTTCTTTTGCCATCTTGTTTCCTTTTTTAATCTAATTTTAGGGGAGTGTTTTTATGTCAGTTGCATTAAGAAAACAAAAATTTGGAAAAGCCGAAAGATATACTTTTGCGCAACTTAAAGATTTCATTCAAATTCCACCACTTCTTGAAATCCAAAGAAATTCTTTCAAGGATTTTCTTGAGCATGGAATTAGAGAGGTTTTGGATGAGTTTTCTCCAATCGTAGATTACAGTGGAAAGGCAAAACTCTATCTTCTTGACATCGTTATGGATAAAGAGCCTAAATATTCGCAAAAGGAATGCAAAAGAAGAAGTGTCACTTATTCCGTTCCTTTATATGTTAAGGCGCGTTTTGTTGTGGAAGAAACAGGGCAAGCTGTGGAAGAGAATGTCTTTTTGGGTGACATTCCATATATGACTGACGATTGCACTTTCATTATTAATGGTGTTGAGAGAGTTGTTGTTAATCAAATCATCAAATCACCAAACTACTATCTTTTGAGAGATAAAAATCAAGATAATTCCACTCTTGTTGGTCAAATCATTCCAAAAAGAGGTATGTATATTGAAGTTAAGCAGGGTGCAAACGAAGTTTTGAACATTGTGCTTGACAGACGAAATAGAATTAGTCTTGGTCTTTTCCTTAAGTGCTTTGGCTACACTCAAGAGGATATTTGCAAACTTTTTGGTGACCACAGACTCATTAAGCATGTGCTTGAAAAAGAACCTCAACAAACTCAAGATGAGGCACTTTTGGAATTTGCAAGGAAAACTCGTCCTGCTGATGTTCCATCTGCAGAAACCACAAGAAGTTATTTAAATCTTTGGTTCTTCTCTGACCAATATTATAACCTTTCAAGAGTGGGAAGATATAACTTAAACAAAAAACTTTCCATTGCAAAGCGTATCACAGGTCAAGTTGCTGCTGAAAACATTGTGACTGAAGACGGCGAAATTCTTGTTCGCGCTGGGCAAGAAATTGACGCTGAAACCGCTCAAAAGGTTAAATCTGCAGGTATTAATGAAGTTTGGCTTCAACTTCCTGACAAAAAGTATCTTGTTCGTGGTAATAACCGTGTTCGTCTTTCCGATGTTTTCCCATGCGACGAAAAAGAACTTGGCATTTTGGAAGAAGTTTACTATCCTGTTTTAAAGGAAATTTTAAAAGAAAATAAGTCCAAAGAAAAGAGAATGCAAGCAATTAAAGAGCGTGCAAAAGATTTGATGATCACAACGCTTACTATGGACGACATTTTGGCTTCCATAAGCATGTATTTGGATGTTTTGGAAGGAATTGCAAAAACTGATAAAATTGAGCACTTGTCAAATAAGAGAATTGCCACTGTTGGCGAACTTTTCTTCGACCACTTCCGCTCTGGCGTCACAAAACTTGTTTCCAATGTCAGAGAAACCTTGCAAGGTAAGGAACTTTCCGAAGTGACTCCTCGTCAAATTGTCAATCCAAAGGCAGTGAACAGAGTTCTCCGCGATTTCGTGGCAACCAGCCAACTTTCGCAATTCATGGATCAAGTTAACCCTCTTTCAGGTATCACACAAAAGCGTCGTGTTTCTGCAACAGGCCCGGGAGGTATTAAAAGAGAAAGAGCAGATGCTGAAGTTCGTGATATTCACTACACAAACTATGGCAGAATTTGCCCTATTGAAACCCCAGAAGGTCAAGCAATCGGTCTTGTTAACACCTTAACAAGTTATGCCAAAGTCAATGAATATGGTTTCCTTGAAACTCCATACAGAAAAGTGGATAAAGAAACAGGAAAAGTTTCTGATAAATGTGAATACTATATGGCAGACATTGAGGACACCGCATACATCGCGCAAGCAACAGAACCACTTGACGAAGAAGGAAGATTTATCAACAAAAGAATTATCTGCCGTCATAAAGACTATGTGGTTGATGTTCCAGCGCGTCAAGTTGACCTTGTTGACGCTTCTCCAAGACAGTTCATTTCTGTGGCAACTTCACTTATTCCATTCCTTAACTCGAACGAAGCAAACCGTGCACTTATGGGTGCAAACATGCAACGTCAGGCTGTGCCACTTTTAAGACCAGAATCTCCAGTTGTTGGAACTGGTATGGAAGAAGTTGTGGCTCATGACTGTGGCTACTGCACATACGCAAAAAATGCGGGTGTTGTGGAATATGTGAGCGCAGATGAAGTGCGTGTTAAAAATAAAGATGGTCAAGTGGACATCTATCCACTTATTAAATTCGATAAAACCAACGACGAAACTTGCATCAATCAAAAGCCTTATGTTAAGAAAGGCGAAAAAGTGGAAAAAGGCGACCTTCTTATCGACGGATATTCCTGTGAAAAAGGCGAACTTGCACTTGGAAAAAATGTGCTTGTTGGCTATATGAACTGGGAAGGATATAACTATGAAGACGCTATCTTAATCAACGAGCGTTTGGTTAAAGATGATGTTTACACTTCAATTTGCTTAAAAGTAGAAGAATTAAAATGCCGAACAACCAAACTTGGCGACGAGCAAATCACTCGAGATATACCAAACCTTGGCGAAGAGGCGCTTAAAAACCTCGACGAAAACGGAATTATCAGAATTGGCTCTGAAGTTCGCCCAGGCGACATTTTGGTTGGTAAAGTTTCTCCTAAGGGCGAAACGGAACTTTCTCCTGAAGAAAGACTTCTTCGTGCCATATTTGGCGAAAAGGCAAGAGAAGTTCGCGACACCTCACTTCGTGTTCAACATGGTAAAGGTGGTGTGGTTGTTGACATTCAAGTGTTCTCAAGAAAAAATAAGGACGAACTTGAGCCGGGCGTTAACGAACTTGTTAAAGTTTACATCGCTCAAAAACGCAAACTCTCTGTCGGCGACAAGATGAGTGGTAGATATGGTAATAAGGGCGTTGTTTCCATTGTTATGCCAGAACAAGATATGCCTTTCATGGCAAACGGAAAACCACTTGACATCATTTTGAACCCACTTGGCGTTCCAGCGCGTATGAACTTGGGGCAGGTTTTGGAAGTGCATCTCGGACTTGTGGCTGGCTCGCTTGGTTGGAAAGTGGCAACTCCTGCTTTCGACGGCGCTGATGTTAACAAAATCAAACAACTTCTTGTGGAAAATAACTTCCCAGAAGATGGCAAAGTGCAACTTTATGACGGACGCACAGGCGAACCTTTTGAGAACAAAACCACAATCGGAATTAAATATATGCTTAAACTTAACCACATGGTAGACAGCAAAGTTCACGCTCGTTCCATTGGACCATATTCCTTAATCACTCAACAACCTCTTGGCGGTAAAGCACTCTTTGGTGGTCAAAGATTTGGTGAAATGGAAGTTTGGGCGCTTGAAGCGTATGGTGCAAGCCATGTTCTTCAAGAGATGCTCACTGTGAAGTCTGATGATGTTGTGGGAAGAGTTAAAACCTTTGAAGCAATCGTGAAAGGCGAACCAATTTCTGAACCGGGAATTCCAGAATCCTTCAAAGTTTTGGTAAAAGAATTGCAAGCACTTGCACTTGATGTTAGAATTTTAACCGAAAACGATGAAGAAATTGACCTTCCAGAACTTTCACAAGACGAACACGACAAGCCAAGCCTTGAAAACGAAGTGGAAAAAGACCTTAAAAATGTCACACTTGATATTGACGAACTTATCAATAATTCTGACGAAGAAGAAAAGAAAGACGATATTAAAGAAACTATCGACGAGCAAACTTCAACGCAAGGGCTTGATGATATTGACTTATTCGATGATTTTGGCGATTTTGATGAGTAAGGAGTGAGGATATGTTCAACTTTTCATTTGACGAAAAAGATGTAAATATTGATGTTTATGACGCAACTTGCGGAGAAACTTTTTCCTTTCGCGTTCCAAAAGATAAACCTTTTACCTATCCTAAAAACAGAGTTTTTGATAAGTATGAAAAAGTAAAAACTTTTCTTCCAAAGGGTGTTGAAGCGAAGAGAAATAAAATTTTAACCATATATTTAACTAAAGAACAAGAAGAATTTTTGGAAAGATATTCAGAGTTTTACTGGAAAAATATGGACATAAGCGGAGAACCATATTATAATAAAACCAGAAAAAGTTTTGCTCCACAGTTTGGTGAAAATTTAGATCAAAGGCAAATTGCTGGGTTTAACACAATGTTTTCCTGCAAAGATATAATTATTGATCGGTATAAGTATTATCAAAAAACAGAGGGCAATGAAAAAGTTAAGGCTTAGTATTACGAAAATTAAATTTTAGGGGATTAGTATGTTTGAACTTAATAACTTTGAAAAAATTAAAATAGGACTTGCTTCACCAGAAAAAATTCGTGAATGGTCACATGGTGAGGTCACAAAACCAGAAACCATTAACTATCGCACTCAAAAGCCGGAAAAAGACGGCTTGTTCTGCGAGAGAATTTTTGGACCTAAAAAAGACTGGGAATGCCATTGCGGAAAGTATAAAAAAATCCGTTATCGTGGAGTTATCTGCGATAAGTGTGGCGTGGAAGTGACAAGAAGTAAAGTGCGCCGTGAAAGAATGGGACATATTGAACTTGCCACACCTGTCACACATCTTTGGTATTTTAGAACCGTGCCATCTCGCATTGGCATGCTTCTAGACCTTACTCCAAAAACCTTGGAGCAAGTGGTTTATTACATCAATTATATCGTCACTGACCCTAAAAACACAGATTTGGAATATAAGCAAATTTTAAATGATAAAGAATATCGCGATGCTATTGAAAAATATGGTGCTGGCAGTTTTGAAGCGGGTATGGGAGCGGAAGCAATCAAAAAACTTCTTGCCAAAGTTGACCTTGAAAAAGAGTCTAAAGAACTTAAAGAGGAACTTAAAACCTCAAAAGGTCAAAGAAAAATTAAAGCTTCCAAAAAACTTGACATTGTGGAATCTTTCCGTAAAAGCGGAAACAATCCAACTTGGATGGTTTTGGATGTTATTCCAGTGCTTCCACCAGAACTTCGTCCTATGGTTCCACTTGATGGCGGAAGATATGCCACAAGCGATTTGAATGATTTGTATCGTCGTGTTATTAACAGAAACAACCGTTTGAAAAAGTTGATGGAACTTGGCGCTCCTGATGTTATTTGCAGAAACGAAAAAAGAATGCTTCAAGAAGCGGTTGATAACTTAATTGATAATGGTAAGCGTGGAAAGGCTGTTCAAGGCTCAAAACAAAGAGATTTGAAATCACTTTCTGCTATGCTTGGCGGTAAGCAAGGTCGTTTCCGTCAAAACTTGCTTGGAAAGCGTGTTGATTATTCTGGTCGTTCTGTTATTGTTGTTGGTCCTGAACTTAAAATTTATCAATGCGGTCTTCCAAAAGAAATGGCTCTTGAACTTTTCAAGCCTTTCATTATGAACAGACTTGTTGAAATGAACTTGACAAACAACATCAAAACGGCAAAGCGTATGATTGAACGCGAAAAACCAGTTGTTTGGGATATTTTGGCAGATGTCATCAAAGACCATCCAGTGCTTTTAAACCGTGCACCAACACTTCACAGACTTTCTGTTCAAGCGTTTGAGCCTGTGCTTGTTGAGGGTAAGGCAATTAAACTTCATCCATCTGTCTGCACCGCGTTTAACGCTGACTTCGATGGTGACCAAATGCCTGTCCATGTTCCACTTTCAATAGATGCTTGCACAGAGGCAAGAACTTTGATGCTTGCATCCAACAACATTTTGAAACTCTCTGACGGCGAACCTATTGTCACACCTAACCAAGACGTCGTTTTGGGTTGCTACTACTTAACACTTGTTAAGCCGGGTGCAAAAGGAGAGGGTAGCATTTTCGCTTCCAGAAACGAAATGATTTACGCTTATCAAACCAAAAACCTTGACCTTCAAGCAGAATGCACAGTTAGACTTACCAAAGAGGTCAATGGAAAAACATATTCAAAACGCGTTGTGACAACCGTTGGAAGAGTGCTTTTCAACAACATCATTCCTCAAGACCTTGGCTATGTTGACAGAACTAAGGAAGAAAACATTTGCGAACTTGAAATCAATAAACCTGTTAAGAAAGGCGAACTTAAAGCACTTGTTGCCGATGTTTATGATAAATATGGCACAACCGACACCGCAAACCTTGTTGACAGACTTAAAGATATTGGATATAAATATTCCACTCTCGCTTCCATTTCTGTTAATATCTATGATATTGAAGAACCAAAGGCAAAGGCAGAAATTTTGAAAGAGGCAGAAGGTCAGGTTCTTGAGAATGAAAAACTTCTCGCTCGCGGACTTATCACTTTAAATGAAAAACTTGACGCCAACATTGATGTTTGGAATCATGCGGTTAACAAAGTGCAAGATGCGGTGGTTAAATCTCTTGGCACATTCAATCCATTCAGCCTTATGGTGCTTTCTGGTGCGCGTGGTAATAACGTGCAGTTGAACAGTGACTGCGGTATGATTGGAATTAAATCAACCGCTTCTGCCACAAAGAATGATATTGCCATTAAATCCTCTTTCCGTCAAGGCTTAACACCAATTGAATACTTCATCAACTCTCGTGGTTCGCGTAAAGGTCTTTCCGACACTGCGCTTAAAACCGCTGACTCAGGATACCTAACAAGGCGTCTTGTTGATGTTGCTCAAGACGTTGTTATCACAACTGAGGATTGTTTTGCAGATGCAGGCGAAAAGATTAAAGGCGTTATGGTTTCCGACCTTATCTCCGACGGCTTTGTCGTTGAAAAACTTCAAGATAGAATTTATGGTCGTGTGGCTGTTGACGATATTGTTAATCCAAAAACAAAAGAAATCATCGTTCATTCCAATGAAATGATAACAAAAGAACAAGCAAGTGCTATTGTTGAAGCTGGAATTAAAGAAGTTCAAATCCGCTCTCTTATCACTTGCCGTTGCAAGCATGGCGTTTGTGCAAAATGCTATGGAAGAAACTTGGCTGGCAAGGATATGGTCACACTTGGCGAGGCAGTTGGCATTATTGCCGCTCAATCGATCGGTGAACCGGGCACACAGTTGACCATGAGAACATTCCACACTGGTGGTTCTGCTGTTGCAGCCGACATCACTCAAGGTCTTCCAAGAGTCGAGGAAATTTTCGAAGCAAGAAAACCTAAAGGTGAGTGCTTACTTTCTGAAGTTGCAGGAAAAGTTCATATCAAAGAGGATGCTAAAAATTACACAATCACAATCTTAACTGGTGAAGGCGATGTTGATTATGAAGTTAAAAAACCAGTTGTTTTGAAAGTTAAAGAAGGCGAAAATGTTGAGCCGGGCTCACAACTCACAAACGGACCTATCAATCCAAGCGATTTATTAAGAACCAAAGGTCTTAAAGGTCTTGAACAATATCTTCTCACCGAAGTTATTAAGGTTTACCGTGGGCAAGATGTTAAGGTTAACGATAAACACATTGAAATCATTATTCGTCAAATGCTTAAAAAGGTTAAAATTGAAGACTCTGGCGACACTGAACTTTTAACAGGCGAAGTTGTTGACATTTCAAGATGCGACGAAGAAAACGAAAAGACTTTGCGTGCAGGCGGACGCCCAGCAATCGCAAGAAGAATGCTTCTCGGCATCACTCGTGCTGCTCTTATGACAGAGTCCTTCCTTTCTTCCTCATCCTTCCAAGAAACTTCAAGAGTTTTGACTGACGCTGCTTTAAAAGGTAAGGTTGATAACCTTGTTGGTATTAAGGAAAATGTTATCATCGGAAAACTCATCCCAGCAGGTAGCGGTCTTAAAAAATATCGCTCAGTTGTTCCTGTTAAAGTTGAAGAAACCGAGGAAAATGCCATTTAATATAAAAAATGCTTAGTTTTCTAAGCATTTTTTTGTGCGAACTACGATTTGTGAAGTAATAAATCTAGGTTGTGAAGTGTTAAGAATTTAAAAAGAAATTTATGTAAAACTTTAAAGGAAAAATAATATTTTTATTTATAAAAACAAAACTTTTTTGTGCTATTTCCTTTAAAAACTTGATTTTATGTGCCGTTTGTTTTATACTTAATAATGAATATTGTGAGGTAAATATGATTGATATAAATATTATTAGAACTAACAAAGAACTTGTTAAGGAAAACATTAAAAAGAAGTTTCAAGACCAAAAACTTCCTCTAGTTGACGAGGTGGAAGAACTTGATAAAAAATTCCGCGCATTAAAGCAAGAAGTGGATAACCTTCGCTCGCTTAGAAACACTTTAAGCGGAAAAATTCCTCTTTTAATGAAAGAGAAAAAACTTGATGAAGTGGAAAAAATTAAGAGTGAGGTTAAGGCTAATAACGAAAAAATCAGCGCTAATGAAAAGGAAATTGACGAACTTTCTTTGAAGATTAAAAAGATCATGCTAACCATTCCTAATTTCATTGATAAAAGCGTGCCTATCGGTAAGGATGACTCACAAAATGTGGAAATCGAAAGATTTGGCGAGCCAAAAGTGCCAGATTTTGAAGTGCCATATCATGCCGACATCTTAACAAACATCGGCGGGCTTGATAAAGACAGCGCTGGCAGAACAAGTGGAACAGGTTTTTACTACCTTATCGGCGACGCAGCGCGCCTTCATTCTGCCATGCTAAGTTATGCACGCGACTATATGATTGACCACGGCTTCACTTACTGCATTCCTCCATTTATGATTAAGAGTGATGTTGTTGATGGTGTTATGAGTTTTGCGGAAATGGATGCCATGATGTATAAAATTGAGGGGGAAGATTTATACCTCATCGGCACAAGCGAACACAGCATGATTGGCAGGTTTAAAGGTCAATTGATTAGTGAAAACGAACTTCCAATCACAATGACATCCTATTCGCCATGTTTCAGAAAGGAAGGCGGAGCGCACGGCTTAGAGGAAAGAGGAGTTTATCGCGTTCATCAATTTGAAAAACAGGAAATGATTGTTTTGTGTAAACCTGAAGAAAGCATGGATTGGTATAACAAAATGTGGAAGTTTACCGTGGAAGTTTTTCGCAATATGGATATTCCTGTTCGCACTTTGGAGTGTTGCAGTGGCGACCTTGCAGACCTTAAAGTTAAAAGTTGCGACATTGAAGCGTGGAGTCCAAGACAGAAGAAATATTTTGAAGTTGGTTCTTGTTCCACTCTTGGCGACGCACAGGCAAGGCGTCTTGGAATAAGGGCAAAAGGGGAAAAGGGGAACTATTTTCTTCACACTTTGAATAACACGGTGCTTGCTTCGCCTCGCGGACTTATTGCACTTCTTGAAAACAATGTGCAAAAAGACGGCTCGGTTTTAATTCCAAAAGTTTTGCAACCTTATATGGGCGGAAAAACCAAAATCGAACCAAAAAAGAAAAAATAAGGCAAAAAGGCGTATTGATTCAATATGCCTTTTAATTTTGCGTGTTTCTTTATTATTTTGCATAAATATTGAAAAAAATTTATTTTTATAACTTTTTACGAAATTTATTTGACTTTTCATTTTTAAAAAGTTAAAATATCACTATAAAGAGGGGTTATGGCAGAAAAGTGTGTGACTGTGATTGAAATCGGTTCATCAAAACTTTCGTGCATGGTGGCGGAAAAGGGTGTGAATAACACTTTTAACATCAAAGCCAAGGCTTCTGTCGATTATGCTGGGTTTTTGGAAGGGGAATTTTTGGAAAGTTCCTATCTTTCTGACGCAATTTTAACCCTTTATTCACAAATCACTTCAATTTATAAAAAGAAGATTAAGAAAGTTTACATCGGCGTGCCTGCTGAGTTTTCCAAAGTTGTCACAACAGAAGAACAACTGAATTTTAAAAACAAGCACACAATTTCAAAGCGTGATATTGAAGCGTTATATGAACTTGCATCAAGTGATGTGCAGATTGATGAAATGGAAATCATTTCGGTCAATCCAATTTCCTTTGTGATTGATGACACGAAAAATATTCAAAATCCAGAAAAACAAAAAGGTTTGAAATTGGGCGCAGAACTTTCGGTTATCCTTGCTCAGTCAAATTTTATAAGAACATTTAATAAGATTTGGGCAAAGATAGGTGTGGAGCAGGTGGAATATTTAAGCGAACCTCTTTGCGAAAGTATGTTTATTTTGGAAAAAGAAGAGCGTGAACGTACTTGCATAGTGATTGATGTTGGTGCGCGTTCCACAAGTGTTGCGTTTGTGAAAGGCGATGCACTTACGAATTTGACCTCATTTTCCATGGGAGGCTCTTACATAACAAGCGATTTAAGCGAGGCGTGCGGAATTAACTATAATGAAGCACGAAATTTAAAAAAAGAAATCGTGTTGTCGCTTAAAGGCGATAAGGACGACACCTATGAACTTCAAACACTGGGCGGAAAAATTTTAAAAATTCCACTCAATTTTGTCAATGAGGCGGTGTGCTATCGAATTGGGCTTATTGCTTCCACGGTCAACGAGTGCATACGATTGTTTGCCAAAGAATATGTGCCATTTTATCCAATCTACCTTTGCGGAGCGGGCTTAACCAAGATTAAAGGCGGAAAAGATTACCTTGCAAAATGCTTAAACAGAAATGTTGCTTACGGCGTGCCTCCAGTGCCAAGTTTGGATAAGCCAGAACTTTCGGCTATGCTCGGGCTTGTGAACGCCAGTTTGAAATGAGAAAAATATAAAAATTTACTCATATTCATTTGCAAAACACAAAGTGTTTGAGTTAAAATATATAAAAGGAGTTTTTTATGGAAAATCAAGATTTAAATCCAACATCGGTGGTAAAAATCAGAGTGCTTGGCGTGGGCGGAGGCGGAAACAACGCAGTTAATCGTATGATTGACGCAAATGTGACCTCGGCAGAGTTTGTTGCCATCAACACCGATAAGCAGGCACTTCTCATTTCAAAAGCGGATAAGAGATTGCAAATCGGCGAAAGATTGACAGGAGGAAAGGGTGCAGGTGCTATTCCTGAAATTGGAAGAAAGGCGGCGGAAGAGAGCAAATCTTCTTTAACAGAAGTTTTGAAAGGTGCTGACCTTGTGTTTATCACTGCTGGTATGGGCGGTGGAACAGGCACGGGTGCTGCTCCTGTTATTGCACAAATTGCCAAAGAACTTGGCATTTTAACTGTGGCAATTGTCACAAAACCTTTCGCATTTGAAAATAGAACAAGAATGTCGAATGCTGAAAAAGGTATTGAGGAATTAAGAAAATATGTTGACACCATTGTGATTATTCCTAATGAAAGACTCACCACAATTTTGCCAGAGAAGATAACTTTGGTGGAAGCGTTCCGCTATGCAGACGATGTTTTGAGGCAGGGTATTCAAGGAATTTCCGACCTCATCGTTTATCCGGGCATGATTAACCTTGATTTTGCAGATATTCAAACCGTTATGAAAAATCGCGGACTTGCTCACATGGGTATCGGTCGCGGTAAGGGCGAGAATAAGACCTTGGAGGCCGTTCGTCAGGCTGTGGCTTCTCCACTTATTGAAACCACAATCGAGGGTGCAACAGGTGTTGTTTTGAACATCAAAGGCGGAAGCGACATTACTTTGCGTGAAGTCACTGAGGCTGCCAACATGGTTAAAGAGGTTATTGACCCAAGTTGCAATCTCATATTCGGTTCCAGCATTGACCCAGATATGCACGACGAAGTGGAAATCACAATCATCGCAACGGGATTTAAGAGTCAACAAGAAAAGCAAGATGAAGAAGAGCAAGAAGAGGCGCACGAGGAAGAGGAAGAAAAGGAAGAAAACGAATTCAAAGGCTTCAATCCTTTTGGCTACACAGCAGAACCGGGAAAGGATAATGTTAAACTTGAACAAAACAATCAGTCTTCACGCGTGGATGTAAATCCAAGTTCCTCCATTCCACCTTGGATTGAGAAAATTAGAAACAGAGGTAAAAAATAAGAAGAAAAAATTAACTATATGATGTTAAAATTAAGAAGGCGTCAGCCTTCTTTTTTAATAAATTATTGTTTAGACAAAAAGAGTGGAAATTGTCCACTTTTTTATCTTTTTTTCTTAAGAAGTTTAGGTATGAATTTAATAAAATATGGGAAAGGAGAAAGATTTGGAAATTGTTGTTGAATATGTTCTTCTGCAAAATTTGTTTATCGACCTTTTCATTTTTAAAACCACGGAAAA
>CALVWC010000008.1 GCA_944364445.1 uncultured Clostridia bacterium | reverse complement strand
AAGTCATAACAAGGTAGCGGTATCGGAAGGTGCCGCTGGATCACCTCCTTTTAAAGAGAGATGTCGATGAGGGGTAGAGATACCCCAACAGGTATGCGAGATAACTTGAATTCAACTATTTAACTTGTAAAATTAGAGTGAGCATTTCCTCACTCTTTTTTTATTGTTAAAACTTAAATTAAGATAAAATAATTAACTTTTTTCTGAGTTTACTCTTGATTAAGAGAATAAAATATGCTAAAATAAAGTCCTATTGAAAATATTTTTGCTTATTGCATTGATATATTAATGGTTAAAAGAGGAAAAAATGATTAAAAAAAATAATTGCCTAATTAAAGTGACAGAAAAAGATTTGCCGTTTATTGAAAGTGGCGAAATTTGGAAAGATGTCACTAAAATTGGCAGAAGTGCATTTGAAAAAATAAATATCTTGCAAGAAATTGAAATCCCAGACAGTGTGACAGAAATTGATGAGTATGCCTTTTCAGGATGTGAAAATCTAAGAAGTGTTAAACTTCCAAGAGAATTAAGAGTTGTAAGGCGTGGAACTTTTCAAAATTGTTCAAGTTTGATTGACATAGAAGTGCCAAGCAAGGTTAAAAACATTGAGAGTGAGGCATTTTATAATTGCGAAAAACTGACAAAAATCAAATTGCCAGAAAATGTTTCTTTAGGTTGTGCGGTGTTTGGTAATTGTTTTATGCTTGAGGAAGTTTTCACAAAGTCAATTAGTGCAGTAGGCGAGTTTGCTTTTATGAATTGTCGAAAACTTAAAAATATGCCTCATAAAAAAAGCATACATATTTCAGAGGGCGAGTTTGCTGGTTGCGAGAGGTTGCAAGATGAAATCCCAAACGGAGTGCGTGTTGTGGAAAGAAAGGCATTTTGCGATTGCTTGGGGTTAACAAGCCTTATAATTCCAGAAAGCGTTGTTGAAATTGAGGACAATGCCTTTGCTGGATGCAAAAATTTAGGTGTTGTTTTAATCCCTGACAGTGTGGAAGAGTTGGGTTTTGATGTTTTTGAGAGGTGTGACAATCTAAAGTTTATATTTGCGGGAAACAATCTTAAAAAAGTGCTACCTCCACCATTTAAGAAAAAAGTTATAGACCTTAAAAGCACGCCAGAGAAATTTTTGGACCTACCGAGTGGACTTTTTAAAAATGAAAAGTTAATTAAAACTTTGTTTGACACCATAAAGTTAGGCATTGTTGAACAGGTTTATGAAAGACCACGCCTTTTTGAAGAATATAAGGCATATTGTTTAAAGGTGTTGCGTGCGTCGACAATGAAAATTAAAAATCCAAAATTAACTGCAAAAGATATGGAGGGAATTATTAATCCTACTGAAAAAAGTAAATTTATTAAGGATATAAAATAATTTTGAAATTATCTTGAAAATTGTGGAGAAATAGGATATAATAAAAAAGAGGTGAAAATATGGAAGAAAAATATCAAATTGTTGGTTCGTTTGGTGACGGCAAGGCGCTAATTAAAATGAATGACGGAAGTGGCTATTCTATTATGTATAGAAACGGTAGGGTTTCCTCGGCAAGATTTGAAAAAATAACAGAATTTGATATGTATGGCTTTGCAATGGTGTATAGAAAAGGCGACGAGGATCCTTCTTTAATGATTAATAGGAGTGGTGATATTTATCAAATAACAAAGGTGCTTGATAAATTATCGACTGTTGAAAACGCTATGGAAAGAGAAATTGATGCTAGAGAGGCAGAAAATGATGTCAAGGCAAAAGTAAGGGAAAAGGGCAGAATTAGTATATATTAAATTGCGAAAAATGTTAGAAAATGAGGATATATTTTATATCCTTTTTTTTAACGCCAAATCTTTTCTTTTTTCGACGAAAATGCCGAATTTCAAACATATTAATCGTTGGTGTTTTTCGCTATTTATTATATAATTTTTCGCGTAGGAGGAATTATATGAGAAACGATATTTTAAAATCATTCGCCTTAAAGGCAAAAAAGAAATTGCTAGGCAAAGAGAACGAGGTTCGTGCAAAAATCAAAGTGATTTCTTTCGAGGATGAAGCGTTTAAAGAGAAAGTGGAATATTTGGTTTCTAAAGAGGATGAAATTTTTAATCCTATCCACTTTCTTATGGATGACAAGGTTATGAAAACACTTGATAGTGCTGGCAAAGAGAGATATCTTCTTTCCACTATTGATAAATATATGCGTTATAAAAATGAGATAATTGAAGAGAAGAGTTGTTAGCAACTTTTTTCTTTTTTACATATATAAATTTATGAATAACAATGTTAAGTTTATTGGCGAAAACAAGATTGGCAAAAATGTTAAGATTTTAGGTGACTCGGTCATTGAAAATTCGATTATTGGCGATAACACTGAAATTGTAAGTTCTCATATTTTTGAAAGCGAGATTGGAAAAAATTGCAAAATTGGACCTTTCACGCATCTTAGAAAAGGAACGAAAATTCGTGATGGCGTCAAAGTTGGCTCGTTTGTGGAAATTAAAAACAGCGAAATTGGAGAATGCAGTAAAGTTCCTCATTTTGCATATATTGGAGATGCAAAAATTGGAAAACGAGTCAATGTTGGTTGTGGCGTCGTGTTTGCAAACTATGACGGAAAAAACAAATATCAGACAATTATTGGTGATGATGTTTTTATTGGTGCAAATGTCAACATTGTGTCGCCAGTTAATGTTGCTGATAAAACATATATTTGTGCTGGAACAACAGTGACAAAAAACACAGAAATCGGAGATTTTGTTATCGGCAGAGTTCGTCAAGAAAATAAGAAAAACAAAAATAATAGATACAATTAATTTGAATATTTTTCATCGTTAAAAATAAAGAAAAAAATATAAATCAAAAAAATGGTTAAAAAATGCGATAAAAATCAAAAATTTTAGCGTTTTTATTGATTTTTTAATGATTTTATATATATTTTTTAAATTTGTTTATATTTTATGTGAATTATCTTGTAAATTTTTTCATATTTTGCTAAAATAATCTTACGAAGGTGAAATATGAAATCAATTTATAAATTTTATAAGGAAAGACTGATTGAAATCAGTGGTAAGAACAGAAGTTTATATTCAAAGAACATAAGCAAAAAATATGCTTATGATGCTGGAGCGCTGATTGGAAATGATAAAGATGAGTTTCAAGAATTTTTCCAATTTCTTTGGAAAGGCAAACGCACAAGTTATGCACTCATCAAAAAAGAAAATAAAGAGAGAATTTATCAAAACTTTAATCTTGATGCCAAAGTGAAAGCGCAGTTTAAGGTTGTGGACGGCATGACGCCAGAAGAAAAGCGCAGTGAAAACTTAAGGCGAGAAAGAGTGAAGCGTGAAGAGGGTAAAAAAATTATCACTTCACAAGTAAATTCGCTTAAACTTTTAAAGAGAGAGATTGAAGAATTTGCCAAGGAAACAGGTAGATATGAACTTTTTGTTGGCTATCCATTTGTGACTGGTTATTTAAATAAAGACATCACAATCAAAGCACCTCTCATTCTTTTTCCAATCGTTATTAATGTGGAAAACGACACCACTGTTTCCATTGAAGCAAAGCATGATGAATTTGTGCAATTCAACAAAGTGCTTATGCTTGCATATGCCAAGGAACATCGTTTGAACACCGACGGCATGATTATGGAATTTGATAATCTTATGGACTATAAACTTAAATCTGTGAAAGATGTTTTGGACTATCTTTCTGCATATGGTTTTAAGTTTGAAGTTGACCGTAAGTTTGATAATGGGCTTATTAAGTTTGATGATATTAAAGAACAAAACTTTAAATTTGACTTAAAAATCGTTAACACTTGCGTGATTGGAAGATTTCCTCTTGCTAACTCAATATATAATGATTACACACTTCTTGAAAAGCATGGCTTAACAAGCACCGCCATTAAACAACTTTTGGAGGGAAAAAGCGCTAAGAAAAACAAGAAATATGATGAGAGAATTTACACCATTAACGACCTTGACTATGCACAAGAAAGTGCCATTCAAAAACTGAATGAGTCGGGTAACCTTGTTATCTATGGTCCACCAGGAACTGGTAAATCGCAGACGATAGTTAACATAATTTCGGATGCGCTTTGTAAGAATAAAAAGGTTTTGGTTGTATCTCAAAAGAAAGCCGCCCTCGATGTTGTGTTTAATCGTCTTAAAACCTTGAACTCAAAGTGTATGTTCATAACTGATGCTGAGAAAAACAAGGTGGCATTTTATGAAAGATGTAATCAAATGCACCAAGCGGTTATGAACAGCGGAAAAAGTTTGGAAACTCGTGCAGATTTTGACCTTGTGGAAGAGAATATCAAAAAAGAAGAAAAAGAACTTCAAATAATCTCAGACACCTTGTTCACAAAAACACCTTTTGGCCTGTCGCTTCAAGAGATGTATACAAATTCAGCCAAGATTGGAAAGCGTAGTTATGACTATGTTTTATATAAACTCATGCTTAAAAATAAAGATTTAATGGCTATGGATTATAAAAAATTATCCTCAACCTTAAGGCTTATTCGCGACAAAAACAAGGCTTCCCTTTATTATCGCTATATTGAACTTAAAAAGAATAATCCTCTCATCGACCACATTAAAAAAGATGTGGAAGTCCATGTTATAAATCAATTAAAAACCTATCTTAAAGAAATAATTGCAAAAAACATCGTGCCTTTCGACACAGCAAAACATCCTCATGCAAGGCAACTTATGATATATATGGTGGAAAATGGTGTGGAAAATATTGACGACATGAAACCTCTCATTAAAATGATAAGTGAGGTTGAAAACAAGAAATTGCACACCGCTCTTAATTGGTCGAAAGTTTTGTTCCCAGCATATCCATTTGTGAAGCATAAGATGAACAAGAAAGAAGAGGAGTTGACAGAAAGTTTTAAAAGCACCATGGAAGATATTGAAAATTACATAAGTAATTATTCTCTTATTAACAAAGTGCTTGACCGCAAAGGTTATCTTATGACTATCGACAATCTCATCAACGGCAACTCAATTTTCTTGCGACTTCTTTTGAATGCACTTGAAGATTATTTGGAAATTCGCGATGTTAATGTTTCGTTGCAAGGCTTAACAGAAGAAGAAAAGGTGATTTTGAACTTTGCTTATGAAAACTCTAAAAACGCCAGACAATATCGTGAAATCGTCGACAAAATTTTGGAAATAAGAGTCTATCATGAAGCAATTAAGTATGAGGAAATCAACAAGGACAAACTTTCCAAAATCATCGACTTTGAAAATGTAAGAAACAGAATTTTGTCACTTAAAAAGGACGAAAAACAAATTTCCATGAATATCTGCCTTGGAAAATTTAAAGATGAATATATTGAATACTATAACACAAACTCTGAAAGTAAAAACTATCTTTATCAAATCACCAAGCAACAAGGCTTATTGCCAATAAGAAAGATGATGGATTTATATAGCGATTTTCTCCTTAAACTTTTCCCATGCTGGCTGTTGTCGCCAGAAAGCGTTTCCACAATTTTTCCTCTCAAAAAAGAGATGTTTGACA
Source organism: uncultured Clostridia bacterium (assembly GCA_944364445.1). Taxonomy (GTDB): domain Bacteria; phylum Bacillota; class Clostridia; order Christensenellales; family UBA1242; genus Caccovivens. Next base: position 31,262 of record CALVWC010000008.1, on the reverse strand, counting down.
TCATCTTGTTTGATGAGGCAAGTCAGGTGTTCATTGAAAACACTCTTCCAACTATATATCGAGGAAAGGCTATTGTGGTTGCAGGTGACTCGAAGCAATTAAGACCTACCGCAACTTTTGTTAAAAGATATATGGGAAACGACAGCGATGATGAACTTGATCTTGCCACACAAGCCGCTCTTGAAGTGGAAAGTTTGCTTGACCTTGCCACCTCTCGTTTCACCAGCACCAATTTAACTTACCACTATCGCAGTAAAAATGAAGAACTCATCGATTTTTCCAACTATGCTTTTTATGACGGCAAACTTCAAATTGCACCAAACATTTCCAAAAATGTTGGGAATAAACCTATCGAAAGAATTAAAGTTAATGGAAAATGGCTTGGCAGACGCAATGAAGCAGAGGCAGATGCGGTTGTGGCACTTCTTAAAAAACTTATCAAAAACAAGAAAAACAAATCCTCAATTGGAATTATCACCTTCAACACTGAGCAGGAAAATGCGATTGAAGATGCCATTGATGAGGAATGTCAAAAAGATTCTGCTTTTCGTGATGCGTTTATTCGCGAGCAAAACAGAAAGGAAAACAACGAAGACACCTCAATTTTCATTAAAAACTTGGAAAATGTGCAAGGTGACGAGCGTGACATCATCATTTTCAGCATTGGATATGCGAGAAATGAGTATGGCAAAGTTGTGGCACATTTTGGACCACTTTCTGTGGAAGGCGGAGAAAACAGGCTTAATGTTGCCATCACTCGTGCAAAGGAAAAAATTTATGTTATCACCAGTATTGAGCCAGAAGAACTTGTTGTGGAAGGAACAAAAAATGCTGGACCTAAGATTTTTAAAAGTTATCTAAAATATGTCAGAGCAGTTTCCAATAAGAAAAATAAGGAAACACAATTCATTCTTGACAGTTTCAAACCTTCCTTACCGCAAACGCAGACGGATGAGGTTGTAAATCAACTTGAATACGAAATTAAAGAGGCGCTTGTTAAACTTGGCTATAGTGTGGAAACGAACTTGGGCAACACAGATTATAAACTTTCACTTGCAGTTTACGATAAAACAAAAGATAGATATTTGCTTGGAATTGAATGTGACTATGCGGCGTTCAAAAGCAGTGACTCAATTTTGGAGCGTGATGTTTATCGCAACAAATTTTTGGAGTCTCGTGGTTGGAGTATTATGAGGGTCTGGAGTCGTGATTGGTGGATGAACAAAGAAAAAGTTATCAACTCAATTGTGAAAGCAATCAATGCGAATAAGAAAAAACTTGAAACACAGCAAACAAAATAAGGAGATTTAATTATCTCCTTTTTTATTTAAAAATTTTTTTAATTTAATAAAAATATTAAAAAATCAATTTTTAACGCATTTTTTGTCGTTTTTACATGGTATTTTAACTATTTTTTATATTTTTAATATTTTTTATTTTAAATTTTATAAAATATAAGATTTTAAAAATAATTTTAAATTAATTATAATTAATTTTTTATTTAGTTTTTTAAATTAAATATTTAAGTCTAAATATAGAAAAAATGGCAAAAATTTTTATGTGGATATACTCCTTTTGATAGTCCTATCTTTTTACAGTTTAAAAGGATATTTGAAAGGTGCCGTTAAAATGTTTCTTTCCATTATCGGCACTACCTTTATCATTTTTTTGGCTTATTTTTTAGCAAAAGACTTAACTATGAATTTTGAAAGTGGTGTGATATTTGATTTTTTTAACAACTTCTATGTAAATCTATTTAACAAACTTGTGCCGGGTGAGTTTTCCTCGATTGAAGAACTTACAAATTCTTTAGGCGGTGTGTTTTCTGTGCTTTCAATAATTTTGGAAGATATCTCCTTTGAGGGTGTTTTATCTTGTGGTCAAATTGTGGGACCAACTCTTGCAAGGTTAACAATAAATATTCTTTTGTTTCTAATTCTCTTCTTGCTTTTACATTTTCTTATTAAACTTTTTTCGATTTTAATAAATAAAATGATAACCATTGCAGGTCTATCATTTGCAAATCGAGTGTTAGGTTTAGTTTTAGGATTACTTAAAGGCGTGGTGGTGTTTGCTATAATTTTTCTTTGTTTGTCAACGCTTGCTAGTTTAAATTTAAGTGATGGTTTAACCAAATTTGTGCAGAGCGGATTTCTTTCCAATTATATTTATGAAAATTATATAACCAAAATCTTTTCTTTTATATATCATATTTAAAGTCGATATTTTGAGAAACGGAAGGAATGTTGGCAATCTCATCTTCCATTCTGTCAATTTCTTGGTTATAGTGAATGATGAGTGCAAGTTCCACAATCACTGCCACAATCAGCAAAGCGATTAGTATATATGAAAAAATGTTGAAAAAACTAATTTTCCTCTTTTCTTCTTTCCTTTCTTTTCTTTCCTCTTCCATGTTTAATATTATAGCAAAATTTTTTTGTTAGTGCAAATATATTTTGAGCAATCATCTTTTCAATCGAAAAGGAAAGAAGAAAAGTGATGAAGGAGAATAATCTCAGTTCGCCATAGTTAAAAATTAAATTAATAAAAAAATAAATAAAACTTGATAAAAAAACGCAAAAAATTAGCAAAAAATTGGCAAAAAACTTATTTTTTACCTTATTTTTCATGATTTTTTGAAAATCAAAAATTAAACCACACAAAAATCCACTCAAAATAAAAAGGAAAAACACACCAATTTGGGTTTGGGTCTCGTATAGCATTATTTAAAAATCCTCTTTAAAAAAGAGGTCTTCTCTTGCTTATGGCTATACTTCACCTCTTTTATCTCTCCTGAAAATTCCACTTCTTTGTCTTCCAAATTTAGTTTCACAACTTCCATGTTGCTTCCTGAGATTATCATTGTGGCGTCGTTAATTTCCACCACTGCTTGCGTGAGTGTGGAGGATATCACCTTTGTTGCTCCGAAAATTGTGATGAGTTTTCGATTATCAATAATCACTTTATCTTCCATTTTAACTCCTTATAAAAAATTATGCACTTTTTGGTTTCTTTAGAATTATTTGTTGAAAATAATTTCGAAATAAGTTAAAATATAGTCATGTTTAAAAAGGAAATTAAGGTTGATAAAGCGAAAAAATTGTTGGAGGTCCTTGCGAATAATGGATTTTCATATTCTCTTGCCAACAAACTTTTGAGAAACAAGGATGTGCGCTTGAACGGCAAAATTTGTAAGGATAATGCGAAACTTCAAGTGGGTGATTTGGTCACAGTGTTTTTTAAGGAAGAAGTTAAAAAATTTCAAGTGGAGTTTGAAAGTGAAAATGTGCTTATCATCTGTAAACAGGCTAGTATATCAAGTGAAGAAGTTGAGAAAGAAACAGAAGCATATCTCGTGCATAGGCTAGACAGAAACACGGAAGGGCTTATGGTGCTTGCCAAGAATTTAGAGGCAAAAACCAAACTTGAAAAGGCGTTTAAAAATCACAAAGTTGAAAAGTTTTATCTATGCGAAGTGGTGGGATTTTTTCAAGCCAACAAACTTTACACGGCTTATCTAGTTAAGGATGCTGAAAAGTCGTTTGTGAAAATTTATGACAAAAATGTTGTCGGTGCGCAAAAAATACAAACGCGTGTGGAAACACTGAAAGCAGGAAAAGAAAGCAGTCTTTTGAAGGTGGAAATAATTAGCGGAAAAACTCATCAAATAAGGGCGCATTTAGCACATCTTGGGCATGCAATTATTGGTGACGGAAAATATGCTAGGCGAGAAGATTTTCAAAGGTTTAAAGAAAAACATCAAAAACTTTTTGCTTATTCTCTTGCTTTTAAAGATGTTGGAATTGAGGAGATTGACAATAAAACATTTCAAAAGTATCCAAAGTGGGTGGAAAATGTGAAGTTGTGACAAAAGAAAAAATTTGAGCATAAAAGATAGAAATGGATAAGAAAATTTTTGTGAAAAATTCCTATTATGAAGGCCTTCTGCAAGACTTGTTTTGCGGAAATGATGGATTTTTTTCAATTTTTATGCACTTTTTCTATCAATATAATCAAATTTTTTGTTTCAATCAAATTTTCAAAGAAGAATTCAAGAAGTTATATCTTAAAGAACTTGAAGCGTGCGAAATAATCTCTGCTCTCATCATTCAAATTGGAGGAGATGCCAAATATTATTCTTCTATGCGTAAATTTATAAGCGGAAGTAAAATTGATTATGTTAAAAATGTTAAAATGATGCTGGAGAATGATATTGAACTTGTGGAGAAAAGTTTATTGGATATTAAAAGTGCACTTTGCAAGATTGAAAATATGCAAATTAAGTTAGACTTAAGAAAAATTTTAGTTATAAAAAATGAAGAACTTGAAATCATTAAAAAGATTTATTTAAAAATTATAGAAAACAAAAATTCATAGAAAGTATAAAAAATTATTAAAAAAAGTGATTTTTTCTTAAAAAATGGCAATTTTTATGCTATTTTTTATTTTTTAAAGTATTTTTTGAATATATTTTTTGAAATTTAAAACTCGTATAAAAAAATATTTTTCCATTATTTTTATCTAATTTTAAATATTTTTTAATTCGACAAATTTGAAATGACATTTTTAATGTAAATTTTTATTTAATTAATATAATATTTTTTATAAATTTATTTGATAAATTTATTCGTTTAGTGTTAAAATATAACTAGTAAATGCCTAATTCTCACAGCAATAAAACTTTAACGAGAGAGGTTATGTATGAAAAAATTTAGTTTTGCTTTTGCCACAATGCTAACACTTGTTATGGGTGTTGTGCTTTCGGCTTGCACTTTTAAAACTCCTGAGGCTGTTTTCAGCGCAGAGGAAATTGTGATTTCACTTGATGAGGAAGTGAACCTTAATGAATATCTTTCCACAAACGAAGTGGAAAAAAGTGATGTGGAATTTGCTTTTTCCAATTCCTCTTTTTTCACCTTTAATGACGGCATAATCACTCCAACAAGTCATGGCCAGACAAATGTGTATGCAGTTTTAAACGGCAACAGTCTTGCCAGCACAAAACTTGTTGTGAAAAAGCAGTTTGAAAGTGTTGCCAACATTCAAATGAACGATGACGGGCTTCTTTCTTGGAACAGAGTGATTGACAGATTTGACGAAACAGAGAATTTCACATCGCCAAGTGAGTATCTTCTTGAAATTGAATTTGAAAATGTGGAAACTGGCGAAACATCCTCTCAAAATTTAACCACAAACACTAATTCCTATCAACTTGTGGAGAACGGAAGATACACAATTTCGCTCACCGCTCTTGGCGAGGGAAAGTTTGACTCGTCAACTCCTACCATTGAAACAATTTATTTAGGATATATGCCAAAACTTTTGCGTGAGGATTTTTCCTTTATCTCTGAAACAAGTGAAATGACTTGGTCAAATGTTGCAGGGGCGGACTATTCAGTTTATTTTAACAATCAACTTCTCTCTGAACATCAGATAGGAAATTCATATTATTTGACATCAAATTTGGAGAGTTTGCCTTCAAACACGGCCTACTCTTTCAGCGTTGTTGTGCATGACGCCGACGGCGACGAGGATGAGAGAATAAGCGTGCAAAGTGAAGAGGTGGAGATAAACAAAATCGAAAGCGCCACTGCAACTCCAACATTTAGCACCGAAGAAGGCGGATATTTAAGTTTCAACTTACCAGAAAATTCTGCAAGGGTGGCAATTTATATTGGCGAGGAAGAGTTTTCTGTGAACAGCAACACGCCTAACACCACTTTTGAAGGCTTAGAGTTTGGCAAGCACTATCTTGAATATCGCGCCATTGGAAGAGCAAGCGACACAGCAGGCGTTTTCTATGCTAACAGTTCGCTTTCCCAATTTGGATACATCTATAAGCTTTCTCCTCTTGAAATTTCTGGAAGAGGTGAAAACGAGCCGAATGGCACAAGTTTTAATTATCACGCCACCACCGAAGATTCCGTTTCTGCCACAAATTTTAGAGTTTTATTAAATGGTGAATATTCTCAAACAAATCAAGGATTTTTGGATGACGCCATGACTTCCGACACATCTTGTGTTGTTAGCGACGCTGGAGATTATTCGCTTATTGTTTACAACATCCCAACCGAACAGCGTGTGATTTTTGAAGATGACGATTGCGTTGTGATTAACTCTAACCAAAGCAATGAAATATCTTTTGTTAAACTTTCCGCTTTCAGCGAGTTTGAAAACGGCGAAACAATTCAACATAGTTATCAAGACGGAAAATCTCAAATTTCCTTTAACCTTGTGGAAAAAGCAGATAAATATGCTCTTTACATGGAAAATTCTGGCATAGATGTGCTTGTGGAGAACTCACTTTACACATATTCAAACGGCACCTTCACTTTTAACGGCAGGCTGGAAGATGTTTTAGAGGTGGAAAATGAGGTCACTTTGAAAGTGGTGGCTCAAAGAGAGGATGATTTAACCACAATTTCTTCTATGACCGAAAAAACGCTTTCAAGATTGGAAACTCCAACAAGTGAAAGTGGAAATTCCACTGACATCACATACACCTGGAATGAGGTGGACGGCGCCGAGAACTATCTTGTTAAATATGCCATAATCACAAAACAGCAGTTTGAAGGTGGCGTGGAAAGTTTAGGCGAACTTAGCTTAGAGGAAACCACATCTAACTCTAACAGCATTGACCTTGTGGGTGGAAATTATTACTACATTGAAATTGTTGCCAACCCTTCCGACGAATTAAATCACCTATCCAGCCAAAGATTCCAAAATGTTTTCTATATCTCAAAATATATGGATAAGCCAACACTCAACTTTGGCTTTAACGAAGATTTTATTGGTGACCTAACTGGCGGAACGGGATATTTCATAAACATACATAATGTTGAGAATTTAGAGAGCATAATCGTGCAAATTGGCGAAGAGGTTGTGCCATTCTATTCCTTAGGCGAAAATGAAACAAACTATCGTTTCACACAATCTTTCGACGATGGTGCTTTAATTGAAATCACCTTGCGCTCAACAGACCCAACAATCTATCTTGACACGGTTTACAATTTGGAAGTTATTAAACTTGCCAGCGTTAACTATTTTGATTTATTTTTCGACGAACTGACGACGACTTTAACTCTTTCTGGCGGAAGAGAAGGCGTGACAGAGATTAGAATTTATGATGTTAACAGTCCTGATGACCAAACAATCACGGCGAACACCGATGCAGAATTCCCAATCACCAACATCACAAACACAGAAATTGCCTTTCTTCTTAAAGGTAGCAAATTTGAAAATAACCTCTTTGAAATTGTGGATGATAAGGTATATCTCGACAGCGATTTAGTCACATTTAATGTTAGAAGGCTTGCTAACTCCACCGAATTTGCCTATAGAAATGGCGACCTTGTTTTTGAGGCGGGTGAAACGAGAAGTGACGGTCACTTTGTGCTTGATATGTTCATGCAAGATGTCAACTCCAACGAAACCAAGGTGACTGTGCATTTTGAAAACGAAGTGCGAGCGGTTATCGACAGCGAAACAATTTCTCTTTCTGGAAGTTATCTTTCAAACACCTCTTCTTCTTACACTATTGATTTTGAACTTTTACTTGCCAATTTAATGGAAAATGCCACTTTTGCAAGCATATATAATCAAACTTTAGAGGTGGAATTTGGACTTTATTACTTCAACACTTCTTTCCAAAGTGGAGTTATCTATCTCTCTTCAAAATATGCGACTTTGAAAAGTGACGCATCTAAAAACCTTCTCACAATTCAAAAAATGGCAAGCCCAACAATAACTTATGATAGTGCATCAAACTCAATTATTTGGTCACCGATTGGCGAAAGCGCGGAAACAACTTATTCTGTTATCAATTTAAGCACAAGTGAAACGCTTTCCACAACACCAACTGCTTCATATCGCGTGGATTTATCCTCCTTAACGCTTTCCACAGACCATCGTTTTGCTGTCAGTGCCTCAAATCCAGAGTTTTTGGAGTCGGGACTTTCAAATGAAATAATTTTATATCTTCTTTCTCCAATTAAGGAAGTCAAATTAAGTGGCAACACTCTTCAAGTTTCACCAAGCACATTGGATGCGGACTATGTTGCATCAGTTGGCGTGCAAATTGAAAGGGCAGAAGAAAGTTTTGTTCAATATAGCGGTGAAGCGTTCAATATTGCCATAACTTCGTCTGGTGAATATGTTTTAAGATTTATTGGAAAGGAAGACTTAAAAGAAAATGGAAGATATATATTAAATTCGGAAACTTCCACATTCACTTTGCAAGCACTTTCCAACTTAGCACCAGCGGACACCAACATCACCTACAGCGAAAGCACCATTTCGTTTGAAAGATTTGGTAAAGAAGCAAACCTTCAAAGTTTATCTTATAGGCTGGTGTTCACAGACTCCACTGGCAACACGGCAAGAATTCATTTAACGGATAACTCTTATTCAATTTCAAAACTTAGCAAATTTAATCCACTCAATCCTCTTGTTGAAGGCGAGATTACCATTGATGTTTATGCAGTTTTAGACACTTATAATGTTTCGGCTGGCGGTGTTGTTTATTTCAATAATGTTGCCACCACAATTGACGGCTTAGCGACTTTCAATGCTTACACTTACACTCAAACCTCATTAAACAAATTGACCTCACCAACAATCACGAACATTGATTTTGTTTACACAGGAAGTGAAGACGACACTTTATGCGACGAAATGTTAAGACCAGATATGCAAATCACAGTGACGGCGTCTTACTCAGAGAACGAAACCTTACTCGTCTATTTTGGTGATCATGAAAGTTATGTGGCTCAAGAAGAGTGCGACAACAGCGGAACTTACTTAATCACCATACCTTTTGAAACTTACAGCGACTATCTTGCAGTGGGCGAGGGCACAAACGTCATAGTTTACGGCACAAGCACAGTGAACTTGCCATCTTCGTCAAGTTATGTCACCGTTCACAGAAATTCACCACTTCTATCCATTTCGCAAAATGCGGATGAGGAAAAATTCAACAATTTAATCACAATTTCCTTTGCAAGCCCTGACGATTTACAATATGCAACTGGTGGCGTGATTTTGAAAATCACTTACACGCCAAATGGTGAAGGAGTGAAAGAACTCTTCTACTTAATTCCTTCCTCAAACTATCTTGACAACGGCACGATAACCTATGATTTAACTTCATTTTTTGCCGAGAACATGGAAATGGGCGGAATTATCAATTATTCAGCGTTTATCAACAATTTCAGTGCTGACGGCAAATATTGTCTTTCTTCTGAAATGGTTTATAGCGCGCAATATCAAATTTTAACAAGCCCAAATTATAATAATAACATCGCGATTGGAAATGGTGGAATAACAATTGGAAACACCATAAACACCACAAGCACTGAATACTTAATTTCCTACACAGATGAAAATGGTGCAAATAAAGTCACAATAGGAAGCGAACAAAGCTATTTCTTTGAATTTCCAGATGTTTGGGCAACGGGCATGGACTATACTCTGACGATAACAGCGGTGGAAAATGGATACATCTCTTCTGTTCCAAGCGTTATTGAAGTTTCTATGAATAGACTTAGTCGCGTTCAAAATGTTGTTTTAAGCCGTGACGAGTTAGATAATTCTCTTTTAACACTTTCTTGGGATGTTGTTAACAACGCTTCTTCCTATCGCATAAGAGCATATGTCACTGGCGAAGAGGAAGTTTTTGTGGGCGAAGCAACAGTTCTTGACACTGATGTTTCTATGAATGAAATTTTTGGAGATAACTATACTTCTCTTTCCTCTTATATAACGCTTGGTGCGAATATGCGATTTGAAATTGTCAGCTGTTCAGATAATCCAATATATACAAATTCCTCAATTCGTTATGTTTCGGCAACATTTTTGGCAAACACCTTAAGCCCAGCAGAAAGTGGTGAAGATTTCATGGTTTCACCTGACGGTCAACTTTATTTTGCCACAACAATCGGCGAAAGATATTTGTATCGAATTCTCTCAACTGCTGGCAATGCGCTAACCGCTTGGCAAGAAGTGGAAGGGTATGGAAGTTATTATGTTGTGGAACTATCCAATGTGGACGAGATAACCACACAAGAGCTTTTCCGCTTGCAAGTTATCATGCTTGGCAACGCCACCACAGACGGAATTGCTTATAACGACGACAGCATTGAACTCATTCTCGATTCTGCCTATATTTCCAGCGAACGCACCTTCCGCATTTCTCCACCTGTTCATTCAGTGGGCGTAAACGTGGAGGATAACAGCAAACTCACAGTTTCACTTGAAAGCGAAAATTCAAAACTCTATGTCAACACCGAAAACTCTTTCTCACTTGGAAAATTTGTCAACTTAAACATCGACCAAACGAATTATCAAGTTGACGGGGCGTATTATGTTTTTGATGTCGACACTTCCACAATTTTTGATAACTATGAAATCTCAGAAACTGGACCTCTATATTTCTATGTTCTTCAAACGAGCGAGGAACACAACTACATCATAAGCAAGCCTTACGAATTTGAATTCACGATTGATAATTCGTCAGTTGTTAAAGATGTCAGAAAAATAACTGAAGGTGAGGATGCTGACTTAACAAAAACTTATATAGTATTTGACCAAACTTCTCCAAATCAAATTGTTGGTTTCAACCTTAAAATTGAATATTCAAACGGCGATGAAACTTATGTTAGTAAGGTGGCGTTAAATTCATATGAATGCATAATTAACGAAGAGGCTAATGAAATATCTTTCAACCTCACTGACATTTTAAGACGCGAAAGCGTTGACCACAGTTATGGCGTTTATAAACTTTATATTTCCGTGATAAAATCGGACGGCGAAAATATATATTTCAGCAACTATATAACCACATTTAACGACCGCGAACTTGAATTTACCAAAATCTTGGAGGCGGAAAGGTTGTATCTTAGTGGAGGAAACATCTTTTGGGATGTTAACGAAGCGGAAGAACACACTGAAATGGTGGAAAAATTCTATATTTACGCCACAGATGTTGATGACGAAAACCTTTACAACATCTATCAAATCTATCAAACAGAAGATAACTGTCCTCGCTCGCTTGACGCTTCATATATAGGTGGTGACAACAGCGCTTATTATATTTCCATTGTGCTTGTTAACAGTGACCCATGGATAATCGCTTCCAATCCTAAATATGTGGAATCGGCAAGTGGAGAATTACAAGAGGTTGTGAGAAACAAATTTAATTCGCTTTTGACGCTCAACTCTAACGGCGAACTTTCAATTAACTGGAACAGCAACAGCGAGGAAAGCACAGAGGCAAATGACATCTATAAACTTTTAAGTGCTTTTAGCGATTTAGGTGCAATCAATGCCACAACTGCAAATCAATTTGTTCATAACACTTTTGAATTTCCTTTCACCATGAACATCATCGACCTTGTTAACAATCAAATTTTTGTTCAGTTGAAGTTTACTTCCTATCGAGATGCCGATAAAACAGAAATCGCTTTTCAGCGAACTGTGCAAGTGAATGCCAAATATCTTCTTCAAAACTTGGAAATTGACGGGGTGGATTTTGACGCTGTATGGGATGCTTTAAAAGAAAGTTTGGCAAGCGGAGAGGACGGCCGAACTGTGGACGATTTCTTTAATATGTTAGAAAGCGAAGTTGGTGGTGTTGGAAATTACATCAACATTTTCGATTTCGCGTTTGAGGCTGTTCAAGCAGGACGATATGAAATTGAGTATTGCCTTGTGGGTGGCTCTTCAACCTTAACGTCACGCTGGTATAAACTTACAAAGGAAAACGACTCAGGCGAAGAAGTGGAAGATTTCTATGTCAATCAATCTGTCACCGTGACAGCAGGCAGAGAGAGCGACACAAGTGACCCAGACGGCGCAACAAATGCTTATTATCTTCTTATCAATCGAGCAAATATCTACACTGAGGACGGCACAACAACGCCAGCAACACGCTATTTCATGCAGATTGTTTCTGCTGGAGATGAGGGATTAAAGTATGGCGTGGAGATAAGCACAACAGACGGAAATTCATGGAATGCCCTTCTTCTTAATCATGACGGAGCAACATCATTCAGCGTTCAAAGTGTGGATGAAGATGCTGACGGCGTATATGATTATTTGAAACTTTACCTCAACATGAATGGTGGAAATTCGTTGCTGGGTCGTTATGGCGAAATTTTCCCTAAAAATGACTATCGATTTGAAATTTTTGCTCAAGGAAATGATTTCTCCATTTCCAGCAAGTCCACAAATTTCAGCCTTGTCTTTTTAAGTGCTTGCCAAAACTTTGCAGTGACCGATGGTGTGTTATCGTGGACGGCATATCAAAACACGCCAACACGAGTAATTTACAAACACAGCGAAATCATAGATTCAGACTATGTTGATGTTTCAGCAATCAGCGAATCCACTGCAATGTTCAGTTTGGAGAATTTAAGTGCAGGACGATATGACTACTTGAAATTTGTTGTTTTTGGTGGAATTGAGGGCAATGAAATCAGGGTGGATAGTGAAGTTTATATTTTAAATAATGTCTATAAACTTTCCAATCCTTCCATAACAAGTGACCTTAACAACCTTGTTATCAATGATTGGGCAAACTCACAAAACTATAGTGCGACTTTCAGTGCCGACGGCTTTATGAAATATGAGGTTTCAAATAATCAATCTAACACGCTGTCCTATCGTTTCCAAACTGATTCCACTCGCTCGACATATGAAGCTGGAACAACCGGATATGTTGACACTGACACTGCGTGGGGGTATAAAAAGACGGAAGAACATGCCACCTCTTACAACTTCTCAAGTTTGGGTAGTTCTGCTTCCTTTAGTGCAGTTTTAAATCCAAGTGTGGCAAATCGAAATACCTACACTTTGCAAGTCAGCGACCAAGGTGCAGTTGGAAGAAACATCAGTTTGAAATCTAATGTTCAATCAATCGACGCGCGTATGCTTCAGTCTGTCAGAGATATTGCAATAAGCGAAGGCATTGTGAATTGGAATGGCGACGCTGTTTATGGAGAATTAATGGCTGATGACCAAACAGTTATATACAAAGTTGCTGTTCAATTCTATGAAGAAACTTACACTTTAACTGGCACCGCCAACTCCAATGTTGGAAGTGAAATTGTCCGCTACACACAAAACACCTTCTTTGATTTTTCAGATATTGAAGAATATTTTCCAGAGGAAGTTGTGGGCAAGGTCTATAAAGCACAAATAACCATTCAGGCATTAAGTCTTTTCCTTTCCGTCACATTACCAAGCGGAAATTCTGTCAGCCTTGTGGAAGGCGGATATGCTTATGGCGCAAATTGTGAGTGCTATTATGAAGTGGGCGAAGAAATCAGAACTTCCCACATTTTACGCTCCAACGGAAGAACGGTTTTAGGAATTGAATTCTCGCCAAGTGTGGAAAATCTTTCAGTGATTGACGGAAGAATCACTTGGACTTACTCCTTAACTTCCACCGAAACTGCCACATTCATTGTGGAAGATGAAGAGGGTAATTCCATTGTTGGAGAAATCTATCGTGACGGAAACACTTACATCTTCACTGAGGATGACGGCGAACTTAACGGCGAACAAACCATTTATGTTTACGCCATAAAGTCAGGTGCTAACTTAATTAAGTCTAGGGCAAGAACACTTGATATATACAAACTTAGCCCAATCACCACGGAAGATTATTCAATTAATCCAGACAGTTTTGAAGTTGTCACTGAAAACTTTGAAACTCAAGAGTTCAATTTTGAGACCTTGGATTTTGCAAATTACTTTAACAACAAAAATAACGCTTCTATTGATGTTCGACTTCGTTTAACATATCAGAGCGAAACCGCACAACAAGTCAGTGTGGAACTTTCAAGAGATAACTCGAAGATAATCATTTTAAGAAATATGCAAGAATATCAAACCTTACGAACGCTGATGCAGTCCTATAGTGAAGTGGCAGAAATTGTTAATGGTTTTGCAAGTATCATAATAATTGAGGATAGTTTGGATATTTCAGTTTATGCTTACAATGGCAACGAGGAAAGTTATTCAAATGTTGTTAGTTCCGATGTCTATGAAACTTCCTTAGTTCGCCCTAAAAACGACTATTTAATTGAATGGGATGAAGAAAGTCAAACATTCTCTTGGTCAAATCATCTCGCCGACACAACAGGGCTTACTTACATTTTAGATGTCACATACTCAATGGGTGCAGAATCTGTCACAAGGCGTTATGAAACCTCCTCGCACGAATTTACTCCAACCATAATTTCAAATGTTAAACTCACTTTGACGGTCAGGAACGAAAATGGCGGGTTGCAATCGGAAAGTTTGACTTACACAAACGAGGAAACTATGCAAGATTTTGTTAAGTTCAATCTTTTTGCAAGTGGTGATGGAACAAGCGAAAATCCATACCTAATTGAAACCGCACAGCAGTTTGAAAATATTCAATATCGTGCAGTTAAAAGTGCTGATGTCATATCTTACTACACAAATGGTGGCGCTTATGAAACAGAAGAAAACATCTATCACTTCTCCATTCAACAAAACATTTCTGGCATTGAATTTGAAGGCCTTTTGGTTAGTGGCCGTTTCACTGGTGTGATTGCTGGAAATCAACACACAATTTCCTACACCGCAACTGGTGTGGAGGCATTAACTCCCACTCTTTCCATAGGAGATGGCGATAACAGAATTCCAAGTTTAACAAGCGGAACAGGCGAAACAATCTTTAGATATGGAACAGGAATATTCGAAATTTTAACAAGCACCGCATCAATTTCCAACTTAACGGTGGAGGCAAACTTTGTTGGAGTGGAGGTTGTGGAGGAAAACTTGTTAGTGGGCGGAATTGCCATAGATAATTATGGTTCAATTTCCAATGTAAACATTTCAGGCTTCACTTCCACGCTTGTTGTTTATGAAGCAAATTCACGATTAATTGGTGCTTATGCAGGAATAACCGCTATGAACAGAGGAACAGTGGCAAGTTGTGCAGTGGTTTCCGACATCACCCTTTCCGATTCTTCAAGCGGAACAACTTACATGCAAAACTTCTTCATTGGAGGGCTTGTGTTCACAAATTACGCCACAATTTCCAATTCGCGCATAAATGCCAACATAACTTTAAACCTTTCTTCCACAAGTCAGGCGACTCATCAACTTGCGGGTATCACTGTGGGTTCAACAACAAGTGGTTCTGTGACTGGCAATTCTGTGGCAGAGGGATACATACTCACCATAAATTGCCCTGAAATGAATGGTCATATTGGTTATATCGCAGGAATTTCCTGTTATGCTCGTGGAACGACGAATGGAAACACAGCCACATCATGTGTGCAAGGCGTGAATTTCCAAGAGGGAAACTTGACCACACAAGACACATTTATTCCAGTTTAAAGTAATAAATAGAAAGGTTTTTGAATAGAAATACACTATGAAAAAAGCCTTTCTTTTATTTTTAATTTGTCTTTGTCCATTTTTCCTTTTTGGGTGCGTGAAAGAAAAAGAGGTGGAAATAAATTCCAATTCCTATCAACTTTTAAGGCTTTCTTATGGGCAGAATAACTCCTTTTACTATCTTTTTCCAGTGAATTCTTCTGCTTTTAGCGATGTTCAAATCGACAGCACTTTGCTTGTTGCTTACAGATTTTTTCTTAAGGGAAACGTGGGAGTTTTAAGAGATGCCTATTCATTAGAGGTTGAAAACATTGAAAACGCCACAGTTTCCGAGGTGCAATATTATTCCAACCATGATGCCGTTGGGTTCGAACTTAAGTTCACCACTTTGGACGCTTTTCATGAATTTTTTGGAAATGGTGCTTCCTTAGAGCCATACAAAACAAGTGGATTATTCCTTTCAAAAGCGTATTATCAAACCTCTTTTCCATTTTCAAAAACTTCTGCCGATGCCTTTCGTGCCATTTCCACAAACGCTTTAAACCTTTTTTATGAAACATTCAACATCGATGTTCAAAAGCAAGATTACCTGTCGCAAACCTTTGATAATTCCACTTTCACATATGCAATCATTTCCAACTCAAAGACCTTGCGCAGTGAAAATTTCTTTGAAGATGATGGTTTATATTTCAACATCTTTGAAAAGACCTATGACCAAATTTTAAATGGCGAAAAAATTGAATATTTTCTTCAAACAGTCAATCGTGGCTGGTGGTATTTGACGGCACTTTGTGTCACAATCGGCGTGGTGGCAGTGCTTTTAATTGCTATGAAAAAAAGAGAAAAAAATAGAGGAAAAATATAATTTTCGTTTATTTTTCTGCGAGATTTCTTAATATTTTCCATTAATTATTAAAAAAATTAAAATATATCTTGTAAATTTTAGGTTTTAGTGCTATAATAAGTAATCGGAAATCTTTTTACGAGAGGGAAAATATGAAGAACACAGGAATTAGAAATGTTGCAATCATCGCCCATGTTGACCATGGCAAAACTTCGCTTGTGAATGTCATGCTTAAACAAGGTGGTGTTTTCAGAGATAATCAAGTGGTGGAAGACAGAGTTATGGATTCCAATGCGCTTGAAAGAGAAAGAGGTATCACAATCCTTTCCAAGAATACCTCATGCTTTTATGACGGCGTGAAAATCAATGTTGTCGACACCCCGGGGCACGCTGACTTCGGTGGTGAAGTGGAGCGTGTGCTTAAAATGGTGGACGGCGTTCTGTTGGTTGTGGATGCTTTTGAAGGTCCAATGCCTCAAACTCGTTTCGTTTTGGAAAAAGCGCTTGCTCTTAAACTTAAAGTTGTTGTTGTGGTGAACAAGATTGACAGACCTGACGCAAGAATTAAAGAAGTTGTGGACGAGGTTTTGGAACTATTTTTGGAACTTGATGCAGACGAAGAACAACTCAATTCTCCTTTTGTTTTTGCTTCAGCAAGAATGGGTGTTGCATCCACAGATATGAACAAAATGGGCGAAGATTTAAAACCGCTTTTTGAAACAATAATAAATCACATTCCAGCACCAGAGGGCGACGAAAAAGCAGGTCTTAAAATGCTTGTTTCTTCTGCTGAACACAACGACTATGTTGGTAAACTTGCAGTTGGAAAAGTGGAAAGAGGGGAAATCCGAGTTGGTCAAAACGTGGTGGTTTGCAACTATCATGATGAAACAAAAAAGGTTAAATCGAAAATTGTTTCCCTCTTTGTTTACGAGGGCTTAAAGCGTGTTAATGTGGAAAAGGCAACTGTTGGCGAAATCGTTTGCGTGGCAGGGCTTGACAATGTGACGATTGGCGACACAATTTGCGACGAATTTGATGTTGAGCCAGTGGAATTTGTCAAGATAGCCGAGCCGTCAGTGGAAATGACTTTCATGGTAAACGACAGCCCTTTTGCAGGACGCGAAGGCAAGTTTGTGACATCAAGGCACTTACGCGACAGGCTTTATAAGGAAGCAGTCAAAGACCTTTCTCTTCGTGTGGAGGACGGCGACACAGCCGACAAATTCAAGGTGAGCGGTCGAGGAGAAATGCACCTTTCCATTTTAATTGAAAATATGCGTCGTGACGGCTATGAATTTCAAGTTTCTCAACCAAAAGTTTTGTTTAAAACAATAGACGGCGTAAAGTGCGAACCTATCGACAGGCTTTATCTTGATGTTCCTGAGGACTCAGTTGGAACAGTTATGAACAAAATGGGTGTCAGAAAAGGTGAACTTCAAGGCATGACGCCACACGGAAGCAGAATGAAAATGGAATTTTTAATTCCATCTCGCGGACTTTTTGGTTTTAAAAGCGAGTTTTTAACAGACACGCGTGGCGAAGGAATCATCAATTCAATTTTCCATGACTATGAACCATATAAGGGGGAAATCAACCGCCGTGATTTTGGCGCACTGATTGCTCACGAGGAAGGCGAGGCGATTGTTTATGGGTTATATAACGCACAAGAACGCGGAGAACTTTTCATAGGTCCTGGCACTCCCGTTTATGCTGGCATGGTTGTGGGGATAAATCCTAAGGGCGACGACATAGTTGTCAATGTTTGCAAACGTAAGCATCTTTCCAATATGCGTGCGTCTGGAAGTGATGAGGCGCTTCGTTTAACTCCGCCAAGAATTATGAGTTTGGAGGACTGCATCGAATTTTTGGGTGATGATGAGTATATGGAAGTGACGCCAAAATCAATTAGAATAAGAAAGATAATCTTGGACCACAATATGCGTTTAAGAGAACGCGGAAAAATGCTCCGCGGAGAGATTTAATCTGCTTTGGCAGATTTTTCTTTTTCCTTTCTTCAAACATATTTTCAAAGAAAATTTGACAAATAATAAATAAATTGATATACTAAAAGAGAATATGAAAATGTCCGACCGCATGATACTTAAAGATAGATTGAAAAAATTGGGCTTGTTTTGCTTGATTGTGTTTATTCCTGTGCTTGTTGTTGCGGTGGTTTTATATAGCGTTGGCGTGCCTGAATGGGCGAATATGTTGGTGCTTGTGGTCATGCTTTTGGCGCTTTTTTGCGTGTTTATGTATGTTTGTTCCGTTCTTGAAAAGCGAAAGGAAAAAAGGCTGAAAGAAAGTGGTAAGAAAGACCCATTTTCAGAGCAGTAAGGAGAATTTATGGCTGAGTATAAAGTTTTACCTAACAATTTAGAGTCGGAACAGGCAGTGCTTGGTTGTGTTCTCATTGACCAAGATGCACAAGTGGACCTTTTAACCACTTTGGATGCCGACGATTTTTATTCCGAAGCACATCGTAAAATTTTTAAGGCTATGCAAAACATCTTTGCAAAGAATATCCCTGTCGATTTCGTCACATTGACAAGTGAACTTGAAGTGGAGAAGGAACTTGAAAAAGTGGGCGGAATTGACTACATAACCTTTTTGACAAATGTCGTTCCATCCGCTGCCAACTATAAACATTATTACGACATTGTTTACTCCAACTCTTTGCGCCGAAGTTTAATTAAAGGCGGGCAAAACATCATTGAAAACGCTTTCAATTTGAACGATGAAGAAGAGGCTATGCAAAAAGCCGAAAAAATCATATTTGACATGGCGCAAACCAAAAACTCCTCTGACCTTGAGATTATTGGAAAACCCGGCGGAGTTTTGACAAATGTTTTAAAAGAGATAAGCGAAATTGCTGAAAATCATGGAAAACTCAGAGGTGTTCCCACTGGCTTTGAGGAGCTTGACGAACTTACAAATGGACTTCAAAAAGGCACACTTGTGGTGCTTGCGGCGCGTCCGGGCGTGGGAAAAACCTCCTTTGCCATGAACATTGCTTTGCACGCAGCAGTGGAAGAAAATAAGAAAGTGGCAATCTTTGCCCTTGAAATGAGCAGAGAAGAACTTATGCAAAGGGCGCTTGCGTCGCTTGCGCGTGTGGATGCCTCTCACATCTTGAATGGCTCCATGGATCAAGAAGAGTGGAAGAGGATTTGGACGGCAGAGAAAAAGTTGGCTCAAAGTTCGGTTTATTTAAGTGATTCCACTCAGGTGACACCGCTTGATATCTTGTCGAAGTGCCGAAAACTTAAGGTGAAAGAGGGGTTGGACCTTATTGTCATCGATTATCTTCAACTTATGTCGATGGGCGGAAAAAGTGTGGAAAACATCACTCAAGAAGTGACAAAGATGACAAGAATTTTAAAGACAACCGCCAAAGAACTTAAAGTGCCAATTCTTTTGCTTTCTCAACTTTCGCGTCTGCCAGACCAAAGGCAAGGCGACCACAAACCAATTATGTCTGACCTTCGTGATTCTGGTTCAATTGAGCAGGATGCCGACATTGTTATGTTTTTGTATAATCCAGAAATGTATAACGATGTGATTAGTAAGGACGATCCAGGAACAGTTTATCTTCTTGTTTCCAAGCACAGAAGCGGACGCACTGGGGAAATTAAACTTAAATGGATAAAAGAATTTACAACCTACACAAGTATTCCAAAACGAAGCGGAGGTGAAGAGTGAAAAAAAAGTGGATAATTATAACAATAATTTTTCTTATTGTTGCAGTGGTTTTAACTATTGTGTTTATCAATCTTTTCAGCGAGCGTGACACGGAAGATTTATCAAATGCAGTTAAAACGAATGTGCAAACAGGCTATTTGAAAGATGACGGCGACACATATCTTAAAATTGACGAATATTTTGATGTGATGTTAAGTCAAGCCTCTCTTACAACAAGTGATGAAAACGAAATTTTAAATGCACAAAAACTTTATGAAACCTATATTATTATTGGCGAATTTTACAATAAACAAATCCTCTTTTCAAGTTATAATGATGTTTATGCAAAAAACAGAAATCAGGCGATTGACAACCTAAATTCTGCAAACAGCAAGGCAAGCGAAATTGTTTCCTATCTTGACGCTAACAGCGAATTGGTTGCTGGAAGTGACTATTGGCAGGCACGCACTTGGGATGATGTTGAATCTATGGTGAAAGATTTTCTTAACTATAACAACTTGGCATTTTCTGCGCTTCAACCAATTTTTGTTTCAAGTGTGGATTCAAAAGTTGCCAGCAACGATTTTTCTGCTTTAATTCTTTCCACAATCAATTTCTATCTTAACGAAGCGAACGAAAATTGGCAGGGAAGCACAACCAGTGTTAGCACTGCTTTCACAATGGCAAACAGTTATTTAACTAATCACTATAATCAAATTATGTCGTATCGATACAGCACTCAACTTCAAGGTTATGTAAAAGATATCTTAGAAAAAGGCGAGAGCAGTTCTTACTATGGTAAACTCATAGAGGGAATTTTATAAGGAGGAAGTATGACAAAAACGAAAACTTTTCTTTCGGTTATTATGATTGCGGTTTGCCTTTTGTGTGTTTTCACTTTTGCGGGATGTAATGAACCATCCACATCAACAATTTTGGAAAACATTGAAGCGATGAACACGGCGCTAAGCGAACATGACGATGTTTTTAATAAAACAGAAAGCAACATAAATGATGTAAATTATTTTTCCATTTCCTATGGCAGTGTTATTGACGGATACATTTCTTCAGGCACAACAAACTACACCGATTTAGACAATTTTTATAACACCGTTTTCTCTCTTTCCATGAGTTATATCGAAGAAAACTATGGCGTTATCACAAATCTAACAGATGAAGAACTTAACAGTGACACTCGCGGACAAATGGAGGACTTAAACAACAAAATCGTCGACTTCACAAACAGCATTCAAACTTTTGTGGAAGCACGAAATAGTTTGGCATCCGATTTTTCAAATTCAAGTTTCCAAAATCTTGCTCCAACAAGTGAAGTTAAACTTGCAAGGCTGAGAGAATTTAAGCGTGAATATGTGAAATTTGTAGATAAATGTGTGCAACTCTCTCAGCGTCTTTCCAGTGCCGTTGACTCGGTTGGAATTTTAGATTCTCTGGAAGAATTGGAAATTTCTAATGTTGAACTTGTGAAAAACACAATTTTAAACAAACTTTTGCCAGCATTTCACAACTTATATGTCAACGAAATCGGCTCTTTCAACTTTTATGAAACAGACCAAAATGAAACATTCAATCGCATTGCAAATGTTGTTGAAAATTTGAAAAATGATTTAACAGAATATGTTTATATCATGCAATTATCAGGTGCACAATTAAGCGATACGGTGACGGTGGAAGAAATCAAGGCGATAAGAGAAGAAGCGGACATCTTCTATGTGGAACTTAATGACTATCTTGAAGCGCTTGACGGCTTGGATATCAGAACGCTTTCAGTGGATTATGATAATGATTTAACAAGATATATGGAGGCAAACGACAGAGCAGAAATATACCTACAAAAAGTTGAGCAATTTGTGGAGGTTTCATTATCAGAATTTTTAGACTATCTTGAAAGTGCAGTAAGATAAAAGGAGAGAAAAATGGACTATAAAAAACTTAGTGAGTTGTTGTTTCCAAACAACAAGTTAACAGTGGAAGAAATCGAGAAGAAATATCCTAAACGCAAGTTGAAAAAAGGCGCTGAAGTGACAAGATTTGCGCCAAGCCCAACAGGTTTTATGCACATTGGAGGCTTTTTTCAGTGTGTTATCGACCGCAACATCGCAAAACGAAGCGGTGGAGTTTTCTATCTTCGCATTGAGGATACCGACAAAAAGCGTGAACTTATCGGCGCAAGCACCATAATTCTTGAAACTTTGAAACGCTATGGCTATTTGCCAGACGAATATGAAGAAAAAGGTGTGAAAGTTGTTGGCAATTATGGTCCATATTTCCAAAGCGAAAGAGAGGAAATCTATAGAGCCTATGCCAAAAAACTTGTGGCAGAAGGAAAGGCTTTTCCATGTTTTTGCCGAAAGACCGAAGGGCTTAATGATGTGAAAGAAAAAAGAGAAAAAATGTTTTCTCTTGGAATAACCGAAGATAAAGATGTTTGCCGTAATTTGACTTTCGAGCAGATTGAAGAGTATTTAAAAGACGGCAAAACTTTTGCCATTAAACTTAAATCTAAGGGAAATGGGCAGAACAAAATTAAAGTGCAGGATGTTTTGAAAGGCGAACTTGAAATTCAAGAGAACGGCGAAGATGCCGTGCTTCTTAAAAGCGATTTCATGCCAACTTATGCCTTTGCACACGCTGTGGATGATTTTCTTATGGGCACAACCACAGTTGTGAGAGGAGAAGAATGGATTCCGTCCTACCCACTTCACATTGAAATTCATGAGGCTTTAGGTTTCCCTCTTCCAAAATATATTCACACTCCACTTATCAACAAAATCCGCGAAAATGGTGGAAAAACCAAGATTTCAAAGCGTATTGATGCAGAGGCTGATATGCGTTTCTTTGCAAGAGAAGGTTATGAGCCAGAAGCGCTTATTGAATATTTGACCAATCTTGCCAACTCTAAGTTTGAAGGTTGGCGAAAGGAAAACCCAGATAAAAGCATAGACGAATTTCCATTTGATGGCTTCAACATCACAGCCAATCGTCCAGTTTTTGACATTTTAAAATTAAACGACATTTCAAAAGATATCATTTCCAAATACACAGCCGAAACCTGCTATCAAAAATTACTCAGTTGGGCGAAAGAGTTTTCAGAAGAAAATGTTGACTATTTAGTGAAAGATAAAGACTATGTTGTGAAAGTTTTAAACATCGACCGTGAAAAACCAAAGCCAAGAAAGGATGTTTACAAGTGGAGCATGGTGTTCGACACTTTCGACTATATGTTCAGTGCGCCAAAAAATTATCAAATCGATGAAAGCGAAAGAAAAAAGTTTGAAGAAGTGCTTAGAGCGTATAAAAAATATCTTGACCTTTCAGATAAAACAATTTGGTTTGATAAGATTAAAGAAATGGCAGGTGTTTTAGGTTATGCCACTGACAATAAACTATATAAGCAAAATCCAAATACCTATAAAGGTAATGTGGCAAAGGTATGCGAGTTTATTCGTGTGGCAATCACAGGGCATAAAGATTCGCCAGATTTATACGAAATTATGACAATTTTAGGCGAAGAAAAAGTTCGAGAAAGAATTTCTTTAATTGTTTAAAAGAAAAATTAATATTTAAAAATAGGCAAATTTTTGCTTATTTTTTTATTTATTTTTTATCGTTTAAATTTCTGTGATTAAAAAATATTTTTTATGTTTTCAAAAAACTTAAAAAAATTGCTAAAAAATCATAAAAAAATCGAAAAAAAGTGCATTTTTTGTTAATTTTAATGAATTTTTTAATATTTTTTTATTTTTATCCAATTTTTTCTTTTATTTTTTTGTTTTTAAAAGAATTTTTTTAAAATAGTTTAAGATTGCTTAAAATTTTTTAATATACATATTCTCATATTTTGTTTAAAATGTTTGCTTTTGATTACAATATTTAGTATAATATATTTAACAATTTAAGGTTGTTAATCTTGTGTGATATGGGGTGTGCACATGAAAATTAAAAGTCTTATTTTTTCATTTATCATTCTTTTGGGTGGTGTGTTTGGGTCGCTATTTGTTCAAGCACCTATCTTTTTAGCAGATGCGTCAACTGAGGATGCCAGCGTTTGGGACGGCAATTATGATTCTTCCGCCTCTGCTGGCGATTTTTATAAGGACGGCAATAAATATTACATACATTCAGCGGACGGCTTTTCGTATTTTGCTTACACTGTGCGAAATGGCACAAGTTATGGCAATGCCACGATATATTTAACCACCGACATCAATCTTGGTGGCAGGGCTTGGACGCCTATCGGGAAAAGTTCCACAACCTCATCTTCTGCCACTTCTTTTCTTGGAACATTCAATGGTCAAGGTCACACAATTTTTGGGCTTAGCATAACCTCTGGAAATGGAAGTGCAGGATTATTTTCTTCGGTAAGCGGAAAGATTAACAACTTGCATTTATCAAGCGTCAACATTTCTGCTAACAATTACACCAATGTTGGTGCGTTTGCTGGCGAATTAACAGGCAACATAACAAACTGCTCTGTTCGCGGAAATGTGCAAGCAACCTCCGCCACAAATGTTGGTGGACTTGTGGGAAAAGCGACAGGAGGAACGATTTCAAAATCCATAAACTATGCAAGCGTTGTTGGTGGAATTAACGTTGGTGGGCTTGTGGGTGGCACAGCGAACAAAGTTTCAATAAGTGAAAGTTTCAACGAAGGCACAATTTCGTCCTCCTACAGCCAGTCATCAGGCACTCAAAACATCAATGTGGGTGGACTTGTGGGAAGCGAAAGTTCGCTTACAACCACCGCTTATCTAAACATCACAAATTCATATAACGCTGGAAGCATTGTTGTTAAGTCGATAAATACATATGCTGGCGGAATTTTAGGCTATGCTTCAACAACTTCCAACAGGAACTATTTTAAACTTCAAAGTGTTTATAATAAAGGCGATTTCAATTTGACTTCGCTTTCCTCTGGTTCAACTTCACCTAATGTGTATGTGGGTGGAATTGTGGGCTTTGGTGCAAATCCAACAGGCACAACAATTTCAAATGGCTTAATTGAAAACGCTTTTAATGTGGGTAATGTTGATCAAGGTGCAAATGAATATTACACTTTCAGCGAAATTATCAATTTCTCTTCTTCCAGTTGCTCGCTTTCTAATGTGTATTACGATTACGATGCCATTTTAGTGGACGGTGGCTATAAAGGCGACGATTATAGGTATGCAACGAAAGTGGCACATCTAGACGGCAAAGCAACAAACATAGATTTTGTTGTTAACACACTCAATTTTTCTTCATCAATTTGGGCAATCAACAATGAATTTAATGACGCATATCCATATTTAATCAACACAGTTGATATTGGGCTGGCAAACGGCGACAACAACACAACTTCTTCAAGTTTGTGGCTGGGTGGTGGAACGCAGGACAATCCATATCTCATTTATACAGCGGAAGATTTAGCTCGAGTTGCTGACAGATATAACGGAAAAATTTCAGGCACACTTTCCAAAGATACAAATGGCATAACATACTTTTCACTTCAAAACAGCATTGACCTTTCCAGCAAAGCGTGGGACCCAATCGGTATAAACGGATACGATTTTGAAAACGCAGTTTTCGACGGCAATAATTTCACAATCACAGGCATAAACTGCTCGCTTCAAGTGGAATATGGCGAAGCGGTTGGCCTTTTTGGTTCGATTGACAACGCAATTATCCGCGATGTAATCGTCGGCGAAATAAAATATATCGGTCAAAGTTCCACAAATCCAGACCTTGCCACCTTGGTGGGCAGAATGGAAAATTCATATGTCATCAACTGCGCTGATTATTCTGGCACTGGTGAATATTCCATCTATGATAGCCAAAATTCTTATATTATATATGGAAAGAACAATATTTCAGGCACAAATGTTAGAGCAAACATCACATCTAGAGCCACCACGAGTAGAGGATATCTTGTCAGCATCAACACTGATGGCGGTGCTTACTATGATATTTGTGGAAAAGATGGAATTTATCAAGTTCATAAAGGCGTGCCAGAGTTTATCATAACTGGAAGCAATGTTTCTGGTGCTATGTTTGAAGATATAAGAGCGTTTGACCCAAATTACATCATTGACCTTCCAACCGACACTTTAAGTGACGAATTGGAGCAAATCACTTCAAACACAATTGTGAAAGAAGGATATCGAATCGACGGATTTTTGATTTCAGGAACAGGGGTAAGTTTCACAGAACAAACTTCCTGCAATTCTTATCTATATAACCTTGTTTCAAACGGAATTATCGCTCAGTGGGAAAAAATGCCAGATGTTGAATATAAGATTTACTATAACTCTTATGAAAGATTTTATAATAGTGTAAAACCTGATTATTATTCAAAGGTCACAGGTCAAAATGGTCAGCCAGATGAAGATAAGTATGAATCAATTAAGGGTGCATATAACACCTTTTGGAGTATTAAAGAATTTAATAACCTTTTAACAGATTCGATAGGTGAAGGTGGACTTGCAAGAGAAGGTCATCGTGTTATTGGAATTTGGGAAGAAATCACAACAAATTCGCTTGACCCAAGCAATCCAACCTTTGAATATGGTGGAGAAAACATTTATGGTACTACAGGTGGAGATGACACTGGTTTCTTCTTAAACAAAGAAGATGTTTACTATGTTGAATGGGAAGGCGTCGAAGATTACAACATCAAATTGTCGCTTTTGGATGCTTCTGAAAAAAATGACATTGATTATGCTGATCGTTTCACTTGGGAAGAGGCGATTGAAAGTGTTGTGGTTTCTGGAACAACAAGAGCGATTAGATATTCAAGAAGTGACGGAAATTTGAATAGTGATGGTGTTTACAATTTCACTTATAACGCCGGCGATGTTGACAAATACGGCGAAGAAATTTTCATCACAATCACATTAAGAAATGGCTTTATGTTTGACCTTCACAATGGCTTGGTGGGTGATCCTTATAATGACCTTGCTGACAATGGCTTCCATAATGAAGAGGGAGGTAATGTCAATTATATTGATAGTTATGGTCAGATGAGGAAACTTCGTGGCGGGCAAGAAAAAAATACCTATGGTCAATACTATGTGGTTTACACGCTGTCGCAAATTGTTGGCAGTGGTGAGTTTGAACTTTGCGTGACTCGAACTGGAAATGATTTTGATTTGACTGTGGATAAAACGGTAAAATATGTTTTGACCATGCCAACCAAGCCAGAAAATCCAAATCATCTTGAAGTTTTAACCAGCAAAGGTTTTGTGAGTGTTGGGGTTTATAATCAAGCTATTGGTGCAGCATTCAGCAATAACAGCCTTTACTTTGGTCTTAATATGTTTGACGACTATATGATTGTGACAAATAACGATTTTGGTTCTGGCGAGGTGACAGCACTTGAAAATGTTGGCGGAGAAAGTTTATATCTAACAATAAATGATAAGGAATATTTCATCGTTCGTGATGCTTCCACTTCCATATATTATGCCTATGAACTTAGTTTTGATGAGGCGACCAATGTTCACACAATGTCACTTTATCTTGTGGAAGGAAGAGAGAATTCAGGGGTTTCTGCTTATGCCTTAGAGCAGTCCATATCCTATGGCGATTATACATTTAAATTTATTGACAGATTAGTTTCAATTTCTTGTGATGAGGACAAACAAACCTCTGACACACAATCATATTACAACATAAATTTCCTTACAAACGCTGAGTTTGGGCTTGTTTTCTCCACTGAGGCGGAAGATGTGATTTTAACTGACTATGGCGGAGGACCAATTGATGAAACTGGTGATGGTGAATTTGAAGTTTTAGTTCATGCAGAAGATGTTGAAGATGCTTATCAAAAAATTTATTACGATTTCTCTCGTGCAAAACTGGGTGGCGACAACTTCTATTCTTTGGATGCATATATCGGTTCTGCAGCAGGAGAAGATACTGATTACATAAATGTTTCCACCGCAAACACAACTGCAAGATTTTATGTTCAACTTGTGGATGAAAGTGGCAATCAGTTGATAACTGACAGAGAACTTCCAAGCGTTTACATAACAAATTCAAACAATGTGCTTGTTGACGCACTTTCCAATCCAATAAGAGTTAACACATATGCTCAAAATAATTCCATTAAATTTACCATTGTCAACACTTATGACTATCAATGGTCGTTCAGAGGTAATATCGGTGACGGGATTAATTTTGGCGAAATTTCAGTTGCAGATGACGGCTCTTATCAATTATCAGATAACACTTTTGTGTATATCAACATCACAAGCACCGATGAAGAAGGAAATTTAGAACAATAT
This sequence comes from uncultured Clostridia bacterium, assembly GCA_944364445.1. Lineage (GTDB taxonomy): Bacteria > Bacillota > Clostridia > Christensenellales > UBA1242 > Caccovivens. The sequence continues at coordinate 3,080 of CALVWC010000008.1, read as the reverse complement.
CCTAAAAGAGAAGAAGGTAAAGAACCAGTTCATAGTTATTTCGAAGTGGAAAGTGCCAACAGCGGAAACGAAAGACAAAACAAAACGGCATATTCCTTCAATTTAAATTATAATTATTATGGTCAAGCTTTTGCATTGCCAAGTTATGATTTTATGATAACTTTTGTTGTTAAAGAAGTGGAATATGGTGCTATTGTGGAAACAAAGTTTAGACAACAAGACACTCCAACCTCTCTATTATATGACGACGATACCCACACAAGCCAATTATCAACAATTATTGACGGCGAAGAAACTTCACAAGGAAGCAGAATCGAACTCCATTCTAACGACGGCTTTAAATTAAGCACAGACACTAACACCAATTTGGGATATAACTTCTATGGCTTCAGGCTTTATGATGAAGAATATGACACATACACTTATCTAACCTTAGGCGATTCAGAATTTAGCACGGAAAACAGCACGATTGCTGACTTTGCAAAAGAATTTGGTGGCTATCTCGATGACGGCGAATATAATTTGTCAAGTGCAACAAAAACCGATGGCTTTATGTATTTTGACGCTGACGCTGATAGGTATATGTTCCGTATTCAGTCGATATACACAAGTAAGGATGTAAGCTATATTGCAACCATGGATAGATATGCCATCGACCATTATAACGGCTGGGAAGATGATGGAAATGCTGATTACAGATATTTCTATAACACAGAGGCTCTTTCAAGCTCGCTTGCCGAAGGCAGTTTGGTGGAAGGAATTTATTATTATAGTAATAATCCAACAAATGCAAGTGGACTTATTGACGATTTAGTGGAAAACAACAACTTTGTTTTTGAAATGGAAGCAAATGGTTTTTCAAGATACTATCGCTTTGTGGGTGTCGCTCTTATGACACAAGAAAACTACTTTAACACACAAGGAAATAAAGGCGAAGATATTTTCTATCAAATCTTTTATGCAGAGGATGACAATAGTCCAGTCACCATTGCACAAGATTTAGACGGCAATGATGTTATGACCTTTAAGGCTGAGGCATTAAAAGAAGTTTTCTATAACGATATCGTTGAACTTGAAAATCAAACAATATATCTTGTTCCAATCATCGAACAAAAAACGATTTTGGTTAACATCACCTCTGGCACAGACTTAGATGTGACGGATATTGACGGAAATCAAATTCCTAAAGGCGAAACTGTTCAACTTAAATTCTATTACAACGAACAAACCAACCTCGAGTTTAATGCTGAATATTTAAAACAAAGCACTGCTCCACAGGCAGAGTATAATAGATATTATCTTGTCAGCGACATGGACAGCGTGGTTTTGAACGACCACTTCAATGATGTGATTGGCTATTATGCAAGTGGATGGATTGCAAACAACACAACTCCAATCGCGCTGACATATCACAGAATTGACAGAACATATTTCACTTCAGACTTTGCTGTTTCTGAAGATAGCGAAAACTTCGGACAATATGATTATGAAATCACAATTTCTCGCACATGGATGGCAAATACCTACACCATCAACTTTAATAGCGCCGACCAAGGCGAAGAGGGAAGTTCTGTTTATGGCGTGGCAACTGGAAGAACAGAAAGTGTTGTGGCGACCTATGGCATTGGCTCAATTTTGCCAGAAAACGGCTTTGCAATCACAGGATATTCCTTTGTGGAATGGAACACTCAAATTGACGGCAAAGGAACGTCATATCAGCCAAATCAAAATGTTTCAAATTTAAGAACTGGCGAAGAGGGCGATGATGAAATCACACTTTATGCCATTTGGGAGGCAAAAGAATATAACATAAAATTGGTGTTCAACTCTGGAAATTATCAAGGCGAAGAAGAATACATCATTTCTGGAATAACCTATAACACGGCAATCACTGGGCTAAGCGACATCGTGCCAGAAAGAAACGGCTTCATTTTTGACGGCTATTTCCTTCCAGCAGACAACGATGTTAAATTGGAGTATTTTAGATTAAGTGACGGCGCAATTTTGAACACGGGTATTTCTGGCTTTGTTGATTACACCATTGGTGGATACACTGAAGTAGAAATGGCATCTATGGGTGCAATCACACTTTATGCAACTTGGATTTATGACGGCGAAGCAGATGTTAGTGTGGAAAATTCTTTCACCACACAATACACAGGGCTTCAAACGAATGTGCCTTTATCACATTTCAATTTCCAAGGCACAAACATCACGATTGGCGAAGAATTAACTTGCGTATATGACGATGTGGAAGTTTCCATAGAATTTGCAAACAACGATGATGTTTCCTATTCTAATAACAATTTCATTTTACAAAATATCAATGTTGGAAAATATTCCATCGATGGAACAATCACTTTAACCGATGTTTCGCAAAAATATTCAAATGGCAAACTTCAAGTGCTATATTTCACTTTGAATTTTGAAATCACAGTGGCAGATTTATCCTTAGCTCCTCGCGACGACTATAGTTTGCAACTTGCCAACATAAAATATCTTGTTGGAGAAATTGAAAACAGCGAAACTGTGGCAGAATATCAAGCGTTTGGTTCTTTTGAGGCACTTGTAAACAAGGTTAAAGCAACAGATGAAAACACAGCAAGTTTGACATATGCTCAAATTTATGAATACCAATTCATGAAATACTTCCTTCTTTTAAATTCAAAAGCAGATGAATTTAACGAGATTAGAAATTGGACTTATGAAGATTATTTAGCATATTTTGACAACACCACTTACTATGATCAGGACGAAAACGCTGAAGAACTTGAAGGCGTTCGTCAAGAGAGAAAAGAGGTTTTGGCAAACTCTTTGATGCTTTTTAGTTATGACATTTTAAATCAATCAGCAGAATACACGCTTTATTCAAACGAAAGTGGAACTTATGTTTATTCTCCAGCTCAGTTTGAAATGAGTTCAACCACTTCTCAAACGGTGAATAGCGATGTTGTAATTTCCTCGATTGCCACAATCGCGCCATACAACATGACACCAAATAATAGTTATGAAGTGCGCGCATACATTGAAGGCAACACTGCAGGAACACTTAACAATTATTCCATTTTGGTTGACACAAG